>JBDHSJ010000465.1:0-2503 GCA_039808065.1 Burkholderiaceae bacterium | reverse complement strand
GGCTGGCCTACTGGGCCGACACCAAGGCCCATGTGGTCTACCGCATGAACTTCGACCCGCGCACCGGCCAACTCGGCCCGCGCGAGCTCTTCCTGCGCTTCGAGCCCAAGGACGAGGCCGCCCCTGCGCTCTACGGCGGCCGGCCGGACGGCGCCGCCGTGGACGCCGAGGGCTGCTACTGGGTGGCGATGTTCGAGGGCGCGCGCCTGCTGCGCTTCTCGCCCGAGGGCGAGTTGCTGCGCACGGTGCCCCTGCCGGTGCGCTGCCCCACCATGCCCTGCTTTGGCGGCGCGGATTTGCGCACGCTCTACCTCACCACCGCGCGCGAAAAGCGCCCGGCCGGCGAACTGGAGGCCATGCCCTGGTCCGGCCGCGTGCTGCAACTGCGCGTGGACGTGCCCGGCCTGCCCGCCACCCTGGCCCAGCTGGACCCCTTGCCATGACCCAAGCCATCACCCCGGCCTTCACCCGCTATCCGTCGCTGCAGGGCCGCGTCGTCTTCATCTCCGGCGGCAGCTCCGGCATCGGCGCCGAGCTGGTGCGCGCCTTCACCGCCCAGGGCGCGCGCGTGGCCTTTTGCGGCCTGCGCGCCGATGGCGGTGACGAGCTGATCGAGTCGCTGCGCGCCGCCGGCCACGCAGCCCCCTTCTTCGCCCCCTGCGATGTGCGCGATGTGGCCGCCTACCAGGCCCTGCTTGGCGAGGTGGCCACCAAGCTCGGCCCCATCCGCGTGCTCATCAACAACGCCGGCCGCGATGACCGCCACGCGATGGAGGAAGTGACCTCCGAGTACTGGGACGACCGCCTGGCGCTCAACCTCAAACACTACTTCTTCGCCATCCAGGCCGTGGCGCCGGGCATGGCGGCGGCGGGCGGTGGCTCCATCGTCAACATGGGTTCGGTGTCGTGGATGCGCGGGCGGCCCAATCTGGTGGGCTACACCACCGCCAAAGCCGGCATCCTGGGCCTGACGCGCACGCTGGCGCGCGAGCTGGGCCCGCGCAACATCCGCGTCAACGCCATCGTGCCCGGCGCCATCGTCACCGAACGCCAAACCGCGCTGCACCGCGACCCCGCCGCCGACCAGACCTTCCTGGACGCGCAGTGCCTGAAGATCCGCCTCGACCCCGGCCATGTGGCGCGGCCCACGCTCTTCCTGGCCGCGGACGACAGCGACGGCATGACAGGCCAGCATGTGCTGGTGGATGCCGGCATCGCCCAGCAGTCCGTGATTTCCTGATGCAACGCAGCCAGCTGCTGGAGCGCCTGCGCCGCGGCGAGCGCTACGACCTCATCGTGGTAGGTGGCGGCGCCACCGGCCTCGGGCTGGCGCTGGACGCCGTCCAGCGCGGCCTGCGCACCGCGCTGCTGGAAGCCGAAGACTTCGCCAAGGGCACCTCCTCGCGCAGCACCAAGCTGCTGCACGGCGGCGTGCGCTACCTCGCGCAGGGCCAGATCGGCCTGGTGCGCGAAGCCCTGCATGAACGCGCCACCGTGCTGGCCATCGCCCCGCACCTGGCCTCGCCGCTGGGTTTCGTCACCCCGGCGCGGCGGTTCTGGCAGGCGCCCTACTACGGCCTCGGCCTCAAAGCCTATGAGTGGCTGGCCGGCCGGCGCAGCCTGGGCCCCACCGAGTTCCTGAGCAGCCGCCGCGTGTCCGAGCTGCTGCCCGGCGCCGCACCCGAGTCCCTGCACGGCGGCGTGCGCTACTGGGACGCCCAGTTCGACGACGCCCGCCTCGCGCTGGCCCTGGCCCGCACCGCCCTGGCCCGCGGCGCCGACCTGCTGAACCACTGCGAGGTGACGGCCCTGCGCCACGAGAAGGGCCGCGTGGCCGGCGTGCAGGCGCGCTGCCGTGAAAGTGGCGAGACCCTGGAGCTGAGCGCGGCCTGTGTCGTCAACGCCACCGGCGTGTGGGTGGACGCGCTGCGCGCGCTTGATGCCCATGCCGATGCCGAAGCCGGCGCCCAGGCCGCGCCACAGCCCATGCTGCGCCCCAGCCAGGGCGTGCACCTGGTGGTGGACCGTTCCTTCCTGGGCGGCAACCACGCCCTGCTGGTGCCGCGCACCGACGACGGCCGCGTGCTGTTCGCCGTGCCCTGGCTGGGCAGCACCCTGCTGGGCACCACCGACACCCCACGCGACGCCCTGCCGCTGGAGCCCGCAGCGCTGCAGGAGGAAGTGGCTTTCATCCTGCGCGAGGCCGGCCGCGTGCTGCGCCGCGCCCCCCAGGCGGCCGATGTGCGCAGCTGCTGGGTGGGGCTGCGCCCCTTGGTGAAACCAGAAAGCGGCGATGGCGGCGGCACCGGCGGCCTCTCGCGCGAGCACACCGTGCGCGTGGCGGCCAGCGGCCTGGTCACCGTCACCGGCGGGAAATGGACCACCTACCGCGCCATGGCCGAGGACGTGCTGGCACGTTGCGCCGCGGCCGGCCTGCTGCCCGCCGCCGCGGCCGGCGGCACCGAGCGCCTGCCGCTGCTGGGTGCCCAGGCCGGCGGGCCGC
>JBDHSJ010000464.1:0-2513 GCA_039808065.1 Burkholderiaceae bacterium | reverse complement strand
GCGGCTCAAGTGCGCGGCCGAGACGCCAGCCGTGTGCAGCGCCGTGGCCAAGCCTGCCTCGCGCACTTCGGCCAGGGCCGACGGCAGCGCCGGGTCCAGCGTGGGTTCACCGCCGCTGAACACCAGTCCGTCGAGCAGGCCGATGCGGGTCCGCCAGCGCGCGCGCAGGTCAGCCCAGCGAAGCCCGGCCTGGGGCGCGCACTGAGACTGCAAACCCGGGTTGTGACAGTAGCTGCAGCGCCAGGGACAGCCTTGCACGAAGACGACGGCCGCCAAACGGCCCGGCCAGTCCTGCGTGGAGAAAGGCTCGAAGCCGCCCACCGACAAGGCATCGGCGGCCACCATGGATGACACTCAGGCGCAGGCCGGAAGCTGCTGTGAGGCCTCGGCAGGATCCTCGGTCACCATGCCGCAGTCCTTGGCCACGAAGCTCAGGCGCTCGGCATGCTCGCCTTGCTTGCCGATGTTGAACGAGGCCACTGGCCGGTGGTAGCCCATCACGCGGGTCCAGACCTCACAGGGCTGGCGCTCGTGGATGGCGAGTTCCGGGTGGTGGATGGCGGTCTGGCTGTGGCTCATGAAGATCCTTTCAGGGGCTGGGTTGATGCATGGAGCGGGCGCCCGGCGCACCCTGCGCCGGCGGTTTGGGCTCAGGTGGCTGCCGCTTCGGCTTGCGCGCTGCGCTTGCGCTGCAACGCCAGCTCGTCGCACTGCGGACAGAAGTGGTGTTCGCCCGACAGGTAGCCGTGAACCGGGCAGATCGAGAACGTGGGCGTGACGGTGATGTAGGGCAGGCGGAAGTTCTCCAGCGCACGCCGCACCAGGCTGCGGCAGGCCTGGGCATCCGGCAAGCGCTCGCCCAGGTAGAGGTGCAGCACCGTGCCGCCGGTGTACAGGCGCTGCAGCGGCTCCTGGCGAGCCAGGGCCTCGAACGGATCGCTGGTGAAGCCCACCGGCAGCTGGGTGGAGTTGGTGTAGTAGGGCTGGCGCTCGCTTCCGGCCTGCAGGATGCCGGGGTAGCGCCGCCGGTCCTCCTTGGCGAAGCGGTAGGTCGTGCCCTCGGCCGGCGTGGCCTCCAGGTTGAAGAGGTGGCCCGTGCCCTCCTGGAACTCGGTCATGCGCGCGCGGATGTGCTGCAGCCAGCGCAGCGCAAAGGCCTCGCCCCAGGGCGTGGTGATGTCTTCGGTGCCGCCGCTGAAGTTGCGGATCATCTCGTTGACGCCGTTCACCCCGATGGTCGAGAAGTGGTTGCGCAGCGTGCCGAGGTAGCGCTTGGTGTAGGGGTACAGGCCACCGTCGATGTAGCCCTGGATCACTTTGCGCTTGATCTCGAGGCTGTCGCGCGCCAGGTCCAGCAGCTCGTCGGTGCGCGCCAGCAGCGCGGCCTCGTCGCCGGCATACAGGTAACCCAGGCGGGCCCCGTTGAGCGTGACGACACCGACCGAGCCGGTCTGCTCGGCCGAGCCGAACAGGCCGTTGCCACGCTTGAGCAGTTCGCGCAGGTCGAGCTGCAGCCGGCAGCACATGCTGCGCACCATGTGCGGCTGCAGATCGCTGTTGAGGAAGTTCTGGAAGTACGGCAGGCCGTAGCGCGCCGTCATCTCGAACAGCGCATCGCAGTTGGGATGGTCCCAGTCGAAGTCGCGTGTGATGTTGTAGGTAGGGATGGGAAAGGTGAAGGCGCGGCCCTTGGCATCGCCGGCGCACATCACGTCGATGTAGGCGCGGTTGATCAGGTCCATCTCAGCCTGCAGGTCGCCGTAGGCAAAGGGCATCTCACGCCCGGCGATCACCGGCACCTGCTCGCGCAGGTCTTCCGGGCAAGTCCAGTCGAAGGTGAGATTGGTGAATGGCGTCTGGGTCCCCCAGCGAGAGGGCACGTTGAGGTTGTGCACCAGCTCCTGCAGGCACTGGCGCACCTGTTCGTAGCCCAGTGAATCGACGCGTACGTAGGGCGCCAAGTAAGTGTCGAAGGAGCTGAACGCCTGGGCGCCGGCCCATTCGTTCTGCAGCGTGCCCAGGAAGTTGACGATCTGCCCGATCGCGCTCGACAGGTGTTTGGGCGGCGCCGAGTCCACCTTGCCCGGGATCCCGTTCAAGCCCTCGTGCAGCAGCGTTCGCAGCGACCAGCCGGCGCAATAGCCCGAAAGCATGTCGAGGTCGTGGAGGTGAAGGTCGGCCTCGCGGTGGGCCTGCCCCACGGCCGGCGGGTACACATGTTCCAGCCAGTAGTTGGCCGTTACCTTGCCCGCCACGTTCAAGATTAGCCCGCCCAGCGAATAGCCCTGATTGGCGTTGGCGTTGACGCGCCAGTCCTCGCGGGCCAGATATTCATTGACCGATCGCCCCACATCGACCATGCAGCCGCGGTCGGCACGCAACAGGCGGTGCTGCTCGCGGTAGGCGATGTAGGCACGCGCCGTTTCGAGATGGCCGGACTCGATCAGCACGGCCTCGGCTTCGTCCTGGATGCGCTCGATGTGCGCCACGCGGCCGGCCAGCCGCGCGGTGAC
>JBDHSJ010000463.1:0-2515 GCA_039808065.1 Burkholderiaceae bacterium | reverse complement strand
TTGACCGTGCGGTGGATCACCACCCCGGCCGTCTTGCAGCGCTCCTCGAACAAGGCCTTGGCCTTGGCATAGCGCTCCTGGTACGCCAGCTGCTGTGCGTCCGGCGGTGCGGCACAGGCGCCCAGGAGCAGCAGCCCACCAAACGCGGCTGCGCCGCGTGAAACCCAACCGCGATGCGTGAAAGACCGCGCTTCGAGGGTTGCCGCTGCTGCCCGTGCTGGGTAGGCCATTGCACAGGTCTGGCTTTGAACTTGGGACGCTGTGCGTCCAAGCACCTGCCGACTTTCAAGCGAGCGCAGCAAAAAGTGTGCGACTCCCATTGCTCATCCCCTTCGTATTTCTGTTTCAAGTTCCCTCGACTGGTCGAGGGAGCGATGGCTGTTGCGATTTGGGCCTTCATCCGCTTGCGTGCCTGAAGCCCTTGGGCTGCGCGTGCGCAGCGTTCCGATCCGCCGGGTCCGTACGCCCCAGGCTCCAACTTGGTCCTACGTGCGTGCGAAGACCCAAGGGCACCGTCTCAAGAGTGCCGCTGCCCAGACTCGGCAAGCACCTCCTCCAGCGCCCACCTTCCTCGACCTCGGGGCCAGCGTTCTGCAATTTGCCGCGTGGCCTGGACCCGTATGGCATGCACTTGGGGCTGGGACAGGGATAGAGCCGCACCCACAGACTGCGCCAAGGCCTGGTGATTCAAAGGTCTGACCAAGAAGCCGCTCTCTCCGTCCCGCACCGCCTCCCTCACCGACGCTGTGTCATTGCCCAGCACCAAACAGCCCGAAGCCATCGATTCCAACATCGACCAGCTCAGCACGAAGGGGTAGCTCAGATAGGTATGCAGGCTTAATACCTGCAGTACCTTCTTGCAGTCCTCGTAGGGCCGCTTCCCGAGGAAGTGCGTGCGCGTGGGGTCAAGCCGACGGCCCACCTCGGCCAGCACTTTTTCCTTCCAGTTCTTCGCATCCTTGGGCCGTGAGCCGTAGCTGACGTCATTGCCGCCGACGATCACTGCGCCAGGGGGGCCGGCCACAGGTTCTCGGTATCGATGCCCTCATGCGCCACGGAGATCTTGTGGCGGTACTCGGCCGGGTGCTGGGCCCTCTGCCACTGCGTGGGGCTGATGCCGGCATCGTGCCTATGGAGATTGAGCAGATGAAGCGCGTTCCAGGAACGGATGCGGGCGTCGTCGTCGAAGCTGGCTGGGGAAGTCTGGGTGGATCAGCAGCAGGCACAGGGTCAGCGTTGCTTGCCTGCTTCATCCACATGTTGCTGGACCGGGCTCAAGAGGTCGTCGAACACGTGACGAGCAGGGTCTGGGCTGGGGTGACGACGCCACCGGCCGCATGCATCAGGCAGTCGCCGGCCAGTCGATCAGGAAGCGCGTGCCCTCACCCGGCGCGCTGTGCACCTGTAACTGGCCGCGCAGCCGCGTGTTCACCAGCACCTGGGCGCTGAACAGGCCCAGGCCGCTGCGGCCCTGGCCGAACTGGGTGGAGACGTAGGGGTCGAAGATGCGCGGCAGCAGGCCGGCGGGGATGCCGCGGCCGGCGTCGGCCAGCTCCAGGTGCTGGCGGCCCTCGGCGGTCCAGGCGCGTATGCGCACGCGGCCGCCCTGCTCGGCGGGGTAGGCGTGGCGCTGCACGTTGTGCAGCAGCTCCACCAGCACGGCCTGCAGGCTGTCGGCACAGACCTGGGCGTTCACATCGGCCTGCAGCTCCAGCTGCAGCGGGGCATCGGCCGGCACGGCGCGCTGCCAGGCCTGCAGCACCAGCTCGGCCAGGCGCACGCTGCGCGGGCGCGCGGCCAGCAGTTCGGGGTTGAGTTCCTGGTAGCCGCTGAGCAGCTGCAGCACGCGCTGCAGATTGCGCTGCGCCAGCTCGCTGCCTTCCAGCGCAGCGAGCAGATCGCCCTGCAGCGCGCGCCGGCCCAGCGCGCCCTGCTCGAACAGGCGCTGCGTTTGGCGCAGGCGTTCGTGCGTGGTGCTGACGGCCGTGAGCGCATTGCCCAGCGGGGTGTTCAGCTCATGCGCCAGGCCGGCCAGCATGGCTCCGAGTGCGGCCTGGCGGCCGCTTTGCACCAGCTGATCCAGCAGCTCGCGCTGCACGCGCAGGGCCTCGCCCAGCGCGGCATTGGCCTGCTGCAGCTGCTGGGCCTGCTGCTCGGCGCCCTGCTGGGCCTGGCCGGCCTGCTCGCGCTCCAGGCGTTCGGTCTTCAGCGCCAGTTCCTCGGCCTGGGCGGCGCGCAGCGCGCCCAGCTCCAGTTCGTGGGCTTCCTGCAGGCTGGCCAGGGCGGCCTCGGGCTGGCCGGCCTGCAGCTGCCAGGGCGCCAGCTCGCGCAGGCGGCGCTGGGTCTGCGTGCGCGTGCTGCTGGCGCGCTTGAGTTCGATCACCTGCTGCAGCTGCTGCACCGCCTGCGGCCAGTGGCCCTGTGCGGCGGCCAGATGGGCGCCCGCGGCCAGCAGCTCGGCCTGCAGCTGGGCGCGCCGCGCCGGCACCCGCTCCAGCAGGGCCTCGGCGCGCTG
>JBDHSJ010000462.1:0-2523 GCA_039808065.1 Burkholderiaceae bacterium | reverse complement strand
CCTGGGCCTGCTGGGCCCGCAGCGCGTGCACAGCGATGCCCTGGGCGACTGCGGCCAGCCGCCCTATGCGCTGGTGGACAACGAGGACAGCCTGCTGACGCACGCCGACCTGGTCTTCATCGACCCGGTGGGTACGGGTTTCTCGCGCATGGTCGAAGGCCAGAAGGCCACCGAGTACCACGAGGTGCAGCGCGACCTCGACGCCATTGCCGACTTCATGCGCCGCTACCTGACGCGCGAGGGCCGCTGGGGCAGCCCCAAGTACCTGCTGGGCGAGAGCTACGGCAGCACGCGCGCCGCGGCGCTGGCGCGCCAGCTGCAGGAAAAGTGCGAGCTGATGCTCAACGGCGTGGTGCTGGTCTCGCCGGCGATGGACTTCCAGACCTTCAGCTTCGACCGCGGCAACGACTTGCCCTACCTCTGCTTCCTGCCCACCTACGCCGCCACCGCCTGGTACCACCAGGCGCTGGCGCCGGAGTTGCAGGCGCTCACCGTGGAGGCGCTCATCGAACGCGCCCAGGCCTTTGCCCTCGGCCCCTACGCCAGCGCCCTGCTGCTGGGCGACCGCTTGGGCCAAGCCCAGGCCCGCGAAGTGGCTGCGCAGGCCGCCGAGCTGACCGGCCTGGACGCCGACTACCTGCTGCGCTGCCATCTGCGCGTGGATGACGAGCGCTTCTTCAAGCAGCTGCTGCGCGGCCGCGGCCTGGTGGTGGGCCGGCTGGACAGCCGCTTCACCGGCCACGACCGCGACGACGTGGGCGAGAAGGCCGAGGACGACCCGAGTTACACCAACCTGGCCGGTGCCTACCGCGTCGGGCTGGAGCGCACCCTGCACGAACGCCTGGGCTGGATGGGCGACGCGCCCTACCACCTGCTCGCCCCGCTCTACAAGAGCTGGAGCTACAAAGGCTTCGAGAACAAGTACCTGCACACCGGCGAGCTGCTGCGCCAGGCCCTGCACCACCAGCCCAGCCTGCGCGTGTACGTGGCCTGCGGCCAGTTCGACCTGGCCACCCCGCCCGACGCCGCCCTGCACAGCCTGGCGCACATGGCGCTGCGCCCGCACCTGAAGGGGCAAATCCGCATGGCGCAGTTCCCGGCCGGGCACATGATGTACATCCATGCCGAAAGCCGCCGCCGTCTGGCTGCCGAACTGCGGGAATTCATCCAAGCCTGACATGCAAGAAAGCGAGTGCCGAAGCGCCGAAGCCCTGCTCCAGCAGGGCAATCACAGCGCTGCGGCCCTGCGGCTCGAAGCCCTGCTGCCGCAGGCCCAGGGCGGCCCCGAGCGGGCCCGCGTACTGAACGACCTGGCGCGCGCCTACGCCCGCCTGGGCCGGCCGCAAGACTGCGTGCGCGTGGCCAGCGAGGCCGTGCACCTGCTGGAGCGCCAGGAGGCGCTGGGCCCGCTGTGCGAGGCGCGCTGCAATCTGTCGCTTGCCTACTCGCTGCTCTCGCTGGGGCGCGAGGCGCTGGAGCAGGCGCTCTCCGCGCTGAACCTGGCGCGCCGGCTGCAAGATCCCGAAGGAAACGCCGGGCCGCCCCAAGTTTCCTTGTCCCCCTCGGGGGGGGGACCGGGCGCAGGCCGGACCTGGGGGCGTGCGGAACTCGAAGGCTGGGCCCTGGCACGGCTGGGCAATGCCTATGCCGCGCTGGACAACCCCGCGCAGGCCCGTGAGACCACTCAGCTCGCGCGCGAAATTGCGCTGCAGCATGGCCTGCCCGAGCTCGACTTCGCCTGCCTGAACAACCAGGCCTTCTTCACGCTCTACGAGTACGAGGAGCTGCTGATCGACGGCGAGACCGAGCAGGCCGTGGTGGTGCAGGCGATGGCGCAGCTGCTGTCCGAACAGGCGGTGGCCTGCGCGCAGGCGCAGGGCAATCCGTACCGCATTGCGCTGGCGCTTTCCAACCTCGTCGAGGCCCTGCTGCAGGGGCAGGACTGGGACCGCGCCGCTCATCGAGTACCTGGACCAGACCGCGCAGGAGCACGAGTTCGCCGGCCTGTCCATCAGCACGCGGCTGCACCGCGCCGTGCTGGCGCGCGGCCGCGGCCAGCATGCCGAGGCCATTGCCGCGGCCGAGAGCCTGCTGCAGCTGCGCGGCGACGCCATCCTGCCGCGCCTGCAGCGCCGCGCCTTGCGCCTGCTCTACGAATGCCACAAGGCCGCCGGCGCGCACGAGGCCGCGCTGACCGACCTGGAGGCCCTGATGCGCGCCGAGCGCCTGGCCACACGCACCGTGCAGTTGGCCCAGACCGAGGTGCTGCTGATCCGCCAGGAAGTCGACCAGGCGATGGCGCGCGCCGAGCACGCGCGCGCCGATGCCGACCGCGAGCGTGAGCGCGTGCTGGCGCTGGAGCGCGAGCACGAGGCCCTGCGCGAGCAACTGGCGCGCAGCGACCGCGCCGCCCGCGAAGACGTGCTGACGCGCCTGGCCAACCGCCGCCACGCCGAGCAGGCGCTGCCGTTGATGTGGGAGCAGACCCCCAGCCCCGACACGCCCTTCGCCGTGGCGATGCTG
>JBDHSJ010000461.1:0-2524 GCA_039808065.1 Burkholderiaceae bacterium | reverse complement strand
CGCCTTCCTCAACACCCTGGTGCCGCCGGCCAGCATCTCGCACGCCTTCATCTGCGGCCCCTACCAGATGAACGACGAGGCCGAGGCAGCGCTGCGCGCCGCTGGCGTGGCCGAGGAGCGCATCCACATCGAGCGCTTCGGCACGCCCGAGATGCAGCAAGGCAAGCCCGCCCCGCACGAGATCAAGGCCGGCGACGTGGCCCAGGCCCAGGTCACCGTGATCCGCGACGGCTTCACCCGCGTCATCGAGGTGCTGGCCTCCGACCCCAGCCTGCTCGACGCCGCCGCCCGCGCCGGCATGGACGTGCCCTATTCGTGCAAGAGCGGCGTGTGCTCCACCTGCCGCTGCAAGGTGCTGGAGGGCGAGGTGCGCATGGACCGCAACTTCGCGCTGGAGAAGCATGAGCTGGCGGCGGGCTTTGTGTTGGCGTGTCAGGCGCATGCGTTGACGCCTACCGTCACGCTGAGCTTCGATGAACGGTGAACTGCTTTGCGGTGAGGCTGAACCGTGATCACTAGCGCTGAGGAGTTCGTGAGACTCCGCGAAAGTGATTGCTCAGAAGAGCAATGGCGAGCGGGCACAGATGAAGCGCCGGAGGCAGTCTGGTGGGACGTCCTGGCGAGGTTCCCACGTATGCGGAACTGGGTCATTCACAACAAAACCGTCCCGCATTCGATCCTCGAGCATCTTGCGTTTGATGAGGATTCAAGTGTTCGATCTTTAGTCGCTCGAAAGCGCAAGCTAAGCCCTGAATTTCAGAAGGTCCTGATGCAAGACCTCGATGAGAGCGTGCGCAGCGGCTTGGCAGTCAACAAAAAGTGCGTGCAAGAGGTGTTGACCCAGTTGGCGATGGATCCAGTCAGTCAGGTTCGAGAGCCGGCTCAAAGGCAGTTGAGGGATCGATTTGGTGTCCGCGGAGCAGTTCAATGAGCACTCCCAACCCCCGCGAGCAAGACATCCTCGCCGTCTCCGCCCGCCTGTTCGCCCAGAACGGCTACCCCGGCACCGCCATGAGCCAGGTGGCCCAGGCCTGTGGCCTGAGCAAGCCCGCGCTGTACCACTACGTGCCGGACAAGGCCGAGCTGTTGGCGCGCATTTGTGAGGCGCATATCGAGAAGCTGGCCGCCCTGGTGCGCGAGGTGCGCGCGCAGCACCTGGAGCCCGAGGCGCAGCTGCGGGCGCTGGTGGCGCGCTTTCTGGTCGTCTACACGGCGGCGCGGCACGAGCACCGCGTGCTGACCGAGGACTTGAAGTTCCTGCCCGAACCGCGCCAGCAGCGCGTGCGCGAGCTGGAGCGCGAGGTGGTGAACGGTTTTGCCGCCGCGCTGGCCGCGCTGCGCCCGGGCTTGGAGACCGCGGGCCTGGCCAAGCCCGTGACCATGCTGCTGTTTGGCATGATCAATTGGACCTACACCTGGCACCGCCCCGAGGGCCCGGTGAGTGATGCGCAGTTGGCCGAAGTGGTGGCGCAACTGCTGCTGGGCGGGCTGCCCGCCGTGGCGGCCTGAGTAATTTGTTCAAAGGGAGAGAAGACACACCATGCTCGATCACATGACTTTCCGCGTTGCCGATCTGGAACGCAGCGTCGCCTTCTACGCCGCCGCGCTGACGACGCTGGGCTACAGCCTGGGCCCCGGCTTCGAGCACGAGGGCCAGCGCATGCAGGGCTTTGTTCAAGACGGCAAGCTCGACACCTGGCTGATCCAGGGCCCCTCGCCCTTTGGCGGCGCGGCCGCCACCACGGCCTGCCATCTGGCCTGGCGTGCGGCGAATCGGGCCCAGGTTGATGCCTTTTACGCGGCCGCCATTCAGGCCGGCGGACGCGACAACGGAGCGCCCGGTCTGCGCCCGCACTACCACCCCAACTACTACGGGGCCTTCGTCATCGACCCCGACGGCAACAACATCGAAGCCGTCTGCCACGAGCCGGCATGACCGCCACCACGCTCGTTCGCCGGCTCGGCGCCGAGGATGTCGAGGCCTACCGCGCCCTGAGCCTGCGCGCCTATGCCGAGCATCCAGACGCCTTCACGGCCACCGTGAGCGAGCGTGCGGCCCTGCCGATGAGCTTCTGGCTGGCGCGCTGCAGCGAGGCTGCCGACGCATCCGAGTGCGTGTACGGCGCCTTTGCCGATGGCGTGCTGGTGGGCAGCGCGGGCCTGGAGTTCGAGAGCCGGCCCAAGACCTGCCACAAGGCCCTGCTGTTCGGCATGTACGTCACGCCCGAGGCGCGCGGGCTGGGGCTGGGGGCGGACCTGGTGCATGCGGTGCTAGCTGCGGCGCGTGAGCGGGAGTGGGTGCGGGTGGTGAAGCTCACGGTGACCGAGGGCAATACGGCTGCCGAATCTTTGTATGCCCGCTGTGGGTTCAAGCGCTTTGGCGTGGAGCCGATGGCGATGCGGGATGTGGAGACGGGGCAGTTTTTTGGCAAGGTGCATATGGCGTGTGTGCTCGGGGGTGCAGCGTGATTTCGTTGCAGCCCGCAGGGGTCTTCAACCCCTGCACCCCGACCCGCATTTCTTT
>JBDHSJ010000460.1:0-2526 GCA_039808065.1 Burkholderiaceae bacterium | reverse complement strand
CGGTGACCAGCTGGAACACCGCGATGCCGCCCGGCCGCAGGCGCGCCAGCAGCTCGCGCAGCAGGTAGTGCTGGATGGGCGGCGGGTTGTGCTGCAGCACCATGCGCGAGAACAGCAGGTCGTAGGGCGCCAGCTGCTGGATGTCGGGCGGGGCCTGCAGGCGTGTCAGGCGCACATTGGCAATGCCGCGCTCCCCCAGCGCACGCTCGCATTCGGCCAGATTGCCGGGGGAAACATCCAGGCCCTCAACCTCGCCGAACTGCGGCGCCAGGTGCACCGTCACCCGACCCACGCCGCAGCCCAGCTCCACGCAGCGCGCCTTGCAGGGCAGGCCCAGGCCGGCCTGCGAGAGCAGGCGTTTGAGCAGCACCAGCTCGCCCCGGCCAGTCTCATAGAAGGCCGTCAAGCGCTCGGCATTCAGCTGCTCGGGGCGCCAATCCTCGTGCGAGAGCACGGAGAAATGCGGCATCTGCTCGCCCACATGCGCCCATTGCCGCGCCACGATCTCAAAGAGGCGCGCCCGCGTGGCCTCGTCCACTTCCACCTGCACCTGGCTGGGCTTGAAGGCGGCGGCCAGACCGTCGAGCTGGTCCACCAGCAGCTGCTCCATGCGGGCATCAAGCTGCTCGCGCAGGTGGCGGGAGCGCGCGAGCAGGGCGTCGCAAAAGGCCGTGTCATCGGCCAGGGCTTGCAGGCTGGCGGGGCTCAGGCTCATGGTGGGTTCCGCGTTAAGGCGCGCAAGTCTAGGCATTGATGTACCGCAAGCATGCGGGGAGGCCAGCGCCTACGATCGGCGCACCCACCCCACCGGGAGCACAGCATGGAAAGCATCCGCCAGATCGTGGTTCATTTCGGTGACGCCAGCCCGGCCAGCCAGCATGCGCTGGGCGTGGCGGCTACGCTCGCACGCCAGCATGGTGCGCGGCTCAGCCTGCGCGCGGTGGTGGAGTCGGTGGCCTCCGGGGCCTACTTGAGCCCCGAGGCTGCAGCCCTGGCCACCCAGCTGGTCACCGAGCAGATGCAGGCGCTGAAGACCCAGGCCCAGGCCCAGCTGGAAGCGCACTGCGGTGGCCTGGAAGCTGAACTGGTACACCGGGCCGATGAGGCGGTGGACCATCTGATCGAGGCCAGCCGCGCCACCGACCTGCTGGTGCTGAGCCAGCCCGAGCCCGGCCGCGGCCTGAGCCTGGAAGCGATGGCGCGCATCCTAGTGCAGGCCAGCTGCCCGGTGCTGCTGGTGCCCTTCATCGGCGCCGCGCCCACGCTGGGGCAGACGGTGCTGCTGGCCTGGTCCGGCACGCGCGAAAGTGCGCGCGCCATGAACGACGCCCTGCCCTGGCTGCGTGCCGCGCGCCAGGTCGAGCTGCTGGCGCTGGACGCCGAGGAGCCGCTGGCCTGGAACGCGGTGCAGGCGCATCTGCGCCGCCATGGCGTGTCGCTGCAGCCGCGCCTGCTGCCGCTGGCGCGTCAGCCCAGCCTGGGCGAGCGCCTGGCGCGCGCCTGGAGCCCCGATGCCTCAGTGGCCGAGGCCCTGCTCTCACGCGCCGCCGACAGCGGCGCCGACCTGATCGTCTGCGGCGCCTACGGCCACCCGCGCGCCTGGGAGCTGGTGCTGGGCGGCGTGACGCGCGAACTGCTGCAAAGCATGACGGTGCCGGTGCTCTTCAGTCACTGACGGTGGCGGCGCCTGCCGCCGGCTTGGCGAGCGCGCGGCTGAAGCGCTGCCGCACCCACAGGTAGAACAGCGGCACGAAGAAGATGCCCAGCACGGTGGCGCTGGCCATGCCACCCAGCACGCCCACGCCGATGGCACGCTGCGAGCCCGAACCCGCGCCACTGGCCAGCGCCAGGGGCAGCACGCCCATCATGAAGGCCATCGAGGTCATCAGAATCGGGCGCAGGCGTTGCCGGCTGGCCTTCAGGGTGGCCTCCAACAGACCCATGCCCTGGCTCACCAGGGTTTGGGCGAACTCGACGATCAGGATCGCGTTCTTGGCCGACAGGCCCACGGTGGTGAGCAGGCCGACCTGGAAGAACACATCGTTCAGCTGCCCACCCAGATGGCTAGCGGCGAGCGCGCCGAAGATGCCCAGCGGCACCACCAGCATCACGCTGAAGGGCACCGACCAGCTCTCGTACAGCGCCGCCAGGCACAGAAAGATGAACAGCACCGAAACGGCGTACAGCAGCGGCGCCTGGTCGCCGCTGAGGCGCTCCTGGTAGCTGCGGCCCGACCACTCGTAGCCGATGCCGGGCGGCAGCTCGCGCAGCACCTCTTCCATCGCCTTCATGGCCGCGCCCGAGCTGATGCCGGGCGGCACATCGGCCTGGATCTCATAGGCCGAGCTGCCGTTGTAGCGCACCAGCTGGCGCGGCCCGCTGACCCAGCGGCTGCTGGCGAAGGCGGCGAAGGAGACCATCTGCCCGCTGCCATTGCGCACATACCAGTGGCGCAGCGCCTCGGGGTCGGCACGGTAGGCAGCCTCGCCCTGCAGCAGCACGCGCTTGACGCGGCCGCGGTCGATG
>JBDHSJ010000459.1:0-2526 GCA_039808065.1 Burkholderiaceae bacterium | reverse complement strand
GCGTCCAGCCGCTGCATCACCTCCGCCGGCACGTTCTTGCTGCACAGCAGATGCCGCTGCTCACCGGGCGGCATGTTGGCGTAGCGGAGTTGCACGAAGTCGGCGGGCTTGAAGCCGGCGGCCTCGATGGCGACGGCGGCTTCTTCGGGCGCCATCAGCATGTAGTCGGCCATGCCCAGTTTGATCTGCCGGACCATCTGCAGGTTTTCGTCCGGCGTGGCGCGGCGGTTGGGTTGCAGGCGCTCGATCAGGGCGTCCAGCGGCGCGCCGTAGGAGTAGGCCAGCTTGACGAGCAGGCGCAGCGAGTGGTCGTTGAACAGGTCCTCGATCGTGGCGTGGCCCTTGAAGCGCTGCTGGTTGCCGGCGGCCGCCAGCACCAGCTGCGGCTGATCCTGGTAGACCGGCTTGCTGTAGCGCCCGAACTCCTCGCGCTCGGCCTTCCAGAACATGCCGATCATGCAGTCCTGCCCCGTGTTCTCCTTGAGGGAGCGGAGCTGGCGCGCGAAGGGGGTTTCCTCGAGGCGCACCGGCACCTGGGCGAGCTTGAAGGCCTGGTACGAAGGGCCTCCCGTCAAGCCGGCCAGGCCCTCGCCCTGCACCATCATGTAGGGCGGGCGCACCACGTAATGCAGGGTCACGGGCGCTTCTGCCGGGGCCTGCGCCGTGGCCAGCAGCGGCCACAGCAGTGCTGCCACCGCGCCCGTCGCGAGAGCCCCGCTTCGATACCGCCGTGGGCAGGCAGGCCGCGCGCCGCGGCAGAACGCCGCCATGACCCCCGCAACCGAGGCCGTCATCGTTCGCTTGGGCTGTTCCTTCATGGCCTTGAAGTGCTCTCACATCCTGCCGAAAGCGCCCCGCTGGAGCGGGGTGAAGCACCCGCACCCGATCGAGTTCCGGGTGAGTGTGACGCGATGGTACGGATCTGGCGGCGCGCAGCCACCCGGTCTTTGCCGCTGTCCTCAGCTGCCCTTGATATCCCTCAACAAGCTCATCACCTTGGTGGTGATGAGCTCCACCGCCGGGCCGTTGGCGCCATGCGGCAGGATCACGTCGGCGTTGCGCTTGGTGGGTTCGATGAACTGCTTGTGCATCGGCCGCACGGTTTCCAGGTACTGGTTCACCACGCTCTCGGTGCTGCGGCCGCGCTCGGAAATGTCGCGCTGCAGCCGGCGGATGAAGCGCACGTCCGAGGCCGTGTCGACGTAGATCTTCAGCGACATCATGTTGCGCAGCTTGGTGTCGTAGAGGGCGAACAGGCCCTCCACCACAATCACCGGCGCGGGCTTCACCGTGATGGTTTCGTGCGAGCGGTTGTCGGCCGCGAAGTCGTAAACGGGCATCTCGATCGCCTCGTTTCTCCGCAGCGCGGCCAGGTGCTGGGCCATCAGCGGCCAGTCAAAGGCGTCCGGGTGGTCGTAGTTCTGCTTGCGCCGGTCTTCCGGGGGCATGTGGGACTGGTCGCGGTAGTAGTCGTCCTGCATCACCACCGCCACCTTTTCCGGCCCGATGGCGGCGAGCACCTCGCGCGTCACCGTGGATTTGCCGCTGCCGCTGCCCCCGGCGACACCGATGACGAAGGGTTTGTGATGGGTCTTGGGCATGGGGTCCGGTGCAGGGTGGGGGAAAGCGGGTGAATTTTGCCGGCTGGCACACTCCCGCCGCCCCGCTCTCCCCTCCTACCGATCGCCCGCATATGAGCCAAGCTGAAAGTCCGTCGTCTGCTGTCCGCGGGATCGAGGCACGGCAGGTGTTTCAGTGGCTGAGCTATGCGCAATACCCGGCCCTGCTGGTGACGACGGTCTACATGGTGCAGGCCGTGATCGCGCTGACCGCCTTCCGGACCGCAGGCTGGGGGCCCGTGTTCGACCTGGCGAACATGGTGCTGCTCTACGGCGGCGTGGCCATCGGCCTGTCTTCGCTGCAGGACCCGAGCAAGACGCAGAACCAGATCTCGCGGCGCGTCTGGAGGGATCCGGTCAAGGGCCGGGTGCTGCTCTGGATCCTGGCCCTGGAGGCCTTCGTGCCGATCGCGCTGGGCCTGGTCGGCGCCTCGTTGGCGAAGGACTCGGTCGTGAGTCAGCTGGCGCTCGGCCTGGTGGCCTTCGGTCTGGGCATGATCGGCCTGCTGAAGACGGCCATCGAAATGCGCGAGCATCACCGCCTGGATCGCGTGCCGGCAGGGCCCCAGGCCGTCGCCGACCCGGCCCTTTGATCCGAACCTTCTCAAACTGAAGGCCGGCTTCTCGGACGCCGGAGCGGCGGCGCTTCTCAGGCGCGCCGCCAGGCGCTGCCCCGACAATGCGCGCCCGCCAAGTCTTGGCCCCCATTCCCTCTCAAGCAATCGACGTACGGCCATGGACCTGAAGCTCCCCATCCAAATCATTGACGAACTCAGCGACGGCGAGGTGCGCGCCAGCGGCGAGCTGGACCTGGCCTGCGGCGAGATCCGCAACGTGCGCTACGAGGACTACGACGTCGCCACCCAGGGCGTGCCCGCCGCGCAAGAGGACTACGAGTTCACCGTGG
>JBDHSJ010000458.1:0-2533 GCA_039808065.1 Burkholderiaceae bacterium | reverse complement strand
CACGCTCTACGTGGCCGACAGCGGCAACCACGCGGTGCGGCGCATCGCGCCGGATGGCCAAGTCAGCACCCTGGCGGGGAACGGCGAGCGTGGCAGCCGCGACGGCGCTGGCAGCGCCGCCCAGTTCAACGAGCCCATGGGCCTGGCGCTGGCGGGCGATGGATCGCTCTACGTGGCCGACTTCGGCAGCCACACCCTGCGCCGCGTCTCGCCCAGTGGCCTGGTCAGCACCGTGGCGGGCAGCGCCGGCCAGGGTGGCTTCGTGGATGGCGCGGCCACCGGCGCGGCGCGCCTGCGCTCGCCGGTCGACGTGGCCGTCGGGAGCGACGGCAAGGTCTATGTGCTGGACCGCAGCAACCACGCCGTGCGCGTGCTCGATGGCGCCGGCCAGCTCAGCACCCTGGCCGGCAGCGGCAGCGCCGGCTTTGCCGAGGGCAGCGGGCGCAGCGCGCGCTTCCAGTTCCCCTCCGGCCTGGCCCGGGCGGCCGATGGCGGGCTGTGGGTGGCCGACACCGACAACCAGCGCCTGCGCCACGTTTCGACCGCGGGCGAGGTGAGCAGCCCGCTGGGGCTGCAGGCGGGCCGCGCCGATGGCGTGGGCAGCGCGGCGCGCTTCTTCAACCCCAAGGACGTGGCGGCGGGGGCGGACGGGCGCCTGCTGATCGTCGACCGCGGCAACCGCAGCCTGCGCTGGGCCCAGGCGCTGAGCCAGGGCACGACGGCCATCGAATGCCTGCTCGACTGGGGCGAGCGCAACCACCCCGCACTGCTGCAGCCGCCGGCGCTGTCACAAGACCTGGCGCCCTACCGCTACCGCGCCTACGCGAATGCGCTCTACGTGGGCGTGTCCTCGACCGACCAGCAGGTCTACCTGCTGCAGCAGGGCCAGCTGGCGCCGCTGGGAGCGCTCAGCGGCTTTCTGGCGCAGGCGGGCTGCCCTTAGGGTCACACCGGTCGGCCCCCCGTGACCTGGGTGTCGTTGCAAGTGCTTGCAATTCGGCATCCGGGGCTTGCCAAGATCGCCCCCCTCTTACCGCTGCCGAAAGGTCTGCCATGCCCACCTTGCTGCGCCAGGGTTCCCGGGGGTTCGATGTCGTGGTGCTGCAAGTGCAGCTCAATGCCAAGGGGGCGCAGCCGCGCCTCAAGGTGGATGGCGACTTCGGTCCGCGCACGCAGGCTGCGGTGCTGGCTTTCCAGCGCCAGAACCGCCTGTCGGCCGACGGGGTCGCCGGCCCCATCACCCAGGCCGCGCTGGCCCAGGGTCTGAACATCGCCAGCGCCAACCACAACCTCACCCACATTCCGCAGCCCACGCCCAGCACCTGCTGGGCGGCCAGCACGGCCATGCTGACGCGCAGCACGGTGCCAGCGGTGATCGCCCGCACGCCGCGCGACATGGTCTCGGCCGATGGCGGCCTGAACAACGGCTCCGCCACCGACCTCGGCGCGCCCCTGGGCGCGCGCTTTGCGGCCGCCCATGGCCTGCGCTGCAACCCGCCGATGAGCTGGAGCGTGGGGGCGCTGGTCAACACCCTCAAGCGCACGCCGCTGATCTTCAGCATGCTGTGGCGCGCACAGGACTACGCGGCCGGCCGCGGCTCGCCGGGCCACTGGGTGGCGGTGAGCGCGATGGTGAGCGACAACCAGCCCACCGGCGAGGGCACGCACCTGCTGGTGCTCGACCCCTGGCCCCCCAACCGCGGCAAGATCAGCTGGGTGGAGTACCAGGCCTGGGTGATGGACGTGCCCACGCGCACCTACCGGGTGTTCGAACGCTGAGGGACAGCGATCATGCGCCGATGACCTGGAACCCCGCCCCCCTGCTCACCGCCCTGGACGACAGCCTGGCCGACAGCCGGCTCAGCGACGCCGAGCGGCGCGAGCTGATCGCCGCCCTTCGCGAGGCCAACCCGCCCGAGGACGGGCTGCGCCAGCTGCGCAAGCAGGCCTTTGCACTGGCCCGTACGCGCGTGGAAGCGGGCGAGGCCGCCGCCGATCTGCTGCCCTGGCTGGAGGGCGTGATGCGCGCGCTTGACCAGGCGCGCCTGCCCGCCGGCCTGTCACCCAGCCGTGCGCATTTCAGTCCGGGTGAGGACTGCCTGCGCGCCATCTTGGGCCGGCTGCGCGGCGCCAGCCGCAGCGTCGATCTGTGCGTGTTCACGATTTCCGACGACCGCATCACCGCCGAGATCCTGGCCGCCCAGGGGCGCGGCGTGAAGTTGCGCCTGATCACCGACAACGACAAGGCCTTCGACGCCGGCAGTGACGTGCGCCAGCTGATGGCGCGCGGCGTGCCCACGCGGGTGGACCGCAGCCGTGCGCACATGCACCACAAGTTCGCGCTGTTCGATGGCGCCTGGTTGCTGAACGGCAGCTACAACTGGACGCGCAGCGCCAGCGAGCTGAACGAGGAGAACCTCGTGCTGAGCCAGGAGCCCGGCTTGCTCGCCGCCTTCGGCGAACGCTTCGAGGCGCTGTGGCGGCGCCTGGACGAGCCGGCCTGAGCGGCCGGCCCGTCGCAGGCGGGGCTCAG
>JBDHSJ010000457.1:0-2566 GCA_039808065.1 Burkholderiaceae bacterium | reverse complement strand
GCGCTGGGCCTTGCCGCCGAAGCCCGGCACGCGCTGCACCGCAAAGCCGGCCTGCGTCAGCGCGTCGCGCGTGGCGCGCGCCACGCTCCAGGTGGCGGCGCGTGCGCCCGGGCGCGCCAGCCGGGCCAGGGTCTGCAGGGTGCGGGCGTCCCACATGGCGGGGTTGCGGTCGGGGGCGAAGCCGTCCAGAAAGAAGGCGTCCACCTCGGCGCGGAAGGCGGGCAGGGTGCTCTGGATGTCCCCCAGGGCCAGCAGCAGGCTGAGGGCACCGCCTTCGAAATCGAGCCGGTGCAGACCGGGTGCCAGTGGCGGCCATTGCGTGACCAACTGCTGGGCCAGATCGGCCAGCTCGGAATCCGCGTGGGCGGCGGCCAGTTCGCTCTGCTGCAGCGGGTAGCGCTCCAGGCTCAGAAAGAACAGGCGGCGCGGGCGCCGGGGGTCGCCGCGCCAGGCCTGCCACGTCGCAAGAAAGTTGTTGCCCAGGCCGAAGCCGGTTTCCAGGACGGTGAAGTACTCACGCTCCTGCCAGGCGTTGGGCAGGCCGCAGCCGTGCAGAAAGACCTCGCGCGCCTGAGCCAAGGCGCCGGCACGGGAGGCGTAGCCGTCCTGGAAGCGCTCGGAGCGCCAATGCTGGGGGTCGCTTGTGTTCAGGGTCGCCGGCTCCAGCGGCGGGTGGATCTCGGGGGTCGGGGAGGGCATCTGCCTATCATCCCCGAGCATGTCCGTCCCCTCTTTTCGCCCCCTGCGCGGCTTGCGCATCCTCAGCCTCGGCCTGAACCTGCCCGCCCCGGTGGCGCTGCAGGCCTGCCGGGCCCTCGGCGCCACCGTGCGCAAGATCGAACCGCCGGCCGGTGACCCGGTGGCGGGCTTCTCTCCCGCGCTGTACAAGGAACTGCACGAGGGCGTGCAGGTCGTGCAGCTGGATCTGAAGCGGGCGGCCGGACAGGCCGGTCTGCAGCGTGAGCTGGCGCGCTGCGATGTGCTGTTGACTTCGTTCCGCCCCAGCGCCCTGCAACGCCTGGGCCTGGGCTGGCGCGCGCTGCAGCGCCAGCACCCGCAGCTCTGGCAGGTGGCCATCGTGGGTGGGCGTGGGGAACGGGCCGAAGAGGCTGGGCACGACTTGACTTACCAGGCCGAAGCGGGCCTGCTGACCGCAAGCGGCCTGCCGCCTACCTTGCTGGCCGACATGAGCGGCGCCGAGCAGGCGGTGCAGGCGGTGCTGCAGGCCGCATTGGGCCGTGCCCAGGGCACCAAGCCGCGCCGGCTGGAAGTCGGCTTGGCCGACGCCGCCCATGCCCTCGCTGCCCCCCTGCGCTGGGGCCTGACAGCGCCCGGTGGTCTGCTGGGCGGTGCGCATGCGCTCTACCAGGTGCTGCCTTGTCGGGATGGCCGGGTGGCGATTGCGGCGCTCGAGCCACACTTCGCCCAGCGCCTGGCCGAGCTGATCGGCCTGCCCCCCGCCTCCCCTGCCGCCTGGCTGCGCCCCGAGCGCCACCAGGCCGTGGCCACCTGGTGCCTGGGGAAGACCCGGGCCGAGTTGCGTGAACTGGCGCAGCGCCTGGACCTGCCTTTGGTGGTTTGTCCCGATGCGCAGGAGGCCCGACCCGGAGACCCTCGCGCGCCATGAGCGACGCGACCATGACCGAACCCGATCCAGCCCCCCAACCGGTGTCCCAGGCGGGCGCCTTCAGCATCCCGCTGCGTCCGCTGGGCTGGGGCGCGCCGTTCCAGTGGCTGCGCCTGGGCTTGCGCGACTTTCTGCGCGCCCCCTTCATCGGCCTGTTCTTCGGCTCGGCCTTCATGGTGATGGGCTGGGCCCTGCTGAAGGTCTATGAGCACGCGCCCGCCTACGTCTTGGCGCTGGCGGCTGGCTTCCTGCTGGTGGGGCCGGTGCTGTGCCTGGGCCTGTACCGCGTCAGCCAATGCCTAGAGCGCGGCGAGCGCCCGGACTTCGGCGACGCCTTGCTGGCCTTTGAGAGCCGCATCGGCCCGCTGGCCTTGTTCGGCATGGTGCTGCTGGTGCTGGAAATGGTCTGGGGCCGCGCCGCCCTGGTGGTGTTTGCCGTCAGCTTCGACGGCATGCCCGATTTCAAGGGCTCGCTGCTGGCCCTGGTGAATCCGGAGAATCTGGGCTTCATCGTGGCCTACCTGGGCGTGGGTGCGGTGTTTGCCGGCCTGATCTATGCCATCAGCGTGGTCTCGATCCCGATGCTGCTGGACCGCCCGGTGGACGCCGTGACGGCTGCGCTCACCAGCCTGCGCCTGGTGCTGACCCAGCCCGGCGTGATGCTGCTCTGGGGCGCCCTGGTGACCCTGCTGGTGGTGTTGGCCCTGCTGCCCTGGTTCGCGGGCCTGCCGGTGCTGGCGCCGGTGATCGGGCATGCCAGCTGGCACGCCTACCGGGCCGCGGTGGGGGAATGAAAAAGGCGCCCGCAGGCGCCTTTGAGTGACTTACTCGCCGCGCGGCGGACGGCCGCCGAGCAGGGCGGCGGGCTTGCCACCACCCGAGCGCGGGCGGTTGTCCGGGCGCGGGGCCGGGCGCCCCTGGCCTTGGGCGTGACCTTGG
>JBDHSJ010000456.1:0-2579 GCA_039808065.1 Burkholderiaceae bacterium | reverse complement strand
CGCTGATCACCGCCATGGGCATGAGCCTGATGCTGCAGACCCTGGCCATGGTGATCTGGAAGCCGAACCCCAAGCCCTTCCCGCTGCTGCTGCCCACCGACCCCATCAACCTTGGCGGGCCGGTCATTTCCGTCACCCAGGTGCTGATCCTGGTGACCACCGGCGTGCTGCTGGCCGCATTGATGTGGCTGGTGAACAAGACCAAGCTCGGCCGTGCCATGCGCGCCACGGCCGAGAACCCCAAGGTCGCCTCGCTGATGGGGGTGAAGCCCGACTTCGTGATCTCGGCCACCTTCGTCATCGGCGCCGCGCTGGCCGCCGTGGCCGGCCTGATGTGGGCCGCCAACTACGGCACCGCGCAGCACACCATGGGCTTCATGCCGGGTCTGAAGGCCTTCACAGCCGCGGTGCTCGGCGGCATCGGCAATCTCGCGGGTGCGATGGTGGGCGGGGTGCTGCTGGGCCTGATCGAAGCCATCGGCGCCGGTTACCTCGGTGAGCTGACCGGCGGCGTGCTGGGCAGCCATTACGCCGACATCTTTGCCTTCGTGGCCCTGATCCTGGTGCTGACCCTGCGTCCGTCCGGCCTGCTGGGTGAGCGCGTGGCCGACCGCGCCTGAGGGAGTTCGCATGCAACAGACCAAGAAACTTGCCGTCTTCCTGGCCAGCGCGCTGGCGCTGCTGATCTTGCCGCTGATCGCACAGCAGTTCGGTTCCGGCCCGGTGCGCATCATGGACACCGCCCTGCTGTATGTGATGCTGGCCCTGGGCCTGAACATCGTGGTGGGCTATGCCGGCCTGCTGGATCTGGGCTATGTGGCTTTCTATGCCGTCGGCGCTTATATGTTCGCGCTCCTGGCCAGTCCCCACCTCTGGGACACCTTTCCGGCCATCGCCCAGATGTTCCCCGACGGCCTCCACACCCCACTCTGGGTCACCATCCCACTCGGTGCCGGCCTCGCGGCGCTGGCCGGGGTGCTGCTGGGGGCGCCCACGCTGAAGTTGCGCGGCGACTACCTGGCCATCGTGACCCTGGGCTTCGGCGAAATCATCCGCGTCTTCATGAACAACCTGGAGCACCCGGTGAACATCACCAACGGGCCACGCGGTCTGGGTCAGATCGACTCCATCGCCGTCTTCGGTGTGCCGCTGTCGCAGAAGATCACGGTCCTGGGGCTTGAACTGCCGGGCGTGACCCTGCACTACTACCTGTTCCTCGCGCTGGTGGTGGTTTCCGTGCTGATTTGCTATCGGCTGGAAAACTCGCGCATCGGCCGCGCCTGGATGGCCATCCGTGAGGATGAGATCGCCGCCAAGGCCATGGGCATCAACACCCGCAACCTCAAGCTGCTGGCCTTCGGCATGGGCGCCACCTTCGGCGGCGTGGCCGGGGCGATGTTCGCGGGCTTCCAAGGCTTCGTCAGCCCCGAGTCCTTCAGCCTGCAGGAGTCGGTGCTGATCGTCGCCATGGTGGTGCTCGGCGGCATGGGTCATCTGCCCGGCGTCATCCTGGGCGCCCTGCTGCTGGCGGCGCTACCTGAAGTGCTGCGCTATGTGGCGGGTGACATCCAGCAGATGACCGACGGCCGCATTGACGCCGCCATCCTGCGCCAGGCCCTCGTCGCCCTGGCCATGATCGTCATCATGCTGATGCGCCCGCGCGGCCTGTGGCCCGCGCCCGAGCACGGCAAGCCCGCTCCGAACACTCCCGCCTGAACACCATGAGCACGGACATCGTCTTGAAAGTCCAGGGGGTCTCCAAGCGCTTCGGCGGCTTGCAGGCGCTCTCCGAGGTCGGCGTTGAAATCCGCAAGGGCCAGGTCTACGGCCTGATCGGCCCCAACGGTGCCGGCAAGACCACGTTCTTCAACGTCATCACTGGCCTGTACACACCGGATGGCGGCAGCTTCGAGCTGGGCGGCATGCCCTACCGGCCGGCCGCCGTGCACCTGGTGGCGAAGGCCGGCATTGCGCGCACGTTCCAGAACATCCGTCTCTTCCCCGAGATGACGGCCCTGGAGAACGTGATGGTGGGGCGCCATGTGCGCACCCACAGCGGTCTGCTCGGGGCGATCTTCCGCACGCCGTCCTTCAAGAAAGAGGAAGCCGAGATCGCCGCGCGCGCCCGCGAGCTTCTGGACTACGTGGGCATTGGCCGCCACGCCGACTTCCGCGCCCGCACGCTCAGCTATGGCGACCAGCGCCGCCTGGAGATCGCCCGCGCGCTGGCCACCGACCCCCAGCTGATCGCCCTGGACGAACCGGCCGCTGGCATGAACCAGACCGAGAAGGTGGTGCTGCGCGAGCTGATCGACCGCATCCGCAAGGACGGCCGCACCATCCTCTTGATTGAGCACGATGTGAAGCTGGTGATGGGCCTGTGCGACCGCGTCACCGTGCTGGACTACGGCAAGCAGATTGCCGAAGGCACGCCAGCCGAGGTGCAGAGCAACGAAAAGGTCATCGAGGCCTATCTGGGTGCCGGCCATGCGCAGGCACCCGCCGCCACCCACTGAGGAAGCGTCCATGGCAGATGTGTTGTTGCAGGTCTCGAACCTGAAGGTGGCCTACGGCGGCAT
>JBDHSJ010000455.1:0-2589 GCA_039808065.1 Burkholderiaceae bacterium | reverse complement strand
ACGCTGGAGCGGATCGGCAGTTCCTCGGGCACGCCGAAGTTGATCTGGATGAGCGGCTCGGCCAGCTCACGCAGGGCCTCGGCATAGGCCGCCGGCGCGGGCGCGCGGATGCCCGGGTAGCCCTTGCCCTCGGCCGCGCCCGGGCAGGGCTCGTAGGTCGCGGCGCAGGCGGCTTCCACCAGGGCCTGCGGGTTCTGCAGAAAGTTATCGATGAAGACCAGCTGGTGCGCGCCGATCTGCACAGCCTGGACATCGGGGGGCAGGCGCAAGGGGAAGTCCGTCATCGGCTCAAACCTTGAAATAGATGCGGCGCTGATCGAGCACGCGCACGATCAGCGCCCAGACGGCCACGAAGGCGAGCGCAAAGCTTAGCGATGCAGCCTCCGGCCCGGCAGCCCGCTGCACCCAGCCAAAGCCCGCGGCGTAGAGCGGCTGCATCCAGCCCAGGCCTTCCAGCAGCACGGTGCAGACCCAGGCGCCGGCGTAGGCGGCAATCGCGTTGACGCCGAAGGCGCGGCCCAGCGGCGGCCAGCCCTGTCGGTCCACCAGCAGGTGCAGGGCCGCCAGGCTCAGCGCCGCCAGGCCGGCTGTGAAAAGCGCGAAGCTGGGCGTCCAGAGGTTCTTGTTGATGGGCATCAGGCCGGCGGCAGCCAGCGCCCAGCCGGCCAGCGCCAGGCCCGCGCCCAGCGCCAGCAGGGTGCGCAGCGCGCCCTGGCGCAGCGCCTCACCGACGCGCCAGCCCAGCAGGGTGCTGGCCAGCGCACCCAGGGTGGCCAGCAGGCCCTCGGGGTCGTGGCCGCGGCCGCTGGCGGCGTCCCATTGGTAGGCATGGGGGCCGAACAGCCAGGCGTCGAGCCGGCTGGCGGGGTTGTGCTCGGGCGCGATGCCGCCCCAGAGCAGCAGGGCGCCATAGCCCAGCAGCAGGGCGACGATCCAGGCCCATTGGCCGCGCACGTGCCAGACGATGACGACGCTGCCGACCAGGGCAAAGCAGATGCCGATGCGCTGCAGCACGCCGGGCAAGCGCAGCGCGGGCTTGTCCATCAACCACCAGGCCAACGCATGCAAGGCCAGCCCCAGCAGCAAGATGCGCAGGCCGCGCACCCACACCATGCGCAGCAACCCGGCCGTCTGGCCGCGCTCGATGCGCGCACCCAGTGCCAGGGCCAGCGAGACGCCGACGATGAACAGAAAGAAGGGAAAGACGAAGTCGGTCGGCGTCCAGCCATGCCAGGCGGCGTGCTGCAGCGGGGCGTACACATGGCCCCAGTCGCCCGGGTTGTTGACCAGCAGCATGGCTGCCACGCACAGGCCGCGCAGCGCGTCCACCGAGGCCAGCCGGGAGGAAACAGTGTTCATGCCCGAAAGATACCAATCAAATACCTGATCGCATATCAGGCATTTGGTATTTAAGTGGAATGAATGACCGCCGACTGCTCCTTGCCCTACCCTGCGCCCCCATGCGACCGACCCTCTTGCTCGCCCTTGTGCTGCTGGCCCTGCTGCAGGCCTGCGCCACCCGCACGCCGCCCGCCGCGCCCGAGCGCGACGGCCCCGAACTGCAACCCCCACCCGACCTGCAGCGCGTGCCCGACGCCGTGCCGCGCATCGAACCCATCCGGCCCGGCGGCCCGAACAAGCCCTATGAAATCGACGGCGTGCGCTACGTGCCGCTGCTGGAGGACCTGCCCTATGAGGAGGCCGGGCTGGCCAGTTGGTACGGGCGCAAGTTCCATGGCCGCCAGACGGCCAGCGGCGAGACCTACAACATGTACGCCATGACGGCGGCCCACCCGCGTTGGCCGCTGCCCAGCTATGCGCGCGTGCGCAACCCGGCCAACGGGCGGGAGGTGATCGTGCGGGTGAACGACCGCGGTCCGTTCAGCAAGGGCCGGGTGATCGACCTCAGCTACTCCGCCGCCTTGAAGCTGGACCTGCTGCGCGGCGTGGCGCCGGTGCAGATCCAGCGCCTGAGCTTCGAGGACATCCGCACCGGGCGCTGGCGCCGGCCGGATGACCCGGCCGAGGACACCCAGTTTGCCCAGACGCCCCCGGCCGCCGCACCCAGCCCCCCGTTGGCTGAAGCCGTGACCGATGTCCGCGCCGCCAGCCCCGGGCTGTGGCTGCAGATTGGCGCCTTTCGCGCGCTGGACAGCGCGGTGGGCCTCAAGCAGCGCGTGGCCGAGGGCCTGAGCGAACTGGGCCCGCTGCTGACCCTGCTGCGCGACCGCGGCCTGCACCGCGTGCAACTGGGCCCCTTCGAGACCGAGGCCCAGGCCCAGGACGTGGCGACCCGGCTGCGCAGTGCACTGGATCTGCCGGCCTTGCTGCTGCGCCGATGAACCAGCTTCGACCGCAGCATCGGGCCGATCTGCAGCTGCAGGACAGCCACGGCCGGGCCCGCGCCTGGTGCGCGGCCAGCGCCCTGGTGCTGTGGGGCGAGCGCCTGTATTCGGTGGCCGATGACGAGCTGGGCCTGGCGGCCTTCGAGCTGGCGGAGCCCGCCCGGCCCGGGCGCTGCTGGCCCCTGGTGGCCGCGCCGCAGCTGCCCGAGCAGCCCGCGCTGCGCAAGGCGCGCAAGCCCGATCT
>JBDHSJ010000454.1:0-2596 GCA_039808065.1 Burkholderiaceae bacterium | reverse complement strand
CGGCCTTCCTTGGCGGCGGCATTCAGGTTGTGGGTGAACTGCTCCAGCGGCGAGGCCTTGCTGGCCTGGGCTTCGCCCTCTTCCTGCGGAGGCTGGCCGCCGCTTTCGCCTTCGGGCTTGCTTTCGGGGCCCTTGGGCGGCTCGGAGGCATCGCTCTTGCGGATGCCGTGGGCAATGAAGTTCACCACGTCCAGGCGCGTCACGCCCTGCTGATGCAGGTAGTAGACGGCGTGCGAATCCTTCTCGCCAAAGATGGCCACCAGCACGTTCGCGCCGGTTACTTCCTTCTTGCCATTGCCGGTGCTCTGCACATGCATGATGGCGCGCTGGATGACGCGCTGGAAACCCAGCGTGGGCTGGGTGTCCACCTCTTCGGTACCGCCCACCGTGGGCGTGTTGTCCTTAATGAACTGCGCCAGGCTCTTGCGCAGGTCTTCGATCTGCGCGGCGCAGGCGCGCAGCACCTCGGCGGCGCTGGGGTTGTCGAGCAGGGCCATCAGCAGGTGCTCGACCGTGATGAATTCGTGGCGCTGCTGGCGTGCGTCCACGAAGGCCATGTGCAGGCTGACTTCGAGTTCCTGGGCAATCATGAGGGCTCCATGACGCATTGAAGGGGATGGCCGGCGCGCCTTGCGGCGTCCAGTACGAGTTCGACCTTGGTGGCCGCAACGTCCTTGGAGAACACCCCGCAGACGCCGCGACCCTCGTGGTGGATCTTCAGCATGATCAGCGTGGCGGAGTCGAGGTCGTGACGGAAATACTCCTGCAGCACCATGACGACGAACTCCATCGGCGTGAAGTCGTCGTTCAGCATCAGCACCTGATACAGCCGCGGCGGCTCGGTGCGCTGGGCCTGGCGCTCGGCCACAACCGAGCCCGCGCCGTCATCCGGCGTGGGGGGCGTGGGCCCAGGGGGCTGCGCAGAGAGAGACGGGGGCAAAAACATGGTTCGATTCTAGGGATCTCCCCTGCTCCCCATGGGGCGCTGGGGCTTGGGTGTTGCGGTCAATTGTGCGCAGCATCACGCCGGCCCCATGCCGCTGAGTTGGGGGGTTCGGCGCCGCTTTCAAGCCCACTTCCAGCGGCGGGAACTGGGGTCTGCACCGATGGGGCTGGCCCGGAATTGACGCTCCAAAGACGGATTTCAACAATCGCGCGCTTTCTTTCGGCACCCTGCTAGACCCGGAGACACACCATGGCGATAGGAACAGTGAAATGGTTTAACGACGCCAAGGGCTTCGGGTTCATCGAACCGGAGGCCGGCGGCGCGGATGTGTTTGCGCATTTCAGCGCCATCCAGATGGAAGGCTTCCGCACCCTGCGTCAGGGCAGCAAGGTCAGCTTCGAGACCATCCAGGGCCCCAAGGGCCTGCTGGCGCAGAACATCCAGCCAGTGGAAATGTCCCCCGCCTGACCCTGCTCAGGTAGTGATCAGGGCGGCCGGCTCGGCCGCCCCGCGCTCGGTCAGCCGGGTGCTCCAGTCCAAGATTTCCAGGCGCCCGTCCGGGTGCTCGGCCAAGGCGGTCAGGCTTTCCACCCAATCGCCGTCGTTGGCGTAGAGGATCCCCTCTATTTCGCGCAACTCGGCGTGGTGAATATGCCCACAGACCACGCCGTCCAACCCGCGGGCACGCGCCTCGCGCGCCACTGCAGCCTCGAAATCGTCCACATAGGCCACGGCGCGCTTGACCTTGAGCTTCAGGTAGCGCGACAGGCTCCAGTACGGCAGGCCCAGGCGCGCCCGCGCCGAGTTGAGCCAGTGGTTCAGTTCCAGCGCGCGCGTATAGGCCCAGTCGCCCAGGTAGGCGAGCCATTTGGCGCATTGGATGACGCCGTCGAAATGGTCGCCGTGCGTAACCCAGAGCCGGCGCCCGTCGGCCGTGGTGTGAATAGCCTCGCCCAGCACCTCGATGCCCCCGAAGCTGTGCCCCAGGTAGCGGCGCGCAAATTCGTCGTGGTTGCCGGGCACGAAGACCACGCGCGTGCCCTTGCGTACCTTGCGCAGCAGCTTTTGCACCACATCGTTGTGCTGCTGCGGCCAGAACCATTGGCGGCGCAGCTGCCAGCCGTCAATGATGTCGCCCACCAGATACAGGGTTTCGCATTCAACCTGGCGCAGAAAGTCCAGCAGCGGCCCGGCCTGGCAGCCCGGCGTGCCGAGGTGCAGGTCGGAGATCCAGACGGTGCGCAGGCGCAGTTCGCCGGTCTCGTCCATCTCCTGAGCGGGGGCGCCCAGCAGCGCGGAAGCGAGGTCGGTGCGGACATCACAGGGCAGATCGCGTCGCATGGCCCGGCATGCTGGGCTGCGATCAAGACGGCGCGATGACAGCTGCGCGGCGCAACAAGGCCTGACCCATGCGCAGGCGCTGCCCGGGTGCCACGCAGGGTTCGAAGCCGGGCGGCACCAGCATCACCAGGGTCGAACCATGCTCGAACCAGCCCAGTTCCTGGCCGCGCTGCACCGCCGCATCGCAAGGTAGATCGCGCGGCCCGGCCCAGCGCAGGTGCAGCAGCACGTCCAGGAAGTGCAGGCGGATGCTGGCCACCAGGATGGCCGCCACCGGCACGATGGCGATGGGCGTGCCGTCGGGCAGGC
>JBDHSJ010000453.1:0-2604 GCA_039808065.1 Burkholderiaceae bacterium | reverse complement strand
TCAAGATCGTCGGCGAGGTGCTGTCGGTCGAGCCGATCGCCATCATGATGCGCAAGGACGACCCGGCCTTCAAGAAGGCCGTGGATGACTCCATCAAGGCCATGATGAAGAGCGGCCAGATTGCCAAGCTGTACGACAAGTGGTTCATGCAGCCCATCCCGCCGGCCAACACCCGCATCGGCCTGCCGGTCAGCGAGGCCACCAAGGCGGCCTGGGCCAATCCGAACGACAACCCGATGGAAGCCTACGCAAAGAAGTAAGGCCCACCCCCGATGCGCCTGCGGCGCCCTCCGGGCCAGGTTGGGCCAGTGGCCCAACCCCTCGGCAGGCACAAACGGCCCACAGGGCCCTTTGTGTCCCGCCTCGGCCCCCTCAAGGGGGCGCCAACAGCGGCCCGGCAAAGCCGGTTCCGCGGTGGCCCCTTGATGGTTGAGCGTGCGGCCGAGGGCGCTGGTACAGGGTTCGGTGTTTGACGGGCGCTCCCGGGCGCCCGTCGCTTTTTGGAGAGAGCCATGGCGTTCGAGTGGCGGGAGTTGTGGTGCAGGGACACGGTGGACGGCACGGTCGGGGCCTGTCTGGGCGGTGACGGCGGTCAGACCTATCTGGGCTGGCTGATCTCGGCCTGGGGTTGGACGGCAGCAGTCAGTGCGATCGGGCTGATGATTGCCTTGCTTCTCGGTGTGCTGATGGGCGTGCTGCGCACCACACCGAACAAGGGCCTGGTCCTGGCGGGTGAGGCTTGGACCGAGCTGTTCCGCAACATCCCGCTGATTGTTCAGCTCTTCCTCTGGTACCACGTGGTGCCGGTCTTCGTGCCGGTGCTCAACGGGCTGCCCAGCTGGCTGCTGGCCGCCCTTGGCCTGGGCTTCTTCACCTCGGCGCGCATCTCCGAGCAGGTGCGCGCCGGCATCCAGAGCATCCCGCGCGGCCAGACCTATGCCGGCCTGGCGATGGGCCTCACGCGCGTGCAGACCTATCGCTATGTGCTGCTGCCGGTGGCCTTCCGTGTGGTCATTCCGCCGCTGACCAGCGAGGGCATGAGCATCGTCAAAAACAGTTCGGTGGCCTTCGCGCTGTCGGTGCCGGAGCTGATCCAGTTCGCCATCCAGGCCGGTGAGGAAACCTCGCGGCCGACCCAGACTTATGGCATGGCCACGCTGCTGTATTTCGTCACCGCCTTCTCGGTCTATCTGATCGCTTCGCTGATCGAGCGCTGGACTAAGGTGCCCGGCGTGGCGGGGGTTGCCAAATGACGCTCGACTACAGCTTCCTCTCGGCCGAGTTCCTGCGCGCCTTCGTTCTGAAGGGTCTGATCTTTTCCGTCACCTTGACCCTGGTGGCGATGGTCGGCGGCATCCTGTTCGGCACCGTGCTGGCGCTGATGCGACTGTCGGGGCGCTGGTGGCTGGACAAGCCGGCCGCCGCCTATGTGAACCTGATGCGCTCCATCCCGCTGGTGATGGTGATCCTCTGGTTCTTCCTGCTGGTGCCGCTGCTGACCGGGCCGATCAGTGCCGAGCTTTCGGCCTTCATCACCTTCACCTTGTTCGAGGCCGCCTACTACTCCGAGATCATGCGCGCAGGCATCCAGTCGGTGCCCAAGGGTCAGCAGCACGCCGGCTATGCGCTGGGCATGAGTTACGGCCAGACCATGAGCCTGGTGGTGCTGCCACAGGCCTTCCGCAACATGCTGCCGGTGCTGCTGACGCAGACCATCATCCTGTTCCAGGACACCTCGCTGGTCTATGCCATCGGCGCCTACGACCTGCTGAAGGGCTTCGAGGTCGCCGGCCGCAACTTCAACCGTCCGATCGAGACCTATCTGATGGCGGCCGGCATTTACTTCGTCATCTGTTTCAGCCTGTCGATGGCGGTGCGCAAGCTGCAGAAGCGCATCGCCATCATCCGTTGAGAGGTCACCCATGATCGACATCAAGAACGTCTCCAAGTGGTACGGCAGCTTCCAAGTGCTGACCGATTGCTCCACCAAGATCCAGAAGGGTGAGGTGGTGGTGGTCTGCGGCCCCTCGGGTTCCGGCAAGAGCACGCTGATCAAGACTGTCAATGCGCTCGAACCCATCCAGCAGGGCGACATCGTCATCGACGGGCAGTCCATCACCGCGGCCGGCACCAATCTCCCCAAGCTGCGCTCGCGCGTGGGCATGGTGTTCCAGCACTTCGAACTGTTTCCCCACCTCAGCGTGACCGAGAACCTGACGCTGGCGCAGATCAAGGTGCTGGGCCGCAGCAAGGATGACGCGATGGCGCGCGGCCTGAAGATGCTCGACCGTGTGGGCCTCTCGGCCCACAAGGACAAGTTCCCCGGCCAGCTCAGTGGCGGCCAGCAGCAGCGCGTGGCGATTGCCCGTGCGCTGTCGATGGACCCGATCGTGATGCTGTTCGACGAGCCGACCAGCGCGCTCGACCCCGAGATGGTGGGCGAGGTGCTGGACGTGATGGTGCAGCTCGCCCACGAGGGCATGACCATGATGTGCGTGACGCACGAGATGGGCTTCGCCAAGAAGGTCAGCCACCGCGTCATCTTCATGGACGCCGGCAAGATCGTCGAGGACTGCAGCAAGGACGACTTCTTCGGCAAGCCCG
>JBDHSJ010000452.1:0-2609 GCA_039808065.1 Burkholderiaceae bacterium | reverse complement strand
CGCCCTGGCGGGCCAGCTGGCTGAGGTCCTGCACCTGGGCATCCAGCGTGGCGCGGCCCAGGTCCAGGCCGGCTTCCAGCGCACTGGCCAGGCGCACGTCGAACAGGCTTTCGATCGAGCGGTTCACAAAGGAGTAGGACACCGCATAGATCAGCGCTCCGGGGCCGACGGCCACGGCGGCAAACACCAGCGCCAGGCGCCCCAGCAGATGCCCGCCGAAACGGCCCCGCCGCACCCGCCAGACGAGACGCAGCGCCGCACCCAGGGCCACCAGGCCGAGCAGCGCCCCCACTCCCAAGTTCAGCCAGTAGAGCCAGGCCTGGTGCCGCTCGATGAAGCCGCTGGGCGTGGTGGCGCCGATGGAGAGCAAGTAGGCCAGCACGCCACTGGCGGCGGCGACGGTGAGCAGGCTCAGCGTCCAGGCCCAGCGCCCGAGCCGGCTGGAACCCTGCACCTCCGTCATGAGGCCAGGCCCAGCTCCGCCGGATGCACCGGGCGCTCGCTGCGCACGCCCCATTCCGCCTCGCTGCCCAGGCCGATCTGCAGCGGCGCGGGCAGCTGGCGGGTGTCCAGGCGCAGGCTGAAGCTCAGCAGGTAGCTGGCGCCGGGGTCGGGCTCCTCGCGCAGCTCGATCGCCCAGGCGCTGGCACGACGCAGGGCGGTCAAGGCCTCGGCCAGGGTTTCATAGCCCTGGTGCAGCCCGCCGGTGGAGAGCCGGTACTGACGCGTCAGCGCCTGGTAGCTCAGGCGCCACTGGCGCTCGGCGCGGCCCAAGGTGGCGTCGCGCCAGTACCAGCGCTTGCGTGCCACGCGGGCCTCGGCCACGAAGTACAGCGGCACGCCCTTGTGCAAGGCATCTTCAGCGGCGCGCGGAAGCTCCAGCCGCACGCTGTAGGCCAATCGCAGGCCGTCTTCAGCGCGGCTGAGTTGCAGCTGGTCCAGGCTGGCGCTCGCCTGCGCCCAGGCCAGGGCGGGCAGGAGCAGCATCAGGACAACGGTAACCAGGGCGCGCAGGGGCACGTCGGCAGGGCGGAAGCGGGGGATTCAGCTGCGCAGCAGCAGGGCGTAGAAAAAGCCGTCACTCGGGACGGCCCAGGCATTGTCCGGCAGGCCCAGCAGGTGGCCGGTGCGGCCGGGCAGATCCAGCCGCCGCGCCTGCGGCTGGCGTTGCAGAAAGGCCGCTATCTGGTGTTCACCCTCGGACTTGAACAGCGAGCAGGTGGCGTAAAGCAGACGACCACCGGGCTTGAGCAGGGGCCAAAGCGCGTCCAGCAGCTCGGCCTGGGTCTGGGCCAGGGCGGCGATGTCGCTCTCGCGGCGCAACCAGCGCACATCCGGGTGGCGGCGGTTGATGCCCGAGGCCGAGCAGGGGGCGTCGAGCAGGATGGCGTCAAAGGGCTGGCCGTCCCACCATTGCGGCACCAGGCGGGCATCGGCGGCCTGGGTGCGGGCACTCAGGCCCAGGCGCTTGAGCGTGGCGTCGACCTTGCGCAGGCGCTGGGCGTCGGCATCCAGGGCCAGCAGATCGAGATCTGCCAGCTCCAGCAAGTGGGCAGTCTTGCCGCCGGGCGCAGCGCAGGCGTCCAGCACGCGGGCGGTCGCAGGGAGCGGCGGCAGGCTGCCGGCGCCGTCCCACAGCAGGGGAGCGGCCAGCTGGGCGGCGCCGTCTTGCACCGAGGCAGCGCCTTCGGCAAAGCCAGGCAGGCGCTGCACCGGGCAGGGCGGCTCCACCACGAGGCCCGCGGGCGTCAGCGCACTCAGGGGGCGGGACTGCAGGCCCGCTTCTGCCAGACGCTGCGCATAGGCGGCGGCATCGCCCTGGCGGCGGTTGACGCGCAGCGCCAGCGGCGGCGGTTGCTGGGCGGCCTGCAGCAGGGCCTGCCAGTGCGCGGGCCAGTCGCGCTTCAGGGCATCGATCCACCACTGCGGGTGCTCATGCATCACCTCGGGCTGGCTGGCCACTCGCTCCAACAGCGCGGCCTGCTCGCGCTGAAAGCGCCGCAACACGGCATTGACCAGAGCGGCCTGACCGGGCACGGCGCGCTTGCAGGCCTGCACGGCCTGATTCACCAGGGTGTGTGCGGGGTAGGCACCGGCACCGGGCAACAGCTGGGTCAAGGCGGCACCCAGCAGGCCCTCGACCACCGGCTGCGGCACGCGCGGCAGCATGTGGCGCACCAGCGCCCCGGTGCGGGCGTGGGCGCGCACCGCGGCAAAGGCCAGGGCTTGGGTGCCGGCTCGCAGCGGGTCGGGGCAGGCGTCCAGCGCCTCGGTCAGGCTGCGCCCGGCCTTCAGCGCGGCTATGGCGCGGGCGGTTTCGAGCAGGAGCTGGTGCAGGGGCGCGGCTTGCATCACGCCAGTGTAGGGAGGGGGCTTATTCCGCCTGGGCGCCCAGCCGCTCCATTTTGCGCACCCACTGCGCCACGCCGGCCTCGCCGAGTTGCTCGACGCCGCCGATCAGGGTCTCGCGCACCGGCGCGATGCCCACAAACCCAGGATGTTGCGCTCCAGAGACTTGACGCTGTGGGCGCGGAACACAAAGCGGTACACCAGCGCCGGCATGCCCATGGTGACGATGACGCGCGCCGAGCGCCCGCCCAGGGCCTTGG
>JBDHSJ010000451.1:0-2615 GCA_039808065.1 Burkholderiaceae bacterium | reverse complement strand
TTCGGTGCGGCGCAACAGCCATTCGCGCGCCGCGCCCTGCACGCGCGGCAGCAGGCGCTCACGCACCGTGGCGTGGTAGCGGTTCAGCCAGTCGATCTCGTCGGCGCGCAGCAGGCTGCGTTCGATCGGGCGGGTGTCGATGGGGCACAGCGTCAGGGTCTCGAAGGCGAGCATCTGGCCGAAGGCGTTGTTCTCGGCCGTGGGCTGCTCCACGTTCAGCACCAGGTTCTCGATGCGCACGCCCCATTGGCCGGGGCGGTAGAGGCCGGGCTCGATCGAGGTGATCATGCCGGCCTCCATGGCCATGGTCGGCTCGGGGATGGCCTTGGAGATGTTCTGCGGGCCTTCATGCACGCACAGGTAGTAGCCCACGCCATGGCCGGTGCCATGGCCGAAGTCCAGGCCGGCTTCCCACAGCGGCGCGCGGGCGATCGCGTCCAGCATCGGGCCCAGGGTGCCGCGCGGGAACACCGTGCGCGAAAGGGCGATCGTGCCGCGCAGCACGCGCGTGTAGTCGGCCTTCTGCTGGGCATTCACTTCACCCAGGGCCCAGACGCGCGTGATGTCGGTGGTGCCGCCGCCGTACTGGCCGCCGGAGTCGATCAGGAGCAGGCCGTTCGTGCCCAAGGGGCTGAAGCTCTCGGGCGTGGCGCGGTAATGGGGCAGGGCGCCATTGGCCTGCCAGCCGGCGATGGTCGAGAAGCTCAGGCCCTTGAAGCCGGGCTGGCGGGCGCGCGCCGCGCTCAGGCGTTCGTCCACGGTCAGCTCGGTCCAGGCCTCGCCCGCCGCCAGCGCGGCCTCGAACTCGGCATAGAACTCGCACATCGCCGCGCCGTCGCGCACCATGGCTTCGCGGATGTGCTCAGCCTCCAGCGCGGCCTTGCGGCTCTTGACCAGGGTGCTGGGGTTGATGGCTTCCTTGACCTTCACGCCCGCGGGCAGGGCCTGGCGCAGGCCCCAGGTCACGCGCTTGGGGTCCAGCAGCACGGTGGCGCCAGCCGGCACGCGCGCCAGCGCGTCCAGGGTCTGGTCGTAGGGGCGCAGCTGCACGCCGTCCGCGGCCAGCGCCTGCTGCAGCGCCACGTCGATCTTGCCGGGCGCCACGAAGAGCTCGGCCTTGTCGGCGCTCACCAGCAAATGACCCACGAACACCGGGTTGTAGGACACATCGGAGCCGCGCAGGTTCAGCAGCCAGGCCAGGTCGTCCAGGCTGGAGACCAGGTGGTGCGAGCAGCCGGCCTGGGCCATGGCGGCGCGCACATCGGCCAGCTTGTCGGCGCGGCGGCGGGCCACCAGCTCGGGGGGCAGTTCATGCACCGGCTGCGGCGGCAGGCCGGGGCGCGCGGGCCAGATGCGCTCCAGCAGGTCCTGGCTGCCCTCCAGCACGATGCCGGCCGCGCCCAGCGCCGCCTGCAGCGCGTTCGCAAAACCCAGGCCCAGCACCTGGGCGTCCACCGCCACGCGCTGGCCGCTCTTCAAGTGGCCCACCAGCCAGTCGATCACATGGCCGGGCGCGGCGGTGGGCACGCGCACCAGCTCGATGCCCGAGCCCTTCAGCTCGGCCTCGGCCTGCACCCAGTAGCGGCTGTCGGCAAACAGCACGGCGCCGTCCAGCGTGACGACCAGATTGGCGACCGAACCCGTGAAACCGCTCAGCCACTCGCGGCCCTGCCAGCGTGCGGGCAGGTACTCGCTCAGGTGCGGGTCGGCGGAAGGCACCAGCAGCGCGTGGCTGCCTGCGGCTTGCAGGGCCTCGCGAACGGAGGCCAGGCGTTGGGGGATCGGGTGGGCGCGGGTGTCCATGGGTGCGGGCTGGCTGTGGGAAGCAGAGCCCGCGATTCTCCGCTGCGTTACAGCTCGGTACGGAGTGCCCAAAGTTCAGGGAACAGCACCACGTCCAACATCTTGCGCAGATAACCCACGCCCGAGGTGCCGCCGGTGCCGCGCTTGAAGCCGATCACGCGCTCCACCGTGGTGACGTGGCGGAAGCGCCAGAGCCGGAAGGCGTCTTCCAGGTCCACGAACTCCTCGGCCATCTGGTACAGATCCCAATGCTGGGTGGGCTCGCGGTACACCTGCAGCCAGCCGGCCTTCACGGCCTCGTGGGCGGCGTAGGGCTGAGTCCAGTCGCGCTCCAGCACGTCAGAGGGCAGGGCAATGCCGCGGCGGGCCATCAGGCGCAGGGCTTCGTCGTAGAGCGAGGGCGACTCAAACGCCGCCTGCACCGCCGCCAGGCGCTGCGGGTGGTGGCTGTGGGGCTTGAGCATGGCGGCGTTCTTGTTGCCCAGCATGAACTCGATCTGCCGGTACTGGTGGCTTTGGAAGCCGCTGCTCGGGCCGAGATACGGCCGGATGGCGCTGTACTCGGTGGGCGTCATCGTCGAGAGCACGTCCCAGGCATGCACCAGCTGCTCAAAGATGCGGCTCACGCGAGCCAGCATCTTGAAGGCCTCGGGCAGGCGGTCTTCGGCCACGCAGCGGGTGGCGGCACTCAGCTCGTGCAGGGCCAGCTTCATCCACAGCTCGCTGGTCTGGTGCTGCACGATGAAGAGCATCTCGTCGTGCGCGGGCGAGAGCGGCTTCTGGGCATTCAGCACCAGGTCCAGCCCCAGGTA
>JBDHSJ010000450.1:0-2627 GCA_039808065.1 Burkholderiaceae bacterium | reverse complement strand
ATTCTTATGGGTGTTCATCCGGCTCGGGGTCTGGAGTTGACTGGGGGTTTGGCGATTTCCAGTCTCTCAAGATCCCCCCGGGTGAACACCCGCAACAACCTATTGAACCTTCACAGCTAGCCACCCGTCGAAACCCTGGGCCGGCCGCGCGGCCCCGACTCAGGCCGGCGCGTCGCGCAGCCTCCGCAGCGGCGTGAACAGCAGCCCCAGCGCCACCAACCCGAGCAGGGCCACTCCGCTGAATGTGAACAGCGCCTGCGGCCCCCACAGCGCCAGGCCGGCACCCGCGGCGGCCGCGGCCAGCGGGGCGATGCCCATGAACAGGAACATGAACAGGCCCATGGCGCGGCCCAGCATGGCGGGCGGCACGCGCTGCTGCATCCAGGTGTAGACGGCCACCTGCACGAAGCCGGCCAGGGCCCCGAGCGGCGCCAGCAGCAGCACACCCTGCCAGGCGGCGTGGATATGGCCGAAGGGCAGAAACACGCAGCCGGCGATGGCATCGATCAGCAGCACAGTCGCCCCCAGATTGCCCAGACCCAGCCGGCGCCGCAGGCCCGAGAGCGCCATGCCCACCAGCACGCCGCCACCATGGCCGGACAGCAGCAGGCCCAGGGCCGCCGCGCCACCCGGCAGCTGCTGCTGCGCGAGCACCGGCAGCGCCACCTGGATGGGGCCGCCGACGAAGAAGCCGATGGCGGCGAAGTAGAGGCAGAGGGTGCGCAGCTCGACGTCGTTCCAGCAGTGGTGCAGGGCCTCGGCAATGGCCGCCCCCACCGGCGTGCGGGCAGGCGTGGGGCGTTGCAGCAGACGCACCTGACGCAGCGTCCAGCTGGAGACGAGAAAGCTCAGCGCGTCGAAGCCAAAGGCCAGCGCCAGGCCGCGGGCGTCCTGCACACCGGGGGCGCCGGGCTCGGCCAGCAGCGCGATCAGGCCGCCGGCCAGCAGCGGACCGACGAGCACACTGACCTGGCGCAGCGCCATCAAGCTGCCGTTGGCGGCACGCAGCAGCGCTGCCGGCAGGCTCAGGGGCAGGATGGAGCTGGCGGCCGGGTAGCTGAACGCGGTGGTCAGGCCGATGACCAAGGCCAGCCCAAAGAGCATCCACAGCTGCAGCGCCCCGCTCAGCACCAGCAGGGCCAGCAGGCCCACCCACAGGGCATTGAGCAGCTTGGTGAGCAGCAGCACGCGCTGGGGTGAGTAGCGATCGACCAGCGCGCCACCCACCAGGATGAAGGCCGCACGCGGCAGGCCCATCACGGCCAGCACCAGGCCCAGCGTGAGGGGGTCGCCGGTCAGGCGCAGCACCAGCCAGGGCAAAGCGATCAGCGTGAACTGATCACCCAGCATGGAGAGCAGGCCGCCGCCGAGCAGCCAGCGGAAGTTGCGGTTCGCAAACAGGCGTGGCGGGGCCTCCGGCGCGGGGCCGGATGTCGGGACTTCAGGGGTCATGGTGCGGAGGGCTCGGGGGGAGTGAGGGACTGCCGCAGATAGGCAATCAGTTGCGGGGTGACGCCGGTCTGGCGCTGCAGCTCGCCGTCCTGGGCGTACATGGCCTGGACCTTGGCGCGGAAGGCGGGCTGGTCGCCGATGAAGAGCTGGGCCAGTTCGCGCCAGCGCCTCGCAACACCTGCCACCTCGGGGTCGGTGGGCGGCGTCCCGCTGTCCATCAGCGCCTGCGCGCGGCGGATCAGCTCGGGCCACTCGGCCTCCAGCGCTTCGATCTTCTGCTCGCCCAGCTGGGCACGGCGGTGCGCCAGCACGGTCAGCTCGGCCTCGCTGAAGTGCTGCTCCATCAGGCGCATCAGGCTCATGGCGCTGAGCAGGTGCTCGCTCAAGCCCTCTTCGCTTTCGTGCGCCTGCTTGGCCACATGCCGCAGCGCGCGCAGCACGCGCTGGCGGCGGTCGATCTCGCCCTCCACCTGCGCGATCTGGCGCTCCAGCACCTCGCGCAGCGGCGGGCCGTCGGTCTGCAGCAGGGTGGCGATGTCCTTCAGCGCCAGGCCGGACTGGCGGTAGGCCAGCACGCGGTGCAGGCGGCGCACATCGGCCGCGCTGTAGAGGCGGTAGCCGGCCTCGCTGCGCCCCGAAGGCACCAGCAGGCCGAGCTGTTCGTAATGGTGCAGGGTGCGGACGGTCAGTCCGGCCTTCTTGGCGAGTTCGCCGACGGTGTAGTCCATGAGCAGAGCGGTGAGCGTGCCCGGATCATGGAGCCTGACGCAGCGTGAGGGTCAAGCCCCCTTCAGCACCCTTCAGCCGCGTTCGATGCGCAGATGCGTGGCGCGCTCGCCGGCCACCACCTCGGCCAGCCGATAGCCCAGCGCTGGCAAGTCCAGCCCGGCCCAGAGCGGTTCGCCCGCGCCCAGCAGCACGGGGGATTGGGCGATGTGCAGGCGGTCGATCAGGCCGGCTTGCAGGTACTGGCGCAGGGTGGCGGCGCCGCCGCCGATGCGCACATCGCGCCCTGCGGCGGCGGCACGCGCCTGCTGCAGCGCGGCCTCGAAGCCCTGGGTGACGAAGTGGAAGACCGTGCCGCCCGGCATCTCCAGGGTGGGCCGCGCGTGGTGGGTCAGCACGAACACCGGCACGCCGTAGGGCGGGGTGTCGCCCCACCAGCCGCGCCAGCT
>JBDHSJ010000449.1:0-2646 GCA_039808065.1 Burkholderiaceae bacterium | reverse complement strand
GGCGCGGCCGACCTCATCGTCCCAGCCACCCACTCCGAGCGGCGAGACGCCTTTGGCGAGTTCGTGCCCCTGATCCTCAGCCGCGCAGCCGCGGTCTCCTTGCAGTCGCAGCGGCCGCCGCTGCGCTCCGCCGCCGAGCTGCTGGCGCGCAAGGAGCTGCGGGTGGTGGTGGTGCGCGGTTTCGATTTCGGCGCCCCTTATCAGCGCCTGGTGGAGCAGTTGCGGGAACAGGGCCGGCTGCTGCTCGAATCGGACGTGAGCACCCTGCTGCGCGCGCTGCAGGAAGGCCTGGCCGATCTGGCCGTGCTGGCCCCCACCAACGTCTACGGTGTGGCGCCCCCCGGCGGCAAGCCGCTGGATGCGCACCTGCGTGTGGAACCGCTGGACGACCTGCCCTGGCGCGAGGCCGGCTTCTACCTCTCGAAGCAGTCGCTCACCCCGGCCGATCGCGACCTGCTGCGCCAGATGCTGCAGGAGGCCGAACGCAGCGGTGCCGTTTGGCGGGCGCTGAGCCTGGCCTACCCGCCGCAGGCACTCGAAGGGGCCATGAAAGCGCGCTAGGGCCTGTTCACGCCTGCGGTGGCCCGTACCCAATGCGCCCCGCACCGCTGCGCAGCCCGAGCCACCCTTGAGCCAGGGCCGCCTGCTGGCCCGCCCCGTCGTCAGCCGCCAGCCAGATGGCCACCCGCCCCGCCACCGGCGTGGCACTGCGGCGCCAGTACACATGACGCTGCAGGCCGCCGGCCTGTTCACCCAGCCAAACTATGGCCAGGCCCTGGCTCAGCAACCCCTGGCGTGAAAGCGCATTGGCCGGCGCCGCCCGTGCCAGCAGCTCGGGCAGGCCCAGTTCCTGGGCACGTTGCAGCCGCTGCTGGATCAGCGCCCGGTGCAGGCCCTGTTGGCGCTGCCGTGGGTGCACCATCGCCGCAGACAGCAGACCCACGCGACGGGCACGTTCGGCCGGCCAGCCCAGGTTCAGCGCGTAGTTGTCGGCGTCGTCGGCCAGCGGCAGAGTCAGGGCGGCGTAGCCCAGCAGCTGGCCGCCTTGCTCCACCACCCAGCTCTCGCCCCGCGTCCCGCAATGCGTCTCGAAGAAGGACTCGGCACCGCCGAAGAGCCGAAACAGGCTGGGATCCGGCAAGGCGGCCCGCACCGCCTCGTGCAGCCCGTGCAAAGCCGGCACATCGCGGGCCTGGGCCGGGCGCAGCAGGCAATCCGGCGGCAGGTCAGAGGCGGCGTCAGCCATGGGCCTCATCCTCCAGCAGTTCGGCGTGGTGCACCAGGGCGAGCGGCGGCAGCAGCTTCAGGCGCCGCGCCAGCGGCATGCGCAGCTGCAGCGCAAAGCGGCTCAGGGTCTCGATGGGCAGGCTGGCCGGCGCGCGGCCCTCACGCAGGATCTGCTCGGCCTTGTAGGCCGCGAACTGGCCGACGCTGCGGTAACGGCTCACCAGGCCCAAGAGGGCGCCCGCCGCCACCTGCTGTTCGGTGCTGGCCAGGCTGGGCAGGCGCAGGGCCTCGGCGGCCGGCAGCACCACGGTCTTGAGCTGGGTGGTCAGGAAGGAATCGGGCGGCAGGTAGAGCCATTCGGCGCCAGCCTGCTGCAGCTCGGCCAGCAGGCCGGGGGCGCTGGCGGCCAGGGGCTTGCCGGCGCCGTCGCTGGAGAAGGGCCGGGCCAGCAGTTCGATGCCGCGGGCGCGCGCGGCCTGGCCCAGCTCGTCCAGCACGGCGCGCGAATTGGGTTCGTTGGCGCTGTAGAGCGCGCCGATGCGGCGCACGCTGCGGTAGGAACTCAGCAGGCCCAGCTGCGCCGCCACCGGCGGAAGGTGGCTCACCCCGGTCAGATTGCGGCCCGAACTGGCCAGGCTGGGCGCGATGCCCGCCCCCACAGGCGAGGCCACAAGGCTGAAGACGATGGGCAGATCACTGAGGTGGCGCGCCGGGTCGGCGCCCTGCCAGGGCCCGGCCACACCCAGGGTGACGGGCGAGCCCCAGCAGTGCACCAGGTCCGGCCGGGCGGCGCGGATTTCGGCCACCACGGCGGGCAGGCGCGCCGGGTCGAGCGCGATGTCGCGGTGGGTGAACTCGGCCGCCAGGCCGCGCGACTTGAAGTGTTCGACGAAGCCTTGCTCCACCTCCGTCCAGCCCCGGTAGGTGATGAGCCAGATGCGCCAGGGCGGCGCCGCCTGCGCCAGGGTGGGCAAGAGCGGCAGCAGCAGGCGGGCGCGCGCCTTCATGGGTGCTCCCAGGCACGGGAGCGCGCCAGCACCCAGGCCCCCGCCAGCAGCACCAGCGCGGCCAGACCCAGGTAGGCGCCACCCAGGCCCCAGGGCAGCACCAGCGCGGCGGCGGCCAGCGGGCCCAGCGCATTGCCCAGGCGCTCCAGCAGGCGGTAGAGGCCATAGACGGCGCCGGGGCCATGGGCCTGCAGCTCGGCCGCGCAGAGCTGCGCCAGCCAGCTGCTTTGCGCGGCGATCGAAACGCCCTGCCCCGCGCCCAGCACCGCCATCGCCGCCATCACGGCCCAGACGCCCTGCCCCAGCCCCAGCGCAGCCGCGCCCAGCGTGGAAAGCACCAGCCCCCCGCCCACCAGGCGCGCCAGCGGCCAGCCGCGTTCGGCCGCACGAGTGCCCAGCGGCAGCGTGGCCA
>JBDHSJ010000448.1:0-2682 GCA_039808065.1 Burkholderiaceae bacterium | reverse complement strand
CAGGGTGATCCGTGCGTCTCAACTCCATCAAACTCTCCGGCTTCAAGTCGTTTGCCGAACCGACCAACTTCATGCTGCCAGGGCAACTGGTGGGCGTGGTGGGGCCGAACGGCTGCGGCAAGTCCAACATCATGGACGCGGTGCGCTGGGTGCTGGGCGAGTCCAAGGCGAGCGAACTGCGCGGCGAGTCCATGCAGGACGTGATCTTCAACGGCACCACCTCGCGCAAGCCCGCCAGCCGCTCCAGCGTGGAGCTGGTCTTTGACAACGCCGACCACCGCGCCGGTGGCCAGTGGAACCAGTTCACCGAGATCGCCGTCAAGCGCGTACTCACGCGCGACGGCAACAGCAGCTACTACATCAACAACCAGCCCGTGCGCCGCCGTGACGTGCAGGACGTGTTCCTGGGCACCGGGCTGGGGCCGCGCGCCTACGCCATCATCGGCCAGGGCACCATCAGCCGCATCATCGAGTCGCGCCCCGAGGAACTGCGTCTGTTCCTCGAAGAAGCCGCCGGTGTCTCCAAATACAAGGAGCGCCGCCGCGAGACGGAAAACCGCCTGCACGACACGCGCGAGAACCTTACCCGCGTGGAAGACATCCTGCGCGAGCTGGGCAGCAACCTCGAAAAGCTCGAGAAGCAGGCCGAGGTCGCCGAGCGCTACAAGCAACTGCAGTCCCAGGCCACGCTGCGCCAGCAGCAGCAGTGGTACCTCAAGCGCACCGAGGCCGAGGCTGAGCAGGCCCGCGTGCGCAGCGAAGGGCTGGCTGCCGTCAACGAGCTGGAATCGCGCATGGCCGACCTGCGGCATGTCGAGGCCGAGCTCGAAATCATCCGCCAGGCGCACTACGCCGCAGGCGACCAAGTCAACCAGGCCCAGGGCAAGCTCTATGAGGCCAGTGCCGAAGTCGGCCGCCTGGAGGCCGAAATCCGCTACGTGCTCGAAGGGCGCCAGCGCGTGGAGCAGCGCCTGGTGCAACTGGCCGAGCAAATCACCCAGTGGCAGTCGCGCCGCGAAGAGGCCGACGCCGAGCTGGAGCACCTGGCCGGGGCCGGGGTCGATGCCGAGGAAAAGGCCGAGCTGCTGGCCGCCCAGGTCGAAGAACAGGCCATGCGCCTGCCCGACCTGGAAGAAGCCCTGCGCCAGGCCCAGGGCCAGGCCGACGCCCAGCGTGCCAGCGTGGTGCAGGTGCAGCAGCAAATCCAGGTGCTGGCGGCAGAGCAGCGCAGCATCGACGAACAAAGCCGCCAGGCGGACGCCCGCTTCGAGCGCCTGCGCGCCGACCGCAACGCCCTGGCCGCGCCCGACGAAGCCCGCCTGGCCAACCTGCGCAGCCAGTGCGAGGCCGCCACCGAGGCCCAGGAACTGGCCGCCGCCCGGCTGGAAGAACTGCAGGAAGCCGTGCCCCGCCTGGACGAAGACCGCCGCGCCCGCCAGCAGGCCGTGAACCAGGAGACCGCCCGCCAGGCCGACCTCTCGGCGCGCATGGAGGCCCTCAAGGCGCTGCAGGAAAAGGTCAAGACCGACGGCAAACTGCGCCCCTGGCTGGCCAAGCACGGCCTGGACGGCCTGCAGGGCCTGTGGAGCCGCATCCACATCGAACCCGGCTGGGAAAACGCGCTGGAAGCCGCGCTGCGCGAGCGCCTGGGCGCGCTCGAAGTGGGCCGCCTGGACATGGTGCGCGGCTTTCTGGGCGCCGGCGGGGGCGATGCGCCCGCTGCCAAGCTGGCCTTCTTCACGCCGCCGCAGGCACCCACGCCGAACGCAGCAAACGGCCTGCCGCGCCTGTCGGACCTGCTGCGTGTGCACGACGCAGGGTTGCGCGCCGTGCTCGAAGACTGGCTTGTGGGCTGCCACACCGCCCCCACGCTGGACGAGGCGCTGGACCGCCGCGCCCAGCTTGCGCCCGGCAGCGCCATTTACGTGCCGCAGGGGCACTGCGTGACCGCGCACAGCGTGGGTTTTTATGCGCAGGACTCCGAGCAATCGGGCCTGCTGGCGCGCGCCCAGGAGATCGAGCACCTCGACAAGGAACTGCGCGCCCAAGCCCTCATCGGCGAAGAGGCCCGCACCGCGCTGGTACGCGCCGAAGCCGCCTACGCCGACGCCACCCAGCGCCTGGCCACGCTGGGCCGCGAGGCCGCCGAGGCCCAGTCGCGCGCCCACGAGCTGCAGGTGGAGCACCTGCGCCAGTCGCAACTGGCCGAGCAGGCGCGCGCGCGCAGCGAGCAGATTGGTGCCGACCTGGCCGAGGTGCAGGCCCAGCTGGACGACCTGCAAGAGCGCCGCGTGGCCGCCGAAGCTCGCTTTGAAGAACTCGACATGCAACTGGCCGACAGCCAGGAGCGCCACGCCCAACTGGGCGACCGCGTGATCGAGGCCGAACGCCGCCTGCAGGAGTGCCGCGAGCAGCAGCGCAGTCTGGAGCGCCAGGCGCAGGAGGCCACCTTCTCGCAGCGCAGCCTGGAGGCCCGCCGCGCCGAGCTTTCGCGCACCCTGGACACCGCCGCCCAGCAAACCCAGGCCCTGCAGGACGAACGCCAGCGCGCCCAGGGCGAGCTGGAGCGCCTGTCCGACGCCGCCGCCCAGGGCGGGCTGCAGCAGGTGCTGGAACTCAAGCTGCAACGCGAGCAAGAGCTTGCTGCCCAGCGCAGCCAGTACGACGACCTGACCGCCCGCC
>JBDHSJ010000447.1:0-2685 GCA_039808065.1 Burkholderiaceae bacterium | reverse complement strand
CCAGATGGATGCGTGCGTCGGCCAGCAGCTCCTGCGCAACGACGCGCCGCATGTGGGCGTCGTCGTCGACCAGGATCACCCGGGTCGGCTGTTCGGCCTGCCCGGTCAGAAAGTGCGGCCAGAGGGACGATGCCGGCTGTGGAGCGGTCGAACCCATCGAAGACGGCATGCCGGCCAACGACCCGGATACAAATTGTCTGGAAGTGTTCATCATGTCAACCCCCTGTCTCGCAAATGCTTGACTGCCGATGGCCACTGCGCTATTGCAACCATCGTCGATCGCCTTGACCCATCTCAAATCATCGGCCGGAATGTCAGTTTCAGCCAATTGTGTGACCAAAATTGACTGGTAACAGTACCATTTATGCGACGAAATGTCGAGGAATTCTTTTTTTGACATGTCGTTACGTTGTTTTCAATTTGGGGCTGCCCAGTCTTTCAAGCGGCTTCGCTATGCCTCCGATAGCAGGCATTGGAACCGGTAAGCCCGTCACCGCGCCAGCGGCCAGCAGCCAAGCGCTCAGCCCGTCCGTCGGACACGGTATCCGCTTGTGGTGATTGCCCGGTCCGCCACCTGCCCGGACACTGGCCTTGACGACGCCGGAAACCGAGAACACAGAATCAGGGGAGCCGGTCGCGGCGAAGTCAAGTCCCGAGGCACTGGAATGGTCCAGCGCGCCCGGATATCTAGGCGACTACCTTTGGAGGAACTTCATCATGAAAAAGCAACTTGCGATCCTGGGCGCGCTCGCGATCTCCGGTTCGGCGTTCGCGTTTGTCTTCCCCCCACTGCCCGGCAACGACAACTGCGATGTCTGCGCGCAGGACATCAAGCTGCTGGCGCCGACGATCCAGTCGACCACCTTGTTTGGCAGTTCGTCCAGCGCCAATGCGTCGGGCACTGAAAGCCAGGCCACCAACAACATGTCGAGCAACACCTATGGCGTGCTGATCAAGGCTGCGTCGACCCAGACCACCGACCTGAGCGGAACGCACGTGCTGGCCGAGGCCTCTGGCTACCAGTCGTCGGCATCCAACAACCTGGCCAGCAACATCGGGGCGGTGGGCGTAGGCGCCACCCAGAGCCAGTATGTCAAGGCCACGCTGTCCAACATCTCGGCGAAGGCCAGCGGATCGGGCGCGACCGCAGTGCAGAATTTCTCGTCCAACAACGCCTGCCTGAGCTGCCAGTAATCGGCGCTCCATCAGGCCAACCGGCCTGAAGTGAAGCGCGGCGGAACCGGCGGCATGGGCCCTCGTTCCGCCGTTTGTCCGTTCAAGGAGGATGATCGCCATGAAGCTCAAGCTGATGCACGTCGCCTTGGCGATGGCCTTGTCGGGCCCGGGTCAGGGTGCTTGGGCGCAAGGCGCGCCGGGCTCGGACCCCATCGTGCTGGGGGGAAAAGTGAGCTACCTGGCCCTGCCCGCCGGCCCTGCCCGCGCGTCGGAGCCGCTGTATCTCGGTACCGGCATCCCGTCGTTCCTCCAAGCCAAGATCGCGCGCTATGAGGCCAAGGCGTTCAGCGCGCTGGAAGGCGGTGACGGCACGATTCACACCGAGAAGGACGTGATCAGCCGCCAGACGGGCAATGCGCTGCAGCGCACCTGCACCACCGACGTGGCCAGCAACACCGTCGTGCCCACGGTGGGCCCCAGTGGCCGCTATGGGCCCGGCGCCGGCGGCGACCAGATCGCCGTGCTGCGCGGTGATGTGGTGACGATTTGCAAGTAAAGCGCGCTGCGGCGGAGCCACCAGCAGACAGCGTCAAGCCGGACCTGGCGCAGACCACCAGGTGCCAGGTCCGTGCTCTTTCCCCATCGAGGGCATGAGAACGACAGGAGGAGTGACATGAGCAAGCCCTTTTCACGCCCGGGCACCGACTCACCCCCGCGCCCTCGCGCCCCCGCGCACCTGCTGATCGCCGCAGCCCTGGTGGCCGGATGCGCCACGCCACTGCCGCCCAAGGAAGACGCGCAGTTCCAGTCCTACGCCAGCGCCTCGGACCGGCCGGCCACGCGACCGGTGCGCTCGATGTCCAGCTTCAGCGATTCGCTGGCCTGCATGGACGAGATGATGCGCGAGGCCGAAGTGCCGACCATGCTCATCACCAGCACCTTCATTCCCGACTTCTCGGGCCGCGTGCCGGTGGCGGCCAAGCAGATGGTGGTCACCGCGCTGTCGCAGATGTCGCGCCGCTCCAACGCCTTCCGCTATGTCGACTTCGAGGTCGACATCGCGCGCCAGGACACGGTGCAGAACCTCACCACCATCTTGCTCAACAACAACCAGATGGAATTGCAGCGCCCGGCGCTGTATGTCTCGGGCGGCATCTCCTTCGTCGATCAGAACGTGATCAGCACCCGGCATGGCGCGGGCTTGTCCGGCCCTCGCGTGGAAGCCGGCTATGACCGCAACCGCGGCGCCACCATCGTCGGGCTGGAAATGCACCTGGGTGACTTCCGCACGCGCACCCTGATCCCGGGTCTGGACTCCGCCAACGAAGTGATCATCGGCAACTCGGGCCAGGGGCTGGACCTGGCGGGACGCATCGGCAGCTACGGCGTGCAGTTCAACGTCGGCCGTGATCTGACCCAGGGCACCGGCGCGGCCATGCGCACGCTGGTCGACCTGGCCCTGATCGAGCTGGCCGGCAAGTGGACCCACCTGCCCTACTGGCGCTGCCT
>JBDHSJ010000446.1:0-2707 GCA_039808065.1 Burkholderiaceae bacterium | reverse complement strand
TGCCCACCAGGCAGGCGGCACCCACCGCGAGCAGGTTGGCGCCCAGGTTCGGGCTGGCCACCAGGCCGCTCAGGGAAGCGAGCACGGTCGTCGCCATGAAGGCGCCCAGCGCGATGAAGAGACCGTGGCCGAAGTTCAGCACGTCCATCAGGCCGAACACGAGCGTCAGACCCGAGGCCATGATGAACACGATCAGGCCCATGGCCAGACCGGCCAGGGTAAGGGTGGCCCAGGAGCTGGGGCTGCCGATCAGGGGCAGGGCCAGCAGGGCCAGGCCGGCGAGCAGGGCCAGCGGCGAATAGTCAAAACGCTCGCGCGGGATGGCGGCGGGCGCGGCTGTTGTTGTGGTCGCGTTCACTGATGGGCTCCCAGGCTCAGGCCGAGAAGGCGCTGCTGCAGTTCTTCGTTGTCGGCCAGTTCCTGCATGGCGCCGCGATGCACCACGCGGCCGTCGTCCATCACGGCCACGTGGTCGCCCAGGGCCTTGGCCATGGCGAAGTTCTGCTCTACCAGCAGCACGGTGGTCTGTTGCTTCTTGAGTTCGCGCAGCGCTTCGATGAGGTTTTGCACGATGGCCGGCGCCAGGCCCTTGCTGGGTTCGTCGATCAGCAGCAGGCGGCGGGGCTCGATCAGCGCGCGGGCAATGGCCACCATCTGCTTCTGGCCGCCGCTGAGCTTGCCGGCGGGGTATTGCCAGAAGGTCTTGAGGGCGGGGAAGAGGCCGAACAGCCAGTTCAAGCGTGCTTCATCCAGGTCTTGCAGGCGCTTGGCTTGTCGTGCGGCCAGCAGCAGGTTCTCGGCCACGCTGAGGTCGCTGAAGATGCCCATGGATTCGGGCACGTAGGCGATGCCTTGCTGGGCGATCTCGGGTGTGCTTTGCTTGTGCTGGCTGCCCGCGAACTCGATCGTGCCCTCGCTGTGCGGCCATAGGCCCATGATGGTGCGAAGCGTCGTGGTCTTGCCGGCGCCATTGCGGCCCAGCAGCATGGTCACCTGGCCCTCGGGCACCTCCAGGTCGACGCCGTGGAGGATGTGATACGCGCCGATGTGGGTGTGGACGCCTTGTAGTTTGAGCAGGCTCATTGGGGCTTGTTCTGTTCGTTAGAGCCCGCAGGGGCTTCACCCCTGCACCCGACCCCCTTTTCTTTGCTGCGCCAAATAAAAGGGGGGAAAAGAAAGGCGCTCAATGCACGCAGCCGGCCTCGGGCCGGCCGCGATTGCACGGCTGGCTCACATGGCTCCCACACCCCTCCTGGGACTGCGAGAACCAGCCCGCTAAGCTGGCCGGAGTACCGGCCGACTAGACCACCGCAAACCATCGCGGGCTCTCTGCGATGAAAAGAGCCCCAACGAGCGCCGAACACGCCGCCACGCTGGTTGGCGGTCTGTTCTTCGGAGCGCCACAGGTGATGGTTTGCGGTGCCCGGGACGACCGGTACTCCGGGCGCCTTCGATGTCCTGACCGTCGAAGTCAGATGAGGGCTCGTGTCAGTGTGAGCCCAAGCACCGCCATCACAGTTCGCCCCTAGGGCGACTGTGCGCATTGGCGCCTTTCTTTGCCCCGCGTTTCTTTGGCGCAGCAAAGAAATGCGGGTCGGGGTGCAGGGGGTGAAGCCCCCAGCGGGCTGCAACGCAAAGAAGCGCATCACGCCGCCACCCCCAGATACGCGTTCTGCACCACCGCAGAGGCCATCACAGACGCAGGCTCGCCGTCAGCGACAAGAGCCCCCTGATGCAACACCACGATTCGATCCGCCAGCTCGCGCACCACGTCCATCTTGTGCTCTACCAGCAGGATCGTGTGCCGCCCCTCGCGCTTCAGATCACGGATCAGATCCAGCACCACCGGCACTTCGTCCACGCTCATGCCCGCGGTCGGCTCATCGAACAGATAAACCTTGGGCTGCAGCGCCATCAACAGCGCCACCTCCAGCTTGCGCTGATCCCCATGCGGCAAGCTCGCCGCCAGATCGTTCGAGCGTGCGGACAAACGCACCCGCTCCAGCAAGGCCATCGACTCATCGATCAAGGCGCGGTGCTGCAGCCAGACGGAAAGCAGGCGCAGCCCCAACCCACTGCGCGCCTGCACCGCCAGGCGCACGTTCTCCAGCACCGTCAGGTGCGGGAACAACTGCGTCAGCTGAAACGCCCGCCCCAAGCCCCGCCGCGTGCGCTGCGGCGCACTCAGGCGGGTCAGGTCCTCGCCGTTCAACAGCACCCGACCGCCACTGGCCGGCAACTGCCCGCTGATGAGGTTGAAGTAGGTGGTCTTGCCCGCGCCATTGGGGCCGACGATGGCCGTCAAGGTGCCGGGTTGGAAGCTGCAGGACACGCGGTCGACGGCCACATGGCCGCCGAAGCGGATCGTCAGGTCTTGGGTTTCGAGCACGTCAGCCCTTGTTGCGCACAGGGATGTTCATGTCCGAAGGCTTGATCTCCCGCACCAGCTCCGGCACGCCCCACTCGAAGGCCGGGTCCACCTTGATCTTGAAATGGAACATCGACTGCATGGCCTGGTGGTCCTCGGGGCGGAACCACATCTCGCCCTTGGGGCTCTGGAACTTCAGGCCCTTCATGGCGGCCTGTAGCTTGGCGGTCTTGCTGTCGCCGCCGGTCTTCTTCAGGGCCTCGACGATGGCGATGCCGGCCGTCATGCCGCCGGCCGTGAACATGTCGGGCGGGGTCTTGAACTGCTTGTAGTGGTTGG
>JBDHSJ010000445.1:0-2709 GCA_039808065.1 Burkholderiaceae bacterium | reverse complement strand
AAAGTCTTCGCCATCAAGATCGCCAGCCTGTACCCCCTCTATGTCAAGAAGGCGGTCTCGAAACAGCGCTCGCAAGAAGAGGTCGATCAGGTGATCTGCTGGCTGACGGGCTACAGCCCGGAAGGGCTGCGGGAGCAGATCGGCTCGGACCACGATCTGGAAGCCTTCTTCGCCCAGGCGCCTGCCTTCAACCCGAATGCCGCGCTGATCAAGGGCGTGGTGTGCGGGGTGCGGGTGGAGGACGTGGCGCACCCGCTGATGCGCAAGATCCGCTATCTGGACAAGCTGATCGATGAGCTGGCCAAGGGCAAGACGCTGGACAAGATCATGCGGTCATGAGGGTCTGCCGGCCCCATTCAAGCGAGGAGATGACCATGGCACTGCCTGAAGACAAGGACGCCCTGTTGGGCACCCTTCAAACCCGCTTCGGCAAGCACCCGCAACGTCACCCCGGCCTGGCCTGGGCGGCCGTCGCCGAGCGCCTGCGGGCGCAGCCCTCCCTGCTGAAGACCCTGCACCAGATGGAGTCCAGCGGCGGCGAACCGGATGTGCTGTGTCTCGACGGCGAGGCCCTGGTTTTCTGCGACTGCGCCGCCGAAAGCCCGGCCGGGCGTCGCTCGCTCTGCTACGACCGCGCCGCGCTCGACGGCCGCAAGGAGCACGCGCCCTCCGGCAGTGCGCTGGAGCAGGCGCAAGCCATGGGTGCCACCTTGCTGGACGAGGCGCAGTACCGCGTGTTGCAGCAGCTGGGCGAGTTCGACCGCAAGACCTCGAGCTGGCTGCTGACGCCGCCCGAGCTGCGCGCCCAGGGTGGCGCCCTGTTCGGTGACCGCCGCTATGGCCGCGTGTTCACGTATCACAACGGCGCGGCCTCGTACTACGCGGCGCGGGGGTATCGGGTCTGGGTGGGGCTCTGAACCCGGAGCCGGGCAAGCCAGCCTCCGTGGTCGCTGAAGCGCGCGCTCTGATTGCCGCCCCTCGCACCAGAATCGCCCCATGCCCACGCTCCCCGACAAGCTGCCGGCCATCGGCGCCACCATCTTTTCCCGCATGTCCCAGCTGGCGGCCCAGCATGGCGCCATCAATCTGGGCCAGGGCTTTCCGGACTTCGACTGCGACCCGGCGCTGCTGGAGGCCGTGAACCGCGCCCTGCACGCCGGCCACAACCAATACCCGCCGATGCCTGGCATCCCGCTGCTGCGCCAGCGCGTGGCCGCGCAGCTGCTGGGCACGCATGGCCGGGCCTACGACGCGGACACCGAGATCACCATCACGGCCGGCGCCACGCAGGCGCTGTTCACCGCCATCCAGTGCAGCGTGGGTGCGGGGGATGAAGTCATCCTGATCGAGCCCGCCTACGACAGCTACATCCCGGCCATTCGGCTGGCCGGCGCCACGCCGGTGGGCGTGCCGATGACGGCGGACTACCGCATCGACTGGGACGCGGTGCGTGCGGCCGTGACGCCGCGCACCCGCGCGCTGATCCTCAACACCCCGCACAACCCCAGTGGCACGGTCGCTTCGGAGGCCGACCTGCGCACCCTGGCCGCGCTGGCCGAGCAGCACGACCTGATCGTCATCAGCGACGAGGTCTACGAGCACATGGTGTTCGACGGCTGCTCGCACCAGTCCGTGGCCCGGCACCCGCAGCTGGCGGCGCGCAGCTTCCTGATCTCGTCCTTCGGCAAGACCTTCCATGTCACCGGCTGGAAGGTCGGTTTCGTGGCCGCACCCCAGGCCTTGAGCGCGGCCTTTCGCAAGCTGCACCAGTACACGGTGTTCACCGTGAACACGCCGGCGCAATGGGGCCTGGCCGAGTACATGGCCGACCCGGCGCCGTGGCAGGGCTTGGCGGACTTTTACCAAGCCAAGCGCGACAGCTTTCGCAAGGGCCTGGCCGCCACGCCGCTGAAACTGCTGCCCTGCGAGGGCACGTACTTCCAGACCGTGGACTACAGCGCCGTGTCGGATGCCCCCGAACTGGAATTCGCCGAGTGGCTGACCACGCAGATCGGCGTGGCGGCGATCCCGCTCTCGGTCTTCTATTCCAAGCCCCAGGAACGCCGCCAGGTGCGCTTCTGCTTTGCGAAGAAGGCGGCCACGCTGGAGGCGGCGCTGTGTCGCTTGCAGGCGCTGCGACCCTGAGCAGGGGTGGGGCGGGCACAATCCCGCCCCCTTTGAATTCCAGGAGCCCGGTCATGGCCACCCCCTCGTTTTGCGCCATCGACTTCGGCACCTCCAATTCCGCCGTGGCACTCCCCCAGGCCGACGCCATGGCCCTGGTGCCGCTGGAAGGCGCGGCGCGCACCATGCCCACGGCCGTGTACTACTACGCTGAGGGCGCGCACGATGCCGATGGCCCGCCGCGCGCCTTTGGCCGCGCCGCGCTGGCGGCTTACGTGGACGGGCATGACGGGCGCCTGATGCGCTCGATGAAGTCCATCCTGGGCAGCGACCTGCTGGACCGCCACACCGACGTGGGCGGTGGCCGCTCGGTGAAGTACGCCGATGTGGTGTCCGGCTACCTGAAGCGGCTCAAGCGCGTGGCCGAAGGCGCGCAGGGCGGCCGCGCGCTGACCCATGCGGTACTGGGCCGCCCCGTGTACTTTGTGGATGACGACCCGGCGCGCGACGCCCAGGCCCAGGCCGCGCTGGAGGCCTGCGCACGCGCCGTCGGCTTCGAGCAGTTGGCCTTCCAGTTCGAGCCGA
>JBDHSJ010000444.1:0-2715 GCA_039808065.1 Burkholderiaceae bacterium | reverse complement strand
CCCCTGTCGGATGGGCCTCGGGCAGCCACCCGCTCGGGTGGACCTCAAGCCCAGGTCGCAGCGGACCTTAGGGCTTGTAGGCCTGCCGCAGGACCTCGGCCCGGTCGGCCACGCCGGTGCTATGGAAGAAGGACTCGCCGCCAAAGCCGGCCGTGCGGTTGGCGGCCAGCCATTCGCGCAGCAGCTCGGCGCTCGGGACGGTGCGCGGCCCCAGCGCCAGCAGCAGGCCGGGGAAGACGCGCCCGAGCTGATCGGGCGGCACATGGGCCTTGGTCTCGGCCAGCAGGCGGGTGTAGGAGGCCAGATCGCGGCGGTAGAGCTGGGGCAGGAGTTCGTCCACCAAGCCCTCGCGCAGCCAGGCCGGCCAGTCCTGCAGGTACTCGTGCAAGGCCCAGGGGTAGGCGCTGGGGGACAGGCTGAGGACAGCGTCATCGCGCACCGCCTTCAAGGCCGCGCGTAGGCGTCGCAGGAAGGCGCTGAGCTGGTCGGCGCGCCACTGCAGCCAGGCCGGGTCCTGCTCGGCCGGCAGGGGCTGGCCCGGCTGCCAGCCGAAGGCCTTCAGCACCTCAGGGTGGTAGCCGGCGCTGGCAGGCAGGGCGGGCAGCCGGTCATCGCCCTGGATGCCGGCGAGCTGGGGATAGCGCTGCAGCAGCTCGACGCCGAGGTCGATGAGCAAGCCCTGCACCGCCGGATCGAACGCGTTCATCCAGTGGAAGCCGTTCTTGATGACAGGCTCGCCGGCACGGTCCCGCGCGGTCCACTCGGGCCTGAAGTGCAGCAGGCCAGTTTGACCGCCAGGCCCGTAATGCGAGGCGAACCCGAACTCGAGCCAGGCGATGACCCGCAGGCCCAACGGCGCGGCTTCTTCCAGCAGTTCCTGCATCGCGTCGCGGTCGCCCAGCATCTCCAGTTGGGCCACACCGGTGATCTGCGCCATGCGGGCGGACGGGTAGAGCGTGCGCCCGGGCAGCAGCATCACCGCATAGACGGTGTTCAGGCCGGCCGCCCTGAAGGCCTGAAGCTCGCTGCGCAGGGCGGCGCGGCTGGCCCAGAAGTGGTTGTGCTGGGGGCCGGCCACCCACACCCCGCGCACGGGTTCGGCAGCGCGGCTGGGGTGGGCGCCGAGCAGTGCAAGCGCCAGTGACAACACCAGACCTCTGATGCTCATCGGGCGAGTTCGCTTCGTTCCACATCAACCCCCGCACGCACTGGTTTTCAGCCCCTTGCGGCAGGCCCAGTCGGCCATGCCGGCGGCCACGCCGTCGAACAGTTCGGCCGCCCACTCGCGGCCGTTCTCGATGCGGCCCACCCGGTTCTCGATGTCAATGGCGCGGCTGACTTCCATGATGCTGACAGCCGGCGTGTACTCGGCCGCCCGTTCGATCAGCGGGTGCCAGGCCTGGGACGACCCTTCGACGTTCGACAGCCCACCACGCACCCGCGGCCCGCGGTTGCCCAGGCCGACGCGGGCGTAGAAGGGCGCGATGCGCTGCTGAATGGCCTGCTCCCATGTTGCATCGCGCGGGTGCAGGCCGCTGACCAGCATCTGCGCGCCGGGCAGGGGGTTGGCCTGGTTGGGGTCGTGCGCATCGGCGGTCAGCAGCACCACCTGCACATGCGGGTTGCCCTTGGCCACGCCGGCGATGAAGTGCTCCAGCCCCTGGAAGCCGTCCAGGGTTTCGCCGTACATCTGAATCGTCGGCAGCAGCACATGGAAGCCCAGGGCGCGCAGGCGGCGCGCCATTTCGTCTTGGGTGATCTCGTTCCAGATGCGGCCGATGTGCCGCCCGTTCACCAAGGCGCCGGGCTGCCGGCCGTTGCTGGTGTACTGCTGCGGCAGCACGGCAATCGGCTGGGTGGTGGCGATGGGGATGGCCATGACGTCGGCATGGGTCCAGTTCGCCCCGGTGTAGTTGAACTGCACCTGGTAGTCGCCCGTGCCCATGCTGAAGCGGTAGCTGCTGGGGGCCGAAGCGGGCGGGCTTGCCGGGGTGGGCGGTGCAGGCGCTGGCGCGGCGCCGGAGCCGCCGCAGGCGCTCAGGCCGAAGGTCAGCAGGAGCGCCAGGATGGAGCAGGGATAGGGCATGGTTTGGGTCAGAGCCTTAGAAGATCGACGGGGGGCGTGCGGATCAGTGGCGCAGGGCTTCGTTCCAGAGCAGTGCCCGCAGACGCTCTTCCCAGATGGGGCAGCTGCTGTAGCGGCCGGGGTGGGCCGCCGGGTCGGCGCCCGTACCACCGATGACGTACACGATGCCGGCGCCATGCTGCGGCGCCCACATCAGCGCAGCAAGCAGGCCGTAGGCCACGCCCAGGTGGCCCCAGGCCTGCAGACCGCCTTGGGGAAGCAGGCGGTCGCCGGTGCCGCGCTTGCTGCGGTCAATGAAGTGCTGCACCCCCAAGCCCCAGGCCTGGAAGATGCCTTTCTCCGTGTCGCCATTGCGGCCGTCGAAGCGCCAGCTCTCGGTCATCAGGGCCTGCAGGCTTTCGGGGCGCAGAAAGACTTGGCCATCCACCTTGCCGCCTTCCATCAGCAGGGCCAGCAGGCGGCCCAGGTCGGCCACGCGGGTGCGCAGCCGCCCCTGCGGGCCGAACAGGGCGCCCCGGCTGCCCAGTTCGTAGGCCTGGCCATCGGCCAGCAGCGGGCTCGGTGGCTGGGCCACGAAGTCGTCGGTCTGCGCGTGCCAGGGGCCGTCGGGGCGCCAGGGGCCTTCGTCC
>JBDHSJ010000443.1:0-2719 GCA_039808065.1 Burkholderiaceae bacterium | reverse complement strand
TCGACGCGGTCGCTGCCGCTGCCGGGCACCAGCACGTCGTCACCCTCGCGGCCCTCCAGCTCATCGTCGCCGGCGCCGCCTTCGAGCCGGTTGGCCAGGCTGTTGCCGATCAGCACGTCGTTGGCGCTGCCGCCGATGGCGTTTTCGATCCAGGCGCTGTAGGCGATGCCGATGTTGTTCGTCATCGAATTGCCCGAGGAATAGGCCCCCGGCGTCAGGTCGATGCGACTGGACGTGCTCCAGCCCGAGAGGTCCAGGGTGTCGGTACCGGCGCTGTCGTAAATCGTCAGGATCGGGTTGGCATTGCGCGTGAAGTCGAAGATCTGCGCCATCGCGCCATCGACATTGCTGCGGAAGCCATAGGTGGTGTTGCCGGCGCGGGTGTCGGTGGGCGTGCCGTACATCTGCTGGATGGCGGCCACATCGTTCACCATCGGCGTCTGCGGGTCGTGCACCTGGCCGCGGCTGTCGCTCCAATCGGCCTGCGCGATGTCGGGCGAGTACTGCGAGGCCGCGTAGCGCGGGCCGAAGTAGGACATCACCGAGAGCACGATGCTGTCCTGGTAGGACGAGGGCGACCAATTGCCGTTGCCGTTGTAGTCGCCCATATGGTCCAGGCCCAGCGCATGGCCGATCTCATGGACGAAGGTCAGGAAGCCGTAGGCCCCGAGCACGGGATCGGTGAGGTCGCTCTCCGTGGCGTTGAACCAGATGCTGCCGTTGGTGGGGTAGTAGGCATGGGCATACCCGATGCCTGTGCTCGTGTAGCCGAACTCCAGCGCAGTGGAGCCCGCGCTGCCGAGCTGGAAATTGGCCGGGATCAGGTCATCCCAGGTGTTCAGGGCCAGGCGCATCAGCGTCTGCTGGCTGGCATTGGTGGGCCGGAAGCCCGGCCCTTCCTCATCGGCGTACAGGCCGGAGACGCTGGTGGGGAAGGAGTAGGTGATGGTCGAACCGGTCCACTTGCGCCCGCTGTTGAGCTGGGCGATGACTTGGGCCAGGGTCCACTGTGCGATGGCCATGGAAAGCTCCCTTGGAAAAACTGACCCGCATTGGAACCTGACTTGGCCGCGCTGGCATGGCCCAGAGGAGCCAGCGACCACCCGGGCCGCTGGGCGACACTCGACCCCCCATGCACCTCACCCGCCGCTACCAGCACTGCGCCGCCTGCGGGGCGGCCGTGCAGTACCGCACCCCGCCCGAGGACAACCGCGAACGCGCCGTCTGCACGGATTGCGGCCAGATCCACTACGAGAACCCGACCAATGTGGTGGGCACCCTGCCTCTGGCGCCGGATGGCCGGGTGCTGTTGTGCCGGCGCGCGATCGAACCGCAGCGTGGCCTGTGGACGCTGCCGGCCGGCTTCATGGAGCTGGGTGAATCGGTGGCCGAAGGGGCGCTGCGCGAAACGCTGGAGGAGGCCGGCGCGCGCGTCGAACTGCTCGGCCTGATGAGCCTGCTGAACGTCACGCGCATCGGCCAGGTGCATCTGTTCTACCGCGCCCGCCTGCTCGACCTGGACTTCGCACCCGGCCCGGAATCCCTGGACGTGGCGCTGTTCCACTTCGGCGAGATTCCCTGGGAGCAGTTGGCCTTCCGGACCGTGCGCGCCACGCTGGAGCACCAGCGCGCCGGCCGCACGGAGCTGCTGATCGCCGATATCGCCTGAGCGCCCGGCGTGGCCTCATTCCGGTATCAGGCCGGTATCAGGCCAGTTTCAGAGCGGCCGCAACTTGCCCTTGTAGCGCTCCTTCAGCGGCTCGCCCGCCAGCGGCGGGAACTCGATGGCGTCGTCCGGAATGGCGGTATCGGGCAGCCGGTCGAGCAGATGGCGGATCAGCTTGAGCCGGCCTCGGCGCTGGTCGTTGAAGTCCACCAGGGTCCAGGGCGCGTGGGCGCGGTGGCTGGCCTTGAGCATGGTCTCGCGCGCCGCGGTGTAGGCAGCGTATTTGTCGCGCGCCTGCAGGTCGATGGGGCTGAGCTTCCAGCGCTTCATCGGGTCGGCCAGGCGTTCGGCAAAACGCTGCTCCTGCTGGGCCTGATCCACGCACAGCCAGTACTTGAAGAGCAGGATGCCGTCGTCCACCAGCAGTTGCTCGAAGCGGGGCACCTGATCCAGGAAGGCCTCGGCCTGCTCGGGCGAGCAAAAGCCCATCACCGGCTCCACGCCGGCGCGGTTGTACCAACTGCGGTCCATCAGCACGATCTCGCCCGCCGCCGGCAGGTAGGGCACATAGCGCTGGAAGTACCACTGGCTGCGCTCGCGCTCGCTGGGCTTGCCCAGCGCCACCACATGGCACTGGCGCGGGTTCAGCGTGTCCGAGATCGCCGCGATCACCCCACCCTTGCCCGCCGTGTCGCGCCCCTCGATCAGCACCAGCACGCGCTTACCCGTCTGCTGCACCCAGCGCGCCATCTGGTTCAGTTCCAGCTGCAGCGGGGCGAGTTTTTCCAGGTACTCGCCTTTGCCCATGCGGTCCTTGTTGCGGTCCTTGTGCTTGGCCATGGCCTCACTCCAGCGTCGGGTAGTCGGTATAGCCCGCAGCGCCGCCGCCATAAAAGCGCTGCGGCTCGGGCGTGTTCCAGGTCGCACCCTGACGGATGCGTGCAGGCAGATCCGGGTTGGCGATGAACGGCCGCCCGAAGGCCACCGCATCGATCAGCCCGGCCTCGATGCGCGCGACCGCCTCGTCCACCTGGTAGTTGCCGGCCCCGACGA
>JBDHSJ010000442.1:0-2723 GCA_039808065.1 Burkholderiaceae bacterium | reverse complement strand
TGCCGCTGCTGCGCGCGGGCGAGACGGTGCTGATGGAATCCACCCTCATCATCGAATGGCTGGACCTGCAGCACCCCGACACACCGCGCCTGCTGCCGGCCGACCCACAGGCGGCCCTGCCGGTGCGTCTGTTCGATCGCCTGTTCGACCAGTACCTGATGACGCCGATGCAGAAGCTGGTGTTCGATTGCCTGCGCCCGGCCGAAAAGCGCGATGCCCACGGCGTGGCCGAGGCCCATGCGCTGCTGGAAAGGGCCTACGCCTGGCTCGACAGCCAGCTGCCTGAAGCGGGCTGGGCCGCCGGAGCCCAGTTCAGCCTGGCCGACTGCGCCGCCGCGCCTGCGCTCTTTTACGCCGATTGGGTGCACGAGATCCCCGCCCAGCACCCGAAGCTGCGCGCCTACCGCCAGCGCCTGCTGGCCCACCCCTCGGTGGCCCGCGCGGTGGACGAAGGCCGCCCTTACCGCAGCTGGTTTCCGCCCGGTGCGCCCAATCGAGATTGAACAAATTCAAGGAGGAAAGCCATGCCCAACACCCTGCACATGCAACGCGTGCTGCGCGCCCCGCCCGAGCGCGTCTACAAGGCCTTCATCACCCCGAAGGCGATGGAGAAGTTTCTGCCGCCCTACGGCTTCACGGCCGAGGTGCACGAGCTCGACGCCCGCGTCGGCGGACGCCACCGCGCCAGCTTCACCAACTTCGGCACCGGCAGCAGCCACGCCTTCGGCGGTGAGTTCCTCGAACTCGTGCCGGGCGAGCGCCTGCGCTACACCGACCGCTTCGACGACCCGAACCTGCCCGGCGAGATGCAGGTGACGCTGGAGTTCCGCAAAGTGATGTGCGGCACCGAGCTGCGCGTCACCCAGGCCGGCATCCCCGACAGCATCCCGCTCGAGTTCTGCCAGCTGGGCTGGCAGGAGACGCTGGACCAGCTGGCGCGTCTGGTGGAGCCGGACATTCCGGACGGCGCCTGAGCGCGCCAAGCCGCTGCGGCCCACGTGCCAATCGACCCGCAGCGGCGCAGAATCGATCGGGCCATGGTGTCCGAACCCGCGCTTCCCTCGGCTCCGGCCGATCTGCCGGCCTGGCTGGCCGCGCAGCGCAGCGCCTACCGGCTGGCACCGGAGCGTGCCGCCGAGCTGCTGACGGCGGCGCTGAGCCTGGCCCAGGGCGCGCTGGCCGGCCCCGCGCTCGCGGCCTGGGTTGGCACTCTGGCGCTGGAGTTGCGCAGCCCGCTGCGCGCGCAAGCCCTGCTGGAGGCGGCCCTGGCCGAACCCGGTCTGAGCGATCAGGAGCGGGCCCTGCTCGAAGCCCTGGCCGCGCGCGCCGATATCCAGGCTCAGCGCCTGGATGCCGCACGCGAGCGCCTGCAGCGCGCCCTGCAGGTGGCCGAGCCGGGCAGCCTGGCCCAGGGCCTGGCACTGGGCGGCAGTGCCCAGCTCGCCTACCGCGAGGGCGCGGCCGCAGCGGCCGTGGTGCAGGCGCGCCAGGCCCTCGCCCTGTTGGCCGGCCTGGCATGGGAAGGGCCCTGGGTGCAGCTGCACGCCTTGCTGGCCTTGGCGCAGCGCGAGCTGGGCGATGACGAGGGCCGACAGGCCAGCCTGCAGCGCGGCTGCAAGCTGGCCCTGGCGCAGCAGCGCTGGGGTGAGGCCGCACTGCTGACCACCGGTCTCTTTGATCTGGCGCTGGAGCAAGGCCAGCTGCCGCGCGCCGCGCAGGCGCTGCAGCAGGCCAGCGTCTACGCGGCGCGCGAGCCGGGTGGCGCTGAGGCACCGGGGCATGCCATGGTGGTGTTCAGCCGCGCGCGCTGGCTGGCTGCCCAGGGTGACTACGGCGCCGCCTGCGCGGGCCTGCGCGAGGCCTTGAGCCAGCAACGTCACCGCCTGGCCGCCCACGACCTGGCGGACCGGCTCAACCAGCTGGCTGATTGGTTGGTGCTGGCGGACCAGCCTGTCGAGGCCCTGGCCGCAGCGCGCGAAGCCCAGCAGCTGCAGCTCCTGCACGATGCGCGCGCCGGGCGCCGGCATCTGGACCTGTTGCGCCAGCAGTCGGACATCGAGCGCGCCGAGCTGGAGCGCGCCGCCAGCGAGACCCGCGTGCGGGCCCTGGAGCGCCACCACGCCGAACTGGCCACCACCCTGGCCCGGCAGCGCGAACTGCACGACGAGCTGGTGGAGGCCCGCAAACTGGCCGGTCTGGGCCAGCTGCTGATCGGCCTGGCGGGCCGGCTGGAAGCGCCCCTGCAGCGCGCCCGCGAGCAGCTGGAAGCCGGGCAGGCGGGTGAGCAGGCGCTGCTCGAAACGGTGCGGCTGGGCGCGGGAGTCAGCCGACGCGCCTTGCAGCAGGGTTTGCAGCAGACGCTGGCCGGCTGCCAGCGTGCGCAACGCGAACTCGAGCAGGCGCTGGCCGAGGTGTCCAACTACCAGAGCCTGCGCGATGAGGTCTGACGCGACGGGCATGCCCCCCGGCTCGGCGCCCTGGCTGGACGCGCAGCAGGCGCGCTACCACGAGGCCCCCGAGCGCGCAGGCGAGCTGTGGAACGAACTGCTGCCGAGCTTCCTGGCACTGCCCGAGCCCCCGCCGGCGCATTGGCCGGTGGTGGCGTTCGCTCTGCTGCTCTGCCAGCTGGGTTACGAGCGACGCCAGCTGCCCCCGCTGGAGCCCGTGCTGGCGCGCGCCCTGGCCTGGTGCGAGGCCGGTCGCGAACCCGAGCTGCTGCCGCG
>JBDHSJ010000441.1:0-2725 GCA_039808065.1 Burkholderiaceae bacterium | reverse complement strand
GACGCAGCGAAATGCTGACCACCGCCAGCAGCGGGAACAGCGTGACCGCGATCAGCACCCACAGGAAGGCGTGGGCGGCGAAGGTGCGCCACTTCTGGTTCTTGCCTTGAACGATGGCCATCAGCGTGCCCCCGAAGCATTGGCGCGCGTCAGGCGCAGATTGATGATCGACAGCACCGCCACCAGCACGAAGATCAGCGTCGAGATCGCCGCGGCGAGGCCGAAGTCCTGGCCCGAATCGCGGAAGGCGATGCGGTAGGTGTAGGAGACCAGGATGTCGGTCTGCCCGGCCGGCAGCTTGGTGTTGAGGAAGTCCGGCCGCCCGTCGGTCAGCAGCGCGATCAGCACGAAGTTGTTGAAGTTGAACGCGAAGGCGCTCACCAGCAAAGGCATCAGCGGCTTGACGATCTGCGGCGCGGTGATCTTGAAGAAGTTCGTCAGCGGCCCGGCACCGGCCAGCGCGCTGGCCTCATACAGATCCGCCGGGATGGCCTTCAAGAGGCCGGCGCAGATCAGCATGATGTAGGGGTAGCCCAGCCAGGTGTTGACGATCAGGATCATCGACTTGGCCAGGAAGGGGTCGGCAAACCAGGCCGGCTTGATGCCGAAGAGGGCGTCCAGGATCGCGTTGATCTCGCCGAAGTTCTGGTTGAACAGGCCCTTGAACACCAGGATGGAAATGAAGCCGGGCACCGCATAGGGCAGGAAGAGCAGGGTGCGGTAGGTGGTGCGGTAGCGCAGGCCTTCCCAGTTCAGCAGCACCGCCAGGCCCATGCCCACCGCGGTGGTGAAGACCACGGTCAGCAGGGCGAACACGACGGTCCAGATGAAGATGGACACGAAGGGGCCGCGGAAGTCGGCGTCGCCGAACAGGCGCGCGTAGTTCTTCCAGCCCACCGCCACCTTGAAGCCGGGCTGAAGGCGCTCGCCCGCGGCGTTCTCGAAGAAGCCGGTGTCGCGGTTCGGGGCGTAGCGGGTGCCGGTGGCGGTTTCGGTGACGGAGCCATCCGGGTTGGCCGTCCACACCGGCTGGCGCGGCGCGAAGGCGCGCACGCCCACGTAGTGCAGGGGCGGGCCGCCGTCCGGCAGTTGCAGCGCCAGTTGGCGCAGCACCGTGCGGTGTTCCAGGACGTCCTTCAGGCCGAGCGCCTGGCCGACCGCGAAGCTCGCCTCGGCGGGCGCTTTCATCGAGATGACGGGCGGCAGCTTGGCCGTGCGCAGCGCCAGTGGGCCGGACACATAGGCCGGTGCCCCGTCCGCCGTGCGGCGCAGCACCAGGCGGAACTCCTGGCCGTCGGCGTGCAGCTCGCTGATCAGGGCCTGGTCTTCGTCGTGCGCGGTCTGCTTGAGCAGGTAGTCGCGCGAGCGCTCTTCGGTCAGCAGGTTGCTGCTGGAGTAGTTCGTGAAGCCCAGCTGCGCGGTGTAGAGCAGCGGAAAGGCGACGAACAGCAACATGCCCGCCACGCCCGGGAACAGGTAGCGGTAGGCGAAGCTGACGTTGGTGCCATAGATGACGAAGGCGCTGGCGAAGAGCACCAGCAGGCCCAGGCCCAGCAGGTACTGGCCGGTGGCCACCACCGTGAAGACGAGGTAGAGCGCGGCCAGTGCGGCCGCGGCCGTGAGCAGCCAGCGGCCCCAGGCGGGCAGGGCGGGGCCCGCGGCGGGGCGGGGCAGAACAACGCTGTTCATCGGACCACCTTCATGCGGGCAGCGGCGCCGTCAAGAGCATCTTTGGGGCTCTGCAGCCCATTCGTGATCGCCTCCAGCGCCGCGTCCATCGCGGTCCAGAAGCGGCCCACTTCGGGGATGTTGGGCACGGGCCGGCCGGTGCGGGCGTTTTCCATGGTGGCGCGGATGTTGGGGTCGGCCGCCAACTCGGCGTAGAAGGCCTTGTTGGCCGGCACACCCAGGGGCACGTCGGCGTTGATGACCTTGAGTTGCTCAGGGCGCAGCAGGTGGTTCTCCAGGAACTCGCGCGCCACGTCTTCGAGCTTGGAGCTGGCGCTGACCATGCAGCCCAGCACGCCCACAAAGCTTTGGCTCGGTTGGCCCGGCACCACGGCAGGGATGGGGGCGACGCCGAAATTGATCTTGGCGCGCTTGGCGTTGTCCCAGGCCCAGGGGCCGGAGACCATCATGGCCACGCTGCCGCGCGCAAAGCCCGCTTCCATTTCGGCGTAGCGGGCGCCCTTGGGCATCACGCCGGTCTTGACCAGGCGGTCCAGCATCTCCGCACCCTGCACCGCGCCGGGGGTGTTGACGCCGACCTGGCTGGCATCAAAGTCGCCCTTGGCGTTCTTGCCGAACACGAAGCCGCCGGCGCCCGCCAGCATGGGCCAGCTGAAGAAGCTCTTGTTGAAGTCCCACAGGATGGCCTTCTTGCCCTGCTTTGCCAGCCGGGCATCCAGCGCGATGACCTCGTCGAAGCTGGCCGGCGGCACCGCCACCAGGTCCTTGTTGTAGATCAGGCCATTGGCCTCGATGGCGATGGGATAGCCCCAGAGCTTGCCGTTGTAGCGAAAGGCCTCCCAGGCGCTGGGTTCGATCTCGTCGCGGATGGTCTTGGCCGGGCGCAGCGGCACGATCAGGCCGGCCTTGGCCCATTCGCCCACGCGGTCGTGCGGCCAGCAGAAGATGTCCGGGCCCTTGCCGGCGCCCACTGCCTGCTGGAATTTTTCCGGCGCGCCCTCGGGGTGCTGCACGTCCACCTTGACGCCGCTGAGCT
>JBDHSJ010000440.1:0-2730 GCA_039808065.1 Burkholderiaceae bacterium | reverse complement strand
CGGCTCCACCGCCAGGGACCCTGCTGCAGAGCGGGTGCTGCGCCGATCAGGAATCGCAGGGCGCGCAGGGTCGCCGGCAGGCCGTCTGCCGGCTCGGCTGCCGGGGACGCGGCATGCAGCTCGATGGCCCCACCCATGCGCAGGCGCAGGGCCAGTGCGTGCGGGCGCATCAGCGCAACATCCAGCCCGCTGGCCGCGTACGCGGTCGGCAGTGGCGCATCGAAGACCACCAGCATCAGCTCGGGAGTGCCTTCGCGCAGCAGCCCCAGGGCCTCGATCCAGCCGGCTTCGAGACTGAAAGCACCGCCAGCAACGGCCGACAGATTCGCCTGCACGCCGCGCTGGATGGAGTACAGCGCGCCAATGGCGTTGTGCACGGAGTGGCTGAAGGCTGTGGGCGAGAGCGGCTCGCCCGCCGCCAGGGTTTGCAGCAGGCTGACCGAGCGGTCCAGTTCACCCCAGCGCGAGGCAAACACCAGGGGCATGGCCTGCACCTGTTCGGGCGTCAGATCGTCCTGCGCGCGGTAGGCCACCTGCAGGGCCATGCGACCCAGGGCATCGATGCGCCGGCGCGCCATGGCCGGCACCTCGGCCAGCGGCGGTGCGGCCGCTTCATCCCCCCTCAGCGGTGCTGGCGCCGCCAGCCACTCCGCCCAGTCCGCGGCCGCATCCAAGCCGGGGGCCCAGGCGGCCCAGCGCACGATCTGGAGGGCGTTGACGACAGTCATGGGGGACGGGTTTCAGAAGCTGAAAAGCCCGCCGGAGGGCGGGCTTGGGTTCATCGCGATCCAGGCCTCTGCGCAAGAGGCCACTCAGACCAAACTCAGTGCTTCATGCCACGCAGCTTGCGCATCGCAGCAATCTGGGCGGCCAGGATGGCGAGCTCGCTCTGGGCCTTGGCCAGGTCGAGGTCGCTGCTGGCGTTCTTCAGCGCTTCCTCGGCCAAGGCCTTGGCTTCGTTGGCCTTGGCCTCGTCCAGGTCCTTGCCGCGGATGGCGGTGTCGGCCAGCACGGTCACGCCATGGGGCTGCACCTCAAGGATGCCGCCGGCCACGAACACGAACTCTTCCTGGCCGTTGTCAGCGCGCTGGATGCGCACCGCGCCGGGCTTGATGCGGGTGATCAACGGCGTGTGCTGGGGCAGGATGCCCAGCTCGCCGTTCTCACCCGGCAGCGCGACGAACTTGGCCTCGCCCGAGAAGATGCTCTCTTCGGCGGAAACCACATCGACGTGAATCGTTGCCATGGTTCTTTCTTCCTTAGCGTGCAAGAAGGTTCAGTAAGCAAGCAGTCGGGCTGCGGGCTAGGCGCCGCGCGGAAGTGGACTCGCGTCCACTGAGCACGGCTACGACACCCCCGGCCCGAATGCGCCGTCTTACTGGATCTTCTTGGCCTTTTCGAAGGCGTCGTCGATGGTGCCGACCATGTAGAAGGCCTGCTCCGGCAGGTGATCGCACTCGCCGGCCACGATCATCTTGAAGCCGCGGATGGTTTCCTTCAGCGGCACGTACTTGCCCGGCGAGCCGGTGAACACTTCGGCGACGTGGAAAGGCTGCGACAGGAAGCGCTGGATCTTGCGGGCGCGGGCCACGGCCAGCTTGTCTTCCGGGCTCAGTTCGTCCATGCCCAGGATCGCGATGATGTCGCGCAGTTCCTTGTAGCGCTGCAGCACGGCCTGCACGTCGCGGGTCGTCTTGTAGTGCTCTTCGCCGACCACGTTCGGGTCGATCTGGCGCGAGGTCGAGTCCAGCGGATCCACGGCGGGGTAGATGCCCAGCGCGGCGATGTCACGGCTCAACACCACGGTGGCGTCCAAGTGGGCGAAGGTCGTGGCCGGCGAGGGGTCGGTCAAGTCATCGGCAGGCACGTACACGGCCTGGATCGAGGTGATCGAGCCCACCTTGGTCGAGGTGATGCGCTCCTGCAGACGGCCCATTTCCTCGGCCAGCGTCGGCTGGTAGCCCACGGCGGAGGGCATACGACCCAGCAGTGCCGACACTTCGGTACCGGCCAGCGTGTAGCGGTAGATGTTGTCGACGAAGAACAGCACGTCACGGCCCTCGTCGCGGAAGGCTTCGGCCATGGTCAGACCGGTCAGGGCCACGCGCAGACGGTTGCCCGGGGGCTCGTTCATCTGGCCGTAGACCATCGCGACCTTGGACTCGCTCAGGTTCTCCTGCACCACCACGTTCGAGTCCGACATCTCGTGATAGAAGTCGTTGCCCTCACGGGTACGCTCACCCACGCCGGCGAACACGGACAGACCGCTGTGCGCCTTGGCGATGTTGTTGATGAGCTCCATCATGTTCACGGTCTTGCCCACGCCGGCGCCACCGAACAGACCCACCTTGCCGCCCTTGGCGAACGGGCAGATCAGGTCGATCACCTTGATGCCGGTTTCGAGCAGTTCCTGCGAGGGCGACAGCTCGTCGTAGGCCGGGGCGGCGCGGTGGATCGAGGCGGTCAGCTCGTCGGAGACGGGGCCGCGCTCGTCGATCGGGTTGCCCAGCACGTCCATGATGCGACCCAGGGTGGCCTTGCCCACCGGCACCTTGATGGTATCGCCGGTGTTGTAGACCACGGAGCCACGGCGCAGGCCGTCCGACGAACCCAGGGCGATGGTGCGAACCACGCCGTCGCCCAGCTGCTGCTGGACTTCCAGGGTCAGGGCCGAGCCTTCCATCTTGAGGGCGTCGTACACCTTGGGCATCTGGTCGCGCGGGAACTCCA
>JBDHSJ010000439.1:0-2733 GCA_039808065.1 Burkholderiaceae bacterium | reverse complement strand
TCCAGCCAGACCTTCATGCGCCCTCCTCCAGCCAGGCCTGCAGTTCGGTACGCCGTGGCATCGCGTCCTGCACACCGGTACGGGCCACCGCCCACGCGGCAGCGGCCTGGGCAAATCGCAGTGCCTCTGGCAGGGGTTGGCCCTCGCTGAGGGCGGTGACCAGGGCGCCGACCAGGGTGTCGCCGGCGCCGACGGTATCAACGGCGCGTACGGCGCGCGCGGGCATGCTCAGCACCTGTTGCGCATCGGCCCAGACGCAGCCGGCCGAACCCAGCGAGACCAGCACGGCTGTGGGCCCCAGGGCTCGCAGCGCCGCGGCAGCGGCGGCCGGATCCTCGCTACGCCCCAGCAAGGCCGCTGCTTCACCTTCGTTCACCACCAGCACATCGCACAGGGGCAGGAGCTCGCGCCCCTCCTCGCGGAAGGGTGCGGCGTTCAGCAAAGTTCGCACGCCGGCCTCGCGGGCCCGGCTGAAAGCCCGACGAAGCGCGTGGATCGGCAGCTCCTGCTGGGCCACCAACCAGCGCAAGCCCGCCAGGGGCAGATGTTCGACCAGGTCGGCTCCCACCATGGCATTCGAGCCCGCCACGGTGACGATCTGGTTCTCGCCATCCTCTGCACCCACCACGATCAGGGCCACGCCCGGCGTTTCGTCGGCCGGCTGCTGCACCCAGTGCACATCGACCCCTTCGGCCCGCAACTGCTCCAGCAGCACCGCGCCCTGCTCGCGCAGGCCGATGCGTGCCGCCAGCGCCACCCGTGCCCCCAGGCGCGCGGCGGCCACCGCCTGATTCGCCCCCTTGCCGCCCAGGCAACTGGAAAAGCGTTGGCCACGCAGGGTCTCGCCCGGGTGGGGCAGGCGCGGCGCGTGCACGATCAGGTCGCGATTGACGCTGCCAAGGATCAGGATGTGGGCATGCATGGTGCTGCGCATTGTGTGGTGCGCGCCAAAGAAAAACGCCCCCGCAGGGGCGTTCCGCCGAAGCAGGCTGCGATCAGCGTTGGCCGATCGGCTTGACGTCGCGCGACTTGGCGCCGACGAAGAGCTGACGCGGACGGCCGATCTTGTACTCGGGGTCGCCAATCATCTCGTTCAGCTGCGCAATCCAGCCGACCGTACGAGCCAAAGCGAAGATCGCGGTGAACAACGGCACCGGGATGCCGATGGCGCGCTGCACGATGCCCGAGTAGAAATCCACGTTCGGGTACAGCTTGCGGGCCACGAAGTACTCGTCTTCCAGCGCGATCTTTTCCAGCTCCATGGCCAGCTTGAACAGCGGGTCGTCCTGCAGACCCAGGGTGCCCAGCACCTCGTGGCAGGTCTCGCGCATCAGCTTGGCGCGCGGGTCGTAGTTCTTGTAGACACGATGGCCGAAGCCCATCAGCTTGACGCCGCTGTTCTTGTCCTTGACCTGCTTGATGAACTCGCCGATCTTGGCCACGCCGCCCTGCTGCTGGATGTCTCCCAGCATGTTCAGGCAGGCCTCATTGGCACCGCCGTGGGCCGGACCCCAGAGGCAGGCCACGCCCGCCGCAATGGCTGCAAAGGGGTTGGTGCCGGACGATCCGCACAGGCGCACGGTCGAGGTCGAGGCGTTCTGCTCGTGGTCGGCGTGCAGCGTGAAGATGCGATCCATCGCGCGCACCAGCACGTCGTTGGGCTTGTACTCTTCGCAGGGCGTGGCAAACATCATGCGCATGAAGTTGCCGGCGTACGAGAGATCGTTCTTCGGATAGATGTAGGGCTGGCCGATCGTGTACTTGTAGGCCATGGCCACGAGCGTGGGCATCTTGGCGATCAGGCGGATCGCCGCGATTTCGCGGTGCTCGGGGTTATTGATGTCGGTGCTGTCGTGATAGAAGGCCGACAGCGCGCCGACCAGGCCGGTCATCACCGCCATCGGGTGCGCATCCCGACGGAAGCCACGCAGGAAGAACTGCATCTGCTCGTTGACCATCGTGTGGTGCATGACCCGATGGTTGAACTCTTCCTTCTGCGCCGCGTTGGGCAACTCGCCGTACAGCAACAGGTAGCAGGTTTCCAGGTAGTCGCAGTTCACCGCCAGCTGCTCGATCGGGTAGCCGCGGTACAGCAACTCGCCCTTGTCGCCATCGATGTAGGTGATGGTCGAGTTGCAGGAGGCCGTGCTCAGGAAGCCCGGGTCATAGGTGAACTTGCCGGTCTGGGCGTACAGCTTGCGGATGTCGATGACATCCGGGCCGATCGAACCCTTGTAGATCGGCAGCTCCATGGTGGGGCTGCCATCGCTGAAGGCCAGCGTGGCCTTGACGTCGGAGGGGGTCATCATCGTGGGGCTCCTGGGGTTTACGAGAGATTCTGCGATTCAGGGGGCTGGCGCAGCAATGCCAAGAGGGCATGGACATCTGCCTGATCCAACTCCCCTTCGGGCTCACGGCGCGCCAGCAGAAGATCGAGCAGGTCGTTGTCGCTCAAATCCATCAGCTGGTTCAGCGCCTCGCCCTGCGCCACGGTCAGACCCGAACCATGGCGCTTGAAGAAGCGCTCGATGAAGAGATCGTTCTCCAGCAGGCCGCGGCGGCAGCGCCAGTGCAGCTTCGAGAGCGCGCGTTCATCGAGCAGTTCCATCTTTACACCGCGCGGCGGACCATCAGTTCTTTGATCTTGCCGATCGCCTTCGTGGGATTGAGACCCTTCGGACAGACATCGACGCAGTTCATGATGCTGTGGCAGCGGAACAGGCGGTACGGGTC
>JBDHSJ010000438.1:0-2748 GCA_039808065.1 Burkholderiaceae bacterium | reverse complement strand
AACGGAAACAAAGCCGGGGGCCGCGTGGCCCCCGGGTGATCAGCCAGGACTCAAAGCTTGCTGAGCAGCTCGGCCTTCTTGGCGGCGAACTCCTCGTCGCTGAGGATGCCCTTGGCCTTGAGGTCGCCGAGCTTCTCGATCAGCGCGATCACGTCCTCGCTCTTCGGTGCGGCTGCGGCAGCGGCCTGCGCCTGCGCGGCCACCACCGCCGGGTTGGTGCCCGCCAGGCCGGCAGACATCTGCTGCGCGAGCACCTGGCCCATGGCCACGCCGGCGCCCAGGCCCATGGCATCGCCCATCACGCCGCCGCCGCCGCCGCCCTGAGCCACGCCCTCGGCCATCTTGGGGATGGCCTGCGCCGTCTGGTACTGCATGAACTGGCCCATGTTCTGGCCGATCATGCCCATGCCGATCTTCTGGTCGAGGATCTTCTGCAGTTCCTCGGGCAGCGAGACCGACTGCACGGTGATCGATTCCAGCTTCAGGCCCAGGGCCTCGAAGAAGGGCGCGGTGGCGCCCTGCATGGCCTTGGCGAACTCGATCTGATTGGCCGCCAGGTCCAGGAAGGGGATGCCGCTCTGCGCGATGCCGTCGGCAATGTGCTGCAGCATCAGGCCGCGCAGCTGTCCGTCCAGATCCTGCACGGTGTACTTCTCGCGCGTGCCGCTGATCTCGGTGTGGAACTTCTTCGGGTCGGCGATGCGGTAGGCGAAGTTGCCGAAGGCGCGCAGGCGCACGGCGCCGAAGTCCTTGTCGCGGATCGTGATCGGCTGCGCCGTGCCCCAGCGCTGGTCAATCTGCTGGCGCGTGCTGAAGAAGTAGACATCGCTCTTGAACGGCGACTCAAAGAGCTTGTCCCAGTTCTTCAGATAGGTCAGCACCGGCAGGGTCTGGGTGCTGAGCTTGTGCGTGCCGGGGCCGAACACATCGGCCACCTGGCCCTCGTTGACGAACACGGCCATCTGCGACTCGCGCACCACCAGCTGGCCGCCGTACTGGATTTCCATGTCCTGCATCGGGTAGCGCCAGGCGAGCGTGCCGTCGCCCTCCTCGGTCCACTGCAGGATGTCAATGAACTGTTTCTTGATGAAGCTCATCAGGCCCATGGTGCTTTCCTCGTGCACAAAAAGCCGTCATGCGACGGCGCCGGGAGTATGAACCCAGTCGCGCCCGCTTTGCGGGCAAGTCCCCTGGCTGTGGGGCGTTCAGCTTGTTAAGGTTCGTTCATGAACTTACTGTTGGCTGAAGACGATGCCCTCCTGGCCGATGCCCTGTGCGCGCAGTTGCGCCGGGCCGGCTTCGAGGTCGAGCACGCGCCCAATGGCGCCGTGGCCGAGTACCTGCTGGTCAAGCAGGGCTTCGACGCCGCCATCCTCGACATCGGCCTGCCCATGCTGGACGGCCTGACCGTGCTGAGCCGCGTGCGCGTGGCCCGCCCTGGCCTGCCGGTGCTGCTGCTGACGGCGCGCGATGCGCTGGAAGACCGTGTACAGGGCTTGAATGCCGGTGCCGACGACTACCTCACCAAGCCCTTCGACTTCCCCGAGCTGGAGGCCCGCTTGCACGCCCTGCTGCGCCGCGCCCGGCTGGGTGTGGCGGGTGCTGCCGGCCAGGGCCTGGGCCTCGGTCACCTGCTGCTGGAGCCCGAAGCGCGCCGCGCCACCGTGGATGGCCAAGCCTTGGAGCTGAGCCCACGTGAATGGCAGCTGCTGGAGCTGCTGGTGACGCAGCGCGACCGTGTGGTGACCAAGGAGCAGATCCTGCACACCTGGGGCCAGGACGGCGGGGAGGCCCCGACCAACAACGTCATCGAGGTCTACATCCACCGCTTGCGCAAGAAGCTGGAGGGCGCTGGCGTGGGCGTGCGTACGGTGCGCGGTCTGGGCTATCTGATGGAAACCCAGGCCTCGTGAAAGCCTCCGCCTCGCTGCGGCGCCAGCTCTTCTTGTGGCTCTTGCTGCCGCAGCTGGTGCTGTGGGCAGCCGGGGCGCTGTTCACCTACAAACTGGCCGAGCGCTACGCCACCGAGGCGGTGGACGCCAGCCTGCTGCAGGCTACGCGCGCGCTGGCGCGGCAGATCAAGCCCCTGGGCACTGGCCTGCTCATCGACCTGCCGCGCGCGGCGCAGGACATCCTCGAAGCCGACCCCGAGGACAAGCTGCTCTACATGGTCAGCAGCCCGCCGGGGCAGTTCATCCTGGGCAACCGCAAGCTGCCCGAGCCGCCGCTGCAGGCGCGCAGCACACCCGGCCAGCCCCTGGTGTATGACGGCGAGCTGCCCCCCAGCCACGAGGCCCCGGCCCAGCGCCTGCGCGTGGCCGCGTTGCTGCTGACCGTGGGCGAGGCCGGCGGCGCCACGCCCATGCGCGTGCAGGTGGCGCGCTCCAGCGCCAACCGCGAGGAGCTGACGCGCCGCCTGTTGCTCGACACCGTGCTGCCCCTTTCGGTGCTGATGGCCGGCCTGAGCTTCCTCGTCTGGGCCGGCATCCAGGCCGGGCTGGCACCCATCGGCCGCCTGCGCCGCGCCGTGGAGGGCCGCGCGCCCGGCGACCTGCGCCCCATCGAACTGGAAACCGCGCCGGCCGAGCTGCGCTCCCTGGCCCTGGCCATCAACCAGTTGCTGGACGCCGTGCAACGCACCGTGCAGGCCCAGCGCCGCTTCATCGCTGATGCCGCCCACCAGCTGCGCACCCCGTTGGCCGGCCTGAAGGGCCAGACCGAGCTGGCCCTGGCCGATGCCGAGGGGCC
>JBDHSJ010000437.1:0-2749 GCA_039808065.1 Burkholderiaceae bacterium | reverse complement strand
CTGCGGCCCACGGCCAACACCAGCTGGCCGCCTTGCAGGGCCGCCAGCACCGGGGCGCGCTCCCACACCGGTGCCTCCACCTCCCCCGCGGCCAGGGCGCGCGGCCCTTCGGGCAGGCGGGTGATGCGCAGCACCTCGTGGTCCAGGAAGGCGAGCGCGCCGCCATCCGGCAAGGGGTGCAGGTGCGCGGGGCCGGCCGCGCGCGCGGGGTTCTCGCCCGCTGAGCGGCGCACCACCTTGCCGGCCACGCGCCAGCCGTTCAGGTCCGGCCGCCACAGCCAGGCCCAGGGCAGCGGCCGAAAGCTCACGGGCCAGAGGCCGCCGGCCACCAGCACCGCCCCATCGGCCAGCAGGGTGGCGCTGTGCTGCTGCAGCGCGCTGGGCAGTTCGGGCCCGGGGCTCCATTGGTTGGTGGCGGGGTCAAAGAGCTCGGTGCTGCGCAGCGCCTCGCCGGCGGCGTTGACGCCGCCGGTCACCAGCACGCGGCCGTCGCTCAGGCGCGTGGCGGTGTGGCCGTGGCGGGCGCTGGCCAGTGGGGCCACGGTCTGCCAGCGCTTCTCGGCCGGCAGCCAGCGCTCCACGCTGGCCAGCGGCCGGACCTCGGCGTCGAACCCGCCCACCACCAACAGGCCGCCATCGGCCAGCAGGCTGGCGCTGTGGCCGGCGCGCGCCTGGGCCAGCGGGGCCACGGGTTCGGTCTGGCCCTGGCGCCAGCGCTCCACCGAGCGCAGCACCGGCCAGCCGTCCACTTGCGCCACGGCCGGGTCGGTCAGTCCGCCCAAAAACCACACGGTGCCGTCGCCCAATGCGCTGGCGCTGTGCAGCATGCGGGCGTCGGTCAGCCGGCCGGCCGGGCTCCAGCGCCGCGTCTGGGCGTCAAAGACGGCGAGGTCCGCGTGGGCACTGCGCGATGGGCCCTGCCCCGCGGCCTGCAGGGGCTCACATAGCCCGCCACCGATCAGCACGCGCGTGGCATCCAGCGCGGTGGCGCTGTGCTGGCTGCGAAGGCCCGTCGGGCAATCGGGCGGCGCCGCTTCGGCCCGCCATTCGTGTGGTTGGGCGTCCCACAGCTGGACGGGCGGGGGCCGCAGAGGGCCGCTGTCGGGCAGCCCGCGTGCACGCCACTGCGCCAGTCGTTTGGGCAGGGGCTCGGGCGGCAGGGGCAGCTGCAGCACCGCCTGCCCCACCAGCAGCACCGCGCCGCCTTCCAGCACCGTGACGCTGTGGCCGCTGGGCGGCTTCGCGTAGCCGCCGGCGGGCTGCACGCGCGCCAGCACCACGGGGTCGTTTTGTCCGTCCGCCTGGGCTGCCGGACCCAGCAGGGCCAGCGCCAGGGCCAGGGTCTGGGCCAGCCGGGGCTTCATTGCGTTCCTCAAGGCGCGAGGGCGGGCAGTGTAGGCAGCCGGGCATCGACCATGAAAAAGGCCGCTGGCCGTGCCGCGCCAGGGGCACGGACGGGCCAGCGGCCTCAGGGGTGGGCGGGCTTACTCGTTGCTGCTGGTCAGGCCCAGCAGGGCGAGCAGGTTGCTGAACACGTTGTAGATGCTCAGGTAGACGCCCAGGGTGGCGCTGATGTAGTTGGTCTCCAGGCCGTCCTGCACGCGCTTGAGGTCATGCAGGATGAAGGCCGAGAAGATGCCGATGGCAGCCACCGACAGGGCGATCATCAGTGCGCTGGACTGCAGGAAGATGTTGGCGATGCCGGCCACCAGCAACATGATGGCGCCGACAAACAGCCACTTGCCCATGGCGCTCAGGTCGCGCTTGATGATGCTGGAGAGCGTGGCCATGCCCAGGAAGATCAGGCCGGTGCCGGCGAAGGCCGTCATGATCAACCCGGCCCCGTTCGCCAACCCGAGCACCGCACCGACCAGGCGCGACAGCGTCAGGCCCATGAAGAAGGTGAAGGCCAGCAGGATGGGCACGCCGGCCGCCGAGTTCTTGCTGCGCTCGATGGCGAACATGAAGGCGAATGAGCCGCCCAGGAAGATCAGCGAGAACATCCCAATGCTCATTCCCTTGAACAAGCCGGCGGCCACGCCCAGCCAGGCGCCGGCCACGGTGGGGATCATGGAAAGGGCCAGCAGCGCATAGGTATTGCGCAGCACGCGGTTGCGTTCCTGGGTGGACAGGACGGTGCCGCCGTAGGCATTCATAAAGGTCTGGTTCATGGCAGTACTCCTTTGGAAAGGCAATGTGGGGGCGATTCAGTCGCCCACAAGAGCCCGGCGCTTGGCCCGGGCACGGATGTTGAGAGCCTCGACCGCCAGCGAAAACGCCATGGCCGAGTAGATGTAGCCCTTGGGGATGGCGGCGTCGAAGGCCTCGGCGGTGAGCGCCGTGCCGACCATGACCAGGAAGGCCAGCGCCAGCACCTTGACCGAAGGGTGACGGTCGACGAACTCGCCGATCGGCTTGGCCGCCACCAGCATCACCGCCACCGAGGCCACCACCGCCGCCACCATCACGCCGATGCGGTCGACCATGCCGACCGCGGTGATCACCGAGTCGAGCGAGAACACGATGTCGATGATGGCGATCTGCGCGATCACGCTCAGGAACAGCTTGCGCCCGGCGGCCTTGACGGCGGCCGGATCCGCCGCCGGCGGGCCGTGCTGTTCGCGCGCTTCGACCTCCACAAAGATCTCGTGCGAGGCCTTCCAGAGCAGGAACAGCCCGCCCAGCAGCAGCACCAGATCGCGTCCGCTGATGCCCTGGCCGAAGGCCTGGAACAGGTCCGCGGTCAGGC
>JBDHSJ010000436.1:0-2763 GCA_039808065.1 Burkholderiaceae bacterium | reverse complement strand
TCGTCGCGCTCACAGCCCTGGCCGGCCACCACCTGTTCTGGTTCGACCCCAGCCCCGCGCTGGGCGCTCTGGCGGCCGGCCTGGTGGCGCACCTGATGCTGCACCAGCACCGCACCCAGGCGGCCGCGCGCAGGGCTGCGCACGAGCGCGCCGTGGCGGCCGAGGCCAATGCCGCCAAGTCGCGCTTTCTCGCCCATGTCAGCCACGAAATCCGCACCCCGCTGCACGCCCTACTCGGCCTGAGCGAACTGCTGGAACAGGCGCCCTTGGACGCGCCGCAGCGCCGCAACCTCGACCTCATGCAGGCTTCGGGCCGCCACCTGGCCACCCTGATCAACGAGCTGCTGGACCTCAGCGCCATCGAGCTCGGCCAGATGCAGCTGCATCCTGCGCCCTGCCGCCTGCGCGAGCTGCTGCAGGAGTGCGTGGACCTGATGCAGCCGCTGGCCGAGGCCAAGCAGCTGCGCTGCACCCTGATCGCCCCCGGTGAGCTGCCCGAATGGGTGCTGCTCGACCGCCAACGCCTCGCCCAGGTGCTTCTGAACCTGCTGGGCAACGCCATCAAGTTCACCCAGCAGGGACTGGTGGACTTGCATGCCCGCTGCGACACCGCAGACCGCCTGAGCCTGGCGGTGGCCGACACCGGCATCGGCATCGCCCCCAGCCAGCAGGCACGCGTGTTCGAGCCCTTCGTGCAGGGCGAGGAACGCATCGGCGGTACCGGCCTGGGCCTGGCGATTTCGCGCGAGTTGGTGCGCCTGATGGGCGGCGAGATCAGCGTGCACAGCGTGCCAGGCGCCGGCAGCCGCTTCGCGTTCAGCATCCCGCTGCAGCGGGCCGAAGCCCCCGACCCTGCCCACGCGCCCGCGCAGGCCGGCGCCGACCGCCGCCTGCGCGTGCTGCTGGCCGAGGACAACGAAGTCAACGCCGAGCTGTTCCGCGCCCAGCTCGCCGTGCTGGGCGCGCAGATCGACCACGCCGACAACGGCCTGCTGGCCCTGGCCATGGCCGAGCGCGCCGACTACGACCTGATCGTGCTGGACATCGACATGCCCGGCCTGGATGGCCACGCCTGCGCACGCGCCATCCGCGCCCAGGAACAGGAGCGCGGCCGCACCCGCACGCCCATGCTCTCGCTCTCGGCCCATGCCCAGGCTGAGGACGCGCAGGCCAGCCTGCAGGCCGGCTGCGACGAGCATCTGGACAAGCCCATCACGCGCGCGCGCCTGCTGCAGGCGGTGGCACGCTGGACCGGGCATGGCCTGCCCGCCAGCCCGCCGCCCCAGCCGGCGCCCGCGCTGCCGCGCGCCGATGTGCAGCAGCGCCAGCGTGCCCATGCGCGCGTGTTCCTGAGCCGCTGGACCGCAGCCTGGCGCGAGAGCGCGGCCCGCCCGGCGGCGCGACAGGCCCTGCTGAATGATCTGATGGCGTGCGCGCGCGGGCTGGAGGATGCGGAGCTGCTGCGCGCCGCCGAGGCGCTGGCGCAGCAACCGGAACAGGCGGCGCGGCTGCAGGCGGCGGATCAGGCCGTGGCCGGTGCGCAGTGGCGGCTGCGGGAGGTCAGGCGGAATTGAGAACGGCCCCGGGTGGGGCCGTGGTGGGGTGTTGGGGCGTCTGGACCGAGGCCTGCCAACGGGAACGGTGACTGAGACTCTGGCAGCCCCCCAGCCTGCGCCCGCGAGACGGGCGCAGTCGTGAACGAGGCAGTAAAGGGCCCTCAGGGCCCTTTGCTGTCCACGTTCACCCCATATGCAAGCCGCCGTTGCAGCTGAAATCGGCCCCGGTGGTGAAGCCGCTGTCCTCGCCCGCCAGCCAGCCAACGATGGAGCCGATCTCTTCCGGCGTGCCCAGGCGCTTGACCGGGATGGTGGCGACGATCTTCTCCAGCACCTCGGGCTTGATGGCGCGAACCATGTCGGTGCCGATGTAGCCGGGGCTGACGGTGTTCACCGTCACGCCCTTGTTGGCCAACTCCTGCGCCAGGGCCATGGTGAAGCCGTGCATGCCGGCCTTGGCGGCCGAGTAATTCGTCTGGCCCGCCTGACCCTTCTCGCCGTTCACCGAGCTGATCTGGATGATGCGGCCCCAGCCCTTCTCGACCATGCCCGGCACCACCTGCTTGGTGACGTTGAACATCGAGTTCAGGTTGGTGTCGATGACGGCCTTCCAGTCTTCCGGCGTCATCTTCAGGAACATGCGGTCGCGGGTGATGCCGGCGTTGTTGACCAGCACGTCGATCACGCCATGCTCGGCCACCGCCTTGGTGAAGGCCTCGACGGTGGAGTCCCAATCGGCCACGTTGCCGACCGAGGCGTAGAAGGTGTAGCCCTCAGCCTTCTGCTCGTCCAGCCACTTGTTGAAGTCACGGCTCGGGCCGCAGCCGGCGATGACCTTGAAACCCATGTTGTGCAGCTTGCGGCAGATGGCGGTGCCGATCCCACCCATGCCACCCGTTACGTACGCGACTTTCTGTGCCATTTCTTCGTCTCCACTGTTGAAAAACCTTTGAGTTCGCTCAGCTCATTTGGGGCCGCCGTGGAATCGGCTTTACCGGGCCACTGGCGGCGCCCCCTTGAGGGGGAGGCGCCGGAGGCGCTTCGGGGGTGGGCTATCGCTCCACGCACAGCGCGACGCCGAGGCCCCCGCCGATGCACAGCGAGGCGATGCCCTTGTTGGCGTCGCGGCGCTGCATCTCGTGCAGCAGGGTCACCAGGATGCGCGCGCCCGAAGCGCCGATCGGGTGGCCCAGCGCAATCGCGCCGC
>JBDHSJ010000435.1:0-2763 GCA_039808065.1 Burkholderiaceae bacterium | reverse complement strand
CTCGAGGAGCGCCAGCGCCAGACCCTGTACTGAGGGGTCGCGGTCCGGTGCGGCGCGCCTACGATGCGCCGCTTCACAGGGCCGGGGGAGGCAAGACCGTGCAGACCGTCGTCATCGCCAAGGGCGAGCTGTGGTTGCACCGCGAGGGTGCGGCGCCACGCCAGATCACCAGCGCCTTTGCGCGCGAGGTGCAGGAGCGCGACGAGCGCAGCCGCCGCAACAGCAGCTGGAAGCATGCGCCGCGCGACAGCGAGCAGCAGAGTGGGGTGATCCCCGCCAACGCGCTCTGGGGGCGCCAGCAGGGCGCCCCGCTGGCGCCGCCGCGCTTCCTGTATGCCTGCTTCGGGCCGGACGCCGACACCCTGTACTACCTGCTGCGCGTCGGTGAATCGACCGGACTGTTCCGTCTGCACTTGGGCGAGGACCGCGAGGTGCGCCTGTTCCACCGCAACGCGCTGCAGGTGCAAGGCCTGGCCTGGAACCCGGCCGATCGGCGCCTGATCCTGTCGGTGCGCCTGCACGACGGCACGGCGCAGCTGGAGGTCTACGACGAGGACGGCACGCTCAAGGGCGCCATCACCGGCGGCGACAGCATCGACGCCGCCCCTGCCCTGGTGCCCGGCAGTGCCGCCAGCGTGCTCTACCAGAGCAGCGGCGTGGCGCGCCACCCCGAGCAGGGCCATCTGACGGCGGTGGCGCATGCCACGCTCTGCCAGCTCGACTACCGCAGTGGCGCGCTGTGCATCCTGGTGGACGACGCGCGCTTCGACCACATCGCGCCGCGCCAGGCGGCCGATGGCGCGCTCTACGCGATCCGCCGCCCGGTCGAGAAGCCTGTGCACGAACGCGCCGGCAACGCGCTGATGGACACCGTGCTGATGCCGGTGCGCCTGCTCAAGGCGGTGTTCGGCTACCTGAACTTCTTCAGCATGATTTATGGCAAGGAGCCGCTGCGCAGCGCCGGCGGCCCGCGCAGCCCGGAGCTGGACCAGGACCTGGGCAAGCTCTGGCTGCACGGCCGCATGATCGAGCTGCGCAAGGTGCGCGACGACCCTCAGTACGCCGGCAATCTGGTGCCGGCCAGCTGGGAGCTGGTGCGCCTGCGCCCCGGCCATGCGCCGGAGGTGCTGGCCCGCCATGTCGCCGGTTTCGACCTCGCGCCCGACGGCAGCCTGGTCTACACCAATGGCTACCAGGTCAGCGCCTGGCGCAACGGGCAGAGCAGCCCGCTGGCTCGGCACGAGCTGGTGGAAGGCGTGGCCGCCGGCCCGGCTTGACCCGGCGCGGGCGGCGGCCCACAGTGGCCTCTCCCCTTGAACGGGAGCCCGTATGCGCCTAGTCCTGCTCTGTCTTGCCGCCCTGCTGGCCGCGCCCGTGGTGGCGGCCCCAGAGCCCCATTACGCCGGCACCTTGGCCGGCAGCCCGATGGGGCTGCAGACGGCGGTCGACGGCCCTCGCCTGATGGCGGTGTTCCGTGCGCCGCGCCAGGCCGTGATGGATGCCCAGGGCGTCGTCTGGGTGGCCGACACCGGCAACCAGCTGATCCGCCGCATCGGCACCGACGGCCAGGCCAGCACCCTGGCCGGCCAGATGGGCCAGACCGGCTTTGCCGACGGCGCCGGCAGCAGCGCCCTGTTCAACGAGCCCAGCGGTGTGCTGCCCGCGCCGCAGGGCGGCGTGTGGGTGCTGGACAGCAACAACGGCCGCATCCGCCATGTGGCGGCCGATGGCCGCGTGAGCACCCTGGCCGGCGGTGGCCCGGGGGCGGGCGGTTCGCGTCACGCCGATGGCCAGGGCACGGCCGCCGCCTTCAACGAGCCGCGCGGCTTCGCCCAGGATGGCGCCGGCAATCTTTACGTGGCCGATTACCAGAACCAGGTGATCCGCAGAATCACCCCCGCCGGCCTGGTGACGACCCTGGCCGGCAGCCCCGGCCAGCAGGGCAGCGTGGACGGCAGCGGCAGCGCGGCGCGCTTCTCCGACCCGCAGGCCATCACCATCGACGGCGCCGGCAACCTCTACGTCGCCGACACCGGGCCGACCAAGGCGATTCGCAAGGTCACGCCGGCCGGCGTCGTCAGCACCCTGCTCAGCGCCGGCCCGGGTACGCGCCTGAGCGAGCCGCGCGGCCTGGCCCTGCTGGCCGATGGCAGCCTGTTGATCGCCGATGCCCAGGAACAGCATCTGCTGCAGCGCAGCGCGGCCGGGGTGGTTTCCGTTCTGGCCGGTCAGACCGGCAAGCCTGGGTTGAGCGATGGCAGCGGCAGTGCCGCCAGCCTGTACACGCCGATGGGCCTGGGCGCCGGGCCCGGCGGCACGGTGCTGGTGGCCGACAGCGGGAACCACCTGATCCGCCAGCTGCAGGGCGCCCAGCTCAGCCTCTGGGCCGGCCTGCCCGGCCACAGCGCGGCGGCGGAGGGCGAGCGCAACGCGGTGCGTTTCGAAGACCCCTTTGCCGTGGCCGTGGATGCGGCCGGCAATGCCTACCTGGCCGATGTGACCGACCACGCCATCCGCCGCGTGGACCCGAGTGGCCGTAGCAGCGTCTGGGCCGGCCGGCCCGGCAGCTATGGCTTTGCCGATGGCGCCGCCACGGTGGCGCGCTTTCGCAAGCCCGCCGGCCTGGCGGTGGCGGCCGACGGCACGCTCTACGTGGCCGACAGCGGCAACCACGCGGTGCGGCGCATCGCGCCGGATGGCCAAGTCAGCACCCTGGCGGGGAACGGCGAGCGTGGCAGCCGCGACGGCGCTGGCAGCGCCGCC
>JBDHSJ010000434.1:0-2771 GCA_039808065.1 Burkholderiaceae bacterium | reverse complement strand
GATGGGCGCCCGCTGCGCGCCCCCCTGGTGGTGGCCGCGGACAGCCGCTTTTCCAGCCTGCGCCGCCTGGCCGGCATCCCGGCGCGCAGCCTCGACTTCGGCCGCTCCGCCCTGCTGTGCCCGCTGGACCACGAGGCCGAGCACCAGGGCGTGGCGCAGGAATGTTTTCTGGCCGGCCACACCCTGGCCCTGCTGCCCATGGCGGGGCGGCGCAGCTCGGCCGTGTGGACGGTGCGCAGCGATGCCGTGCCCGGCCTGATGGCGCTGGACGACGCCGCCTTTGCCGCCCGCGTGGAGCAGGCCTGCGAAGGCCGCCTGGGCCGCATGCAGGTGGCTGGCGCGCGCCAGGTCTACCCGCTGGTGGCCGTGTACGCCGAGCGCTTCGCCGCGCATCGATTCGCCCTGGCGGGCGATGCCGCCGTGGGCATGCACCCCGTCACTGCCCATGGCTACAACTTCGGCCTCTACGGCATCGAGACCCTGGCGCAGGAGCTGGGCGCGCTGCGCCGCGCCGGTTGTTCCGACCCGGGCGACAGCGCCGCGTTGCAGCGCTACGCCCGCACACACCAGCGCGCTACCCGCTTCCTCTTCGAGGGCACGAACGCCATCGTGCGTCTGTTCACCGACGACCGCCCGCCCGCGCTGCTGCTGCGCCGCGCCGTGCTGGATCTGGCGGCGGCGTTGCCGCCCGTGCGCTGGGCGGTCACGCGGCAGCTGACCGGGCACTGAGCCGCCCCGCGCGGCGGTGCATCCCGCCCAAACTCCTAGATCTGCACCCGCGTCCCCAGTTCCACCACGGCGTTGTCCGGCAAGCGGAAGTGCCGCGCAATCGAGCCGGCGTTCTGGCTCATCAGGCCGAACAGGCGCTCGCGCCAGCGCGCCATGCCGCTGCCGGCCGTCGAGACCACCGTCTCGCGGCTCAGGAAGTAGCTGCACTCGAACACGGGCACACCCAGGGCTTCCAGCGCCGCTGGCACATCGGGTGTTTCCATGAAGCCGAAGTGCAGGCTGATGCGCTCGAAGCGTTCGCTCAGGCGCTGGCGCTGCGCGCGTTCGGCCGGCGCCACCCACGGGCGACCCTCGGTCACCACGGTCAGGATCAGGTTGTGCTCGTGCAGCACCTGGTTGTGCTTGAGGTTGTGCAGCAGGGCCTGCGGCACGCGGCTCGGGTCGGCCACCGGGTAAATGGCGGTGCGGCCGGCACGCGGCAGCTCGCTGCCATCCAGCTGCGCCACAAAGGGCTCCAGCTCCAGGCCTTCGGCGTGGATGCTCTCCATCACCAGTGCGCGGCCGCGCGCCCAGGTGCTCATCAGCACGAACAGGCCCAGGCCAAAGGCCAGCGGCGCCCAGCCGCCGTCCAAGAACTTCACCGCGCAGCCGGCCACCAGCAGCAGGTCGATCAGCACGAAGAAGCCAGTGGCCGCCAGCGCCAGCGGCTTGGGCAGCCGCCAGGCCCGGCTGATGACCACGTAGGTCAGCAGGGTGGTGATCAGCATCGTCAAGGTGACGGCGATGCCGTACGCCGAAGCCAGCGCCGAGGAACTGCGCGCCACCACCACCGCCACCAGCACGCCCAGCAGCAGCGCAAGGTTCACGGCCGGCAGGTAGATCTGCCCCGAGGCCGCGGCCGAGGTGTGGCGCACCTGCATGCGCGGCAAAAAGCCCAGCGCAATCGCCTGCTTGGTGAGCGAGTACGCGCCCGAAATCACGGCCTGCGAGGCAATGATGGCTGCCAGCGTGGCCAGCACCAGGGCCGGCAGCAGCCAGGCGGCGCTGAAGAGCTTGAAGAAGGGATTGGCCAGTGCTTCCGGGTCGCCGATCAGCAGCGCGCCCTGGCCCATGTAGTTCAGCGCCAGCGCCGGCAGCACCAGGCCCATCCAGGCCAGGCGGATCGGCCGGCGACCGAAGTGGCCCATGTCGGCATACAGGGCCTCGGCGCCGGTCAGCGTCAGCACGATGGCGCCCACCGCGGCCAGCACGCCCCAACCCCGCTCGGTCAGGAAGGCCAGGCCATGCAGCGGGTTCAGCGCCTGCAGGATTGCCGGCTGCTGGGCGATCTGCGAAACGCCACTGCCAGCCAGCAGCAGGAACCACAGCACGATCACCGGCCCGAAGAAGCGGCCCACGGCGGCCGTGCCATGGCGCTGCACCAGGAAGAGCCCGGTGAGGATCGCCAGCGCCGCCGGCACCACGTAGGGCTTGAGCGCCGGCGTCAGCACCTCCAGCCCCTCCATCGCGCCCAGCACCGAAATGGCCGGCGTGATCACGCTGTCGCCATAGAACAGCGTCGCTCCGGCCACCCCCAGCAGCAACAAGGCCGCCCGCAGGCGCGGCTGCCCCGCCACCGCCTGACTGGCCAGCGCCGTCAGCGCCAGCACGCCCCCCTCACCGCGGTTGTCGGCGCGCAGGATCAGGATCACGTACTTCAGCGTGACCACCAGCATCAGCGCCCAGAACATCGCCGACACGGCACCAATCAGGTTCGCCTGCGTCAGCGCCACCCCGGTGTGCGGCGAGAACACTTCCTTGACGGTGTAGAGCGGGCTGGTGCCGATATCGCCGTAGACGACGCCAAGGGCCGCCAGCGTCAGCCCGGCGAGGCCCTGGGCTGGGGTGGGGTGGTTGGAATCCGAGAGGGAGGACATGCGAACGCTTCGAGCTGTGGGGAGCGAAGCGTCGCGGTGGGGGCATCAGGAACGCATAAGGCTCGGGGGGCGCTTGAGGGTTGGAATCCGGATGCCGCTTCGCAGCGATAGCGGGAGCTCAGATGC
>JBDHSJ010000433.1:0-2784 GCA_039808065.1 Burkholderiaceae bacterium | reverse complement strand
TGGGCTACATCGCGCTCGTCAACGCCATTGAAGACCCGCAGCGGGCCGACCCGGCCGGTGCCCTGCTGGCCCTGGTGGGCGCGGTGAACGTGCCCATCATTTACTTCTCGGTGCGCTGGTGGAACACCCTGCACCAGGGCGCCACCATCAGCCTGACGGCCGCGCCCAAGATGGCCGAGACCATGCTGCAGGCCATGCTGCTGACCACGCTGGCCTGCTGGGCCTATGCCTTTGCGGTGGTGTTCATGCGGGCACGGGCGATCGTGTTGGAGCGTGAGCGCGATGCGGGCTGGGTGGCTGCGCTGCGCGGGAGTGCGTCATGAACTGGGGTTCGGTTTCGGAGTTTTTTGCGATGGGTGGGTACGGGCTTTATGTGTGGGGCTCGTATGGGGTGGCTCTGCTGGTGTTTGTTGCCGAACCCTTGCTGGCGCGTGCACGTCACCGTCGCGCTCTGGTTGGTGATGAGGAGTTGGGCGAATGAACGGGCTTTGTCGTTCGCTGCAGCCCGCCGGGATTTCGCCCCGGCAGGCGACCCCCTTTTCTTTGCTGCGCCAAAGAAAAGGGGGGAAAAGAAAGGCGCCAATGAGCACAGTCGCCCTAGGGGCGAACTGTGATGGCGGTGCTTGGGCTCACACTGACACGAGCCCCCATCTGACTTCGACGGGCAGGACAACGAAGGCGCCCGGGGTACCGGTCGTCCCTGGCAGCGAGGACCATGGCCCCAGAGCGACGAAGAACAGACCCCCAATCAGCGCACGGGACCACCTGACTGCTCGTTGGGGGTCCGTTCATCGCAGAAAGCCCGTGATGGTTTGCGTGGGTCTAGTCGGCCGGTACTCCGGCCAGCTTAGTGCCCGGGTTTTCGCAGTCCCAGAAGGGGTGTGGGAGCCATGTGAACCGGACGTGCAGTCGCGCGCCGCCCTAGGCGGCGTGCGTGCATTCAGCGCTTTTTTTGCCCCGCGTTTCTTTGGCGCAGCAAAGAAATGCGGGTCGGGGTGTGGGGTTGAAGACCCCACGGGCTCCCACGCAGTCAGGAAGCAACACATATGAGCAGCAATCTCAAGCCGCGTCATCGGCGACTGGCAATCATCGGACTCATCGCGCTGGCCCTCGCCGCCATCACCGCCCTGATCCTGAACGCCTTCCAGAGCAATCTGGTGTTCTTCTACTCGCCCACCCAGGTCGCCGCAAATGAAGCCCCGAAGGGCCGCAGCTTCCGCCTCGGCGGCCTCGTCGAGCCCGGCAGCGTGCAGCGCCAGGGTGTGCAGGTGAGCTTCAAGGTCACCGACAACCTGCACCAGATCCCCGTGCGCTTTGAAGGCCCCTTGCCCGACCTCTTCAAGGAAGGCAAGGGCGTCGTCGCCCAGGGCCAGTTGGGGGCCGATGGCCTGTTCACCGCGCGCGAGGTGCTGGCCAAGCACGACGAGAACTACATGCCGCCCGAAGCCGCCGACGCCCTGCACCAGGCCGAGCAGGCTCGTGAGCGTGCGCAGCGCAGCATGGGAGCGCCGAAGTGATCCCCGAGCTCGGCCATTTCGCGCTCTGGTTCGGCCTGGGCCTGGCCGCCCTGCTGGCCCTGCTGCCGCCGCTCGGAGCCCAGCGCGGCCGCTCCGAATGGATGGCCCTGGCCGCCCCGCTCAGCCGCGGTCTGGCGCTGGCCGTGCTGCTGGCCTATCTGTGCCTGAGCTGGGCCTTCGTGCAGCACGACTTCTCGGTCACCTACGTCGCGCAGCACAGCAATACCGAGCTGCCGCTGCCCTACCGGCTGGCGGCGGTGTGGGGCGGGCACGAAGGCTCGTTGCTGCTCTGGGCCCTGCTGCTGGTGGGTTGGATGACGGCCTTGCAGCGCAAGGCCGGCAACCTGCCGCCGGCCCTGATGGCGCGCGTGCTCGGCGTGATGGGCGCGCTGGCCTTCGGCTTCCTGCTCTTCATGCTCAGCACCTCCAACCCCTTCGAGCGCCTGCTGCCGGGCGCCGAAGAAGGCGCCGACCTCAACCCCCTGCTGCAAGACCCCGGCATGGTGCTGCACCCGCCGATGCTCTACATGGGCTACGTGGGCTTTGCGGTGGCCTTTGCCTTTGCCATTGCCGCGCTGCTGGCGCCCGAGGACGACCTGCAGCGCTGGCTGCGCTGGGCCCGCCCCTGGACGGCCGCGGCCTGGGCCAGCCTGACGGTGGGCATCGCGCTGGGCAGCTGGTGGGCCTATTACGAGCTGGGATGGGGTGGCTGGTGGTTCTGGGACCCGGTGGAGAACGCCAGCTTCATGCCCTGGCTGGCCGGCACGGCGCTGCTGCACTCGCTGGCCGTCACCGAAAAGCGCGGCGCCTTCCGCAGCTGGACTTTGCTGCTGGCCATCCTGGCGTTTTCGCTCTCGCTGCTCGGTACCTTCCTGGTGCGTTCGGGCGTGCTGTCTTCGGTGCATGCGTTTGCCACCGACCCCAAGCGCGGCCTCTTCATCCTCGGCTTCCTGGTGGTGGTGGTGGGCGGCTCGCTCAGCCTCTTTGCCGCGCGCGCCGCGCGCATGGGCTTGGGCGCGCGCTTCGGCCTGCTGAGCCGCGAAACCACCCTGCTGGGCAACAACGTGATGCTGCTGGCGGCCTGCGGCGCGGTGCTGCTGGGCACGCTCTACCCGCTGGCGCTGGACGCGCTGGCCGGACAGAAGATCTCGGTCGGCCCGCCCTACTTTGAATCGGTGTTCGTGCCGCTGATGGCGCCCGTCATCGTGCTGATGGGCGTGGGCCCGCTGCTGCGCTGGAAGCAGGACGAATGGCCCGCACTGGCGCG
>JBDHSJ010000432.1:0-2786 GCA_039808065.1 Burkholderiaceae bacterium | reverse complement strand
TCGTCGCTCAGGTGGCCTTCGCGGTGCAGGTCGGCCAGGCGTTGCAGGTCATCGGCGGGGTACATGGTGGGGCTCCTGTGGTTCGCACCGAGGTTCGGTGTGACTGAACGATAGGAGCGTGGCCCGCATTGCCCTAGCGGTGTGCGACGCAAAGCCGCGGCGGGCGGCTGGAGCGAAGCTGGGGCCGACCGGCTGTCTGGGCGCCGCTCCGCAGGCCGCAAGTTCACAGGATTCGCAAGCAGTTCAGAGCAGATGGGTTCGGCCGCAACTCGGCGTGAGAGCCCGCCGGGATTTCGCCCCGGCAGGCGACTCACTTTCTTGCTCGTGCAAGAAAGTAAGCAAAGAACACGGCCCCGATTCCGGCGCCCGGCCTGCGGCCGGGTCCCCTGCGCTGCGCGTAACGTCGGGCCGGCCCAAAACTCGCTGCGTTCGCTTCGCTCCCTCCGCTCAGACAGTTGGGCCGAGTCAGTTGAGAGGGCGTGCGTACCGCACGCCGCCCGGCGTTTCTGTGCTGCTCGGCACCTGCATAGGGGCAGCAGCCAACAGCCGGACACCGAACAGCCCGGACTTCAACCATCGCGTCGTTTCCCGGCTGCTGGCTGCTTGGACTTCGGGTGTTCGGCTGTTGGCTGCTCGCCCTTCGTAGCTGCCGAGCAGCACAGCGGCTTGGGGCGCGCGCGCAGCGCGCATCAACTTCTGGCTCAGGGCGGCCGTCCAAACGGAGTGAGCGCAGCGAACGCAGTGCGTTCCGCCCTGCAGCCCCAAGACGTGAGCAGCGCAGGGAATCCCCGGCCGCAGGCCGGGGACAGCGGAGCGGGCGCGTGTTCTTTGCCTACTTTCTTGCACGAGCAAGAAAGTAGGTCGGCTGCCGGGACGAAATCCCGGCGGGCTGCATCTCCGAACTCCAAACATCAATCAAGCCACGGGCACCTCTCAACCGGCAGCCATCCAACACAGCCTTGAAAGCTACGCACCCTGGTCAGTGCCCGCATGAAAGGCAACCAGATGGACGTACAGCATGAGCAAGGTGCAGGCGCTCACAAGCTCAACGATGAGGAATGCCCCAGCCATGCCCGAATGGAGCCCATCTCGGAGCAGCGCCTCAACAGGCGCGGCCAGCAGCGCGGCCACAGTGATCCGGGCATAGAAGCGAGCGCGCCTTGGCCCCATATGGGAGTCACCCATCCATCGGACCGCCATGTGCCCATAGCCGAACAGGCTAACGGCATACAGCCACGGCGTCGGATGAAGCAACGGAAGGGACTGCCAGGCCGCTCCGCTAACCCAAAGCATGCCAATGAGGCCAATGCTGGCGCCGAAGGTCGAAAGCAGGAAAACAAGCAGCCGCGACACGGCTCAGCCGTCGAGCTTCTTCTGGAACACCAACCCCGCGTGCTCGCGCAGCGCATGGAAATGGATCTTGGGCCAGTTCTCCTGGATCGCGCGCAGCTCGGGCGCGTACTCGACCAGGATGGTGGGCGCGTCCACGGCGTCGTAGGCCATCCGGTGGTCGTTGGCGGCGATGAACTTCTTGAGCTCGACCTCGTCATCCGCCGTGACCCAGCGCGCCACCTGGAAGCGGCAAGGCTGGATGCGGGCCTTGACGCCGTACTCGTGCTCCAGGCGGTGGGCCACCACCTCGAACTGCAGCTGACCCACGGCGCCCAGCATCAGCACCGAACCCGCCATCGGGCGGAAGACCTGGATCGCGCCTTCTTCACCCAGCTGCTGCAGACCGGCGCGCAGTTGCTTGGTCTTGAGCGGGTCGGCCACCTCGACGTTGCGGAACATCTCGGGCGCGAAGAAGGGCAGGCCGGTGAACTGCAGCGGTTCGCCCTCGGTGAGCGTGTCGCCCAGGTGCAGCACGCCGTGGTTGGGGATGCCGATGATGTCCCCGGCAAAGGCCTCCTCGACCAGTTCGCGGCGCTGCGAGAGGAAGCTCACCACCGTGTTGGGGCGGAAGTCCTTGCCGGTGCGGGTGACCTTGAGCTTCATGCCGCGCTCGAAGTGACCCGATGCACAGCGCACGAAAGCGATGCGGTCGCGGTGCGCCGGGTCCATATTGGCCTGGATCTTGAACACCACGCCGCTGAACTTCTTCTCGGTGGGCTGCACCACGCGCTGCAGGCTGGGGCGCTCGCCGGGCGGGGGCGCCAGTTCCACCAACGCGTCCAGCACCTCGCGCACGCCGAAGTTGTTGATGGCCGAGCCGAAGAACATCGGCGTCTGGTGGCCGGCCAGGAATTCGGCGTGCTCGAACGGCGTGGCGGCTTCGCGCACCAGCTCCAGCTCGCCCTGGGCCGCGCCCCAGGCCATGCCGAAGCGGCTCTCGTGGGCGGGGTTGTCCAGGTCGGTGATCAATTCCTCGTCGCCACCGGCACGGTCCTCGCCCGGCGCGAACACGCGCATGGTTTGAGCGCGCAGGTCCATCACGCCGCCGAACTGCTTGCCCATGCCCACCGGCCAGGTGAAGGGGCAGACCGTCATGCCCAGTTCCTGCTCCAGCTCGTCCATCAGGGCCAGCGGGTCCTTGACCTCGCGGTCCATCTTGTTGACGAAGGTCAGGATGGGCGTGTTGCGCGCGCGGCAGACCTGCAGCAGGCGGCGGGTCTGCGGCTCCACGCCGTTGGCGGCGTCGATGACCATCAGCGCGGCGTCGACCGCCGTCAGCACGCGGTAGGTGTCTTCGCTGAAGTCCTGGTGGCCCGGGGTGTCGAGCAGGTTGATGACGCAGTCGCGGTACTCCATCTGCATCACCGAAGAGGCGACCGAGATGCCGCGCTGCT
>JBDHSJ010000431.1:0-2787 GCA_039808065.1 Burkholderiaceae bacterium | reverse complement strand
ATGGTGGCCTGCGCCAGGCCGGAGGTGCCGTTGATCTGGATCTCGTAGTCGTTGCCGGTCAGCAGGGCCGGGTCCGTGATGCGGCCGGGGTCGATCCAGGCGCGCGGCGGCCCGCCGGTGACGGCATTCGTCATCGGGGCAGTGACGTAGTAGCCGTTGCCGCTGCGCGCCTGCTCCCAAGCCAGGCGGCCGTCCACGGTGAGCGGGAAGTCGTCCAGGTTGCCGGTGATCACGGTGCCGGGCAGGCCGTTGAAGCGCACGCCGCCGGCCTCGTCCAGAAAGGGCGGCTGGCTGGCGCCCTGGCCGCTGAAGACGAAGCCGCCGCTGCCGTCGGGCCGGTTGGCGATGGACAACAGCTGGTTGCGCAGCCCCTCGATCTTGGCGGCCAGACCCAGGCGCTCGGCGTCGCCATAGGTGGCGTTGCCCGCGGCCACCAGGGCCTCGCGGATCTGCTGCAGGATCTCGCTGCCGTCGGCAAGGGCTGATTCGGCCAGGCGCATGCTGTTGCGGCTGGCCTCGAGCGCCCGCTGGTTGGCCTCCACGCGGCCCAGTGAGGCCAGGGAGCGTTCCACGCGCGCGGCGCCCGTCGGGTCGTCGCTGGCGGCCGCGACCTTCTTGCCCGAGGTCAGCTGCACCTGGGTGGTCTGCATTTCCATCTGCCGGCGCATCAGCTGGCTGATGGTGGCGTCGTACATATTGGCGGTGGCAACGCGCATGGGTCTTACCTCACGGTGTTGATCAGTTCATCGAACACCACCTGCGCCACCTGCAGCAGCTTGGCGGCCGCCTGGTAGGCCTGCTGGTATTGCAGCAGGCGCGCGGCCTCTTCGTCCAGGTTCACGCCGGCCTCGGCGGCCTTGGCGGCATCGGCGTCGCGTGCCACTTGGTCCGACACGCTGGCCAGGTACTCCGTGCCCTGCACGCGCGAGCCGATTTCGCCCATCGCGGCACTGTACGCCTCGTTGAGCGTGGCGCCGGCAGAGATGTCGCCGGTCAGTGGGTTCAGGCGCTTGCCGACGAAGCCCTCGCCCTGCAGCTCGATGAAGGCCTTGACGTTGCCGTTGTTCTGCGCGGGGTAGGGCGTCGGCACCAGGGTGAACGTGTCGCCCGGGTAAGGCGGCGTCGCGGCCAGATCCTCGCCCTTGGGCACGCCGTTGATGCGCATCTCGAAACCCAGCGCGATGCCGGGCTCGTTGCCAATCGGCTGGCCCGGCGTCCAGATGCCCGGCAGCGTGCCGAAGGGTCCGCTGATCTCGTAGTTCACACGGCCGTCCGGGTTCTGAACGGTGAAGCGGATGGTGGTGGGCGCCGCCGGCGGGCCCGGGAAGTTGGCCGGGCTGAAGGTGAGGGGGTCGACGGCAAAGATGCTGTCCAGCGTGGCCGAGCCCCGGTTGGTGATGGTGGCGACTGCGCTGACCGGGCTGGCCGCGGCAATACCGGCGGGCAGGTCCAGCACCCGGCGCATGTCGGGTGCGGCATTGGCCACCGGCTCCAGCCGGTAGGTGTCGAGCGGGCCGGGCGGGGCGAGCAGGGGGTCGAAGTCGATGCGGAAGCCGTCGATGGTCTGGCCGTCGACCACCGACTGCGTGAAGCCATCGCTTTCGCGCACCAGCAGGTAGGTGCCGGCGGCGGCCGGGTCGCCCTTCAGGATGTAGCTGCTGGCCTGCAGGAAGTCGGGGTCGACGCGGGTGATGCTGACGTTGCTGAGGAAGTTGCCGGCGATGTCACGCGCGTTGGTGGTGGCGGGCAGCACGCGCTCGGCGCCCACCGCCAGCAGGGCCACACCGGCACCGGAAGGGGTAGACAGGTCCAGGCCCAGCGACTGCTGGGTGTTCACGCGCATCGTGAGGGCGGTAGCCAGTTGCCCGATGTAGTTGCGCGCATCCTGCAGGTCGCGGTTCTGGAAGTTCAGCAGCGCCGACATCGAGCCGCCAGTGAGCAGCGCAGCGTCCAGCGGCAGGGTATTGGTCGGACCTTTCAGGGCCAGTTGCACGCGCTGGGAGTCGTACGGATCCTGCTCCACCACCAGTTCGGCGGCCTGGTTGGACAGCACCAAGCGCTGGCCGCCACCGATGAACACGCCCATTGAGCCATCTTCGGCTTCCAGGGTGCTGACCGTGACGTACTTGGAGATCTCGTAAATCAGGTTGTCGCGCTGGTCCAGCAGGTCATTGGTGTCGTGCTCGCCGCCGTTCAGGCGCTGGATCTGCCCGTTCACGTTGGCCAGTTGTTTGGCCAGCGTGTTCACCACCTGCACGTTGGCGCGCAGGTCGCTGGACACGCCGGCTTGCAGGTCATTGAGCTGGGCGCCGGCGCTGCTGAAGCGAGTGGCCATCTCCTTGGTGCGGCCCAGCACCACCTGACGCGCGGCCGGGTCGGCCGGCCGGCTCGCCACATCCACCATGGCGTTCAGGAAGTCGCTCATGGCTTTGCCCAGGCCGGCTTCGCCAGGGGGCAGCACCTTCTCCAGGCGCTGCAAATTGAGCAGCAGGGCCTCGTCGCCGCTGGCGGCGGCGCGCGAGCCATTGGCCTCCTGGGTCAGGAAGCGGTTGTAGACGCGGTTGATGGTGTCCACCGCCACGCCCTTGCCCTGGAAGCCCGCACCCGTGAATTGCGGCGTGGCGGTCTTGAGCACCGCCGTCTGGCGCGAGTAGCCCGGCGTGTTGGCGTTGGCAATGTTGTGCCCGATCGTGCTGATCACCGTCTGACTGGCGTTCATCGCCCGGGCGCCGAGGTTGAGCAGCAAGGACATGGGGAAACTCCGGATCTAGTCTGTTATCGGCAGGC
>JBDHSJ010000430.1:0-2793 GCA_039808065.1 Burkholderiaceae bacterium | reverse complement strand
TCCTGGAGCGCTTGCCCACGCAACCGGCCTCGGCCTTGGCCGAATTGCTGCCGTACCGCTGGAATCCTGCGCCCTGAACTTCGGCGCCAGCGGCGTCAAGATGACTTGGCCGGACGGATACCTTCATGTGCCCGATGGTCGGTTCGATGGCGTTTCGCTTTTGAGCAACCGCTTGAGCTTGTCCGGCAGCTTGCGCGTGTGGGCCAGCAGGAGGCGGCAGCCCGGGATCTGTGCGCCCTTGTAGCCGCGGTCGGCCAGCACGGTCTTGGGCCGCTCTGACCTGCCCCCATCCGCCATACCAATCATTCGGAAAGAGTCCGGGGTTGCAGGGTAACTTCGTTGGGAGTTGGGTCTTGAGCTGAGCCTGCTTTGCCAGCTTGCTGGCGATGCAGGCGCGCGAAGCGCCTTGGTGGCATGCGGCCAATGCTCGAGTGGGGCCGCACTTCGTTGTAGTCCTGCACCCAGGCTCGGATCACCTCGCGGGCCTGAGGCAGGGTCTCGAACCAGTGCTCGTTCAGGCACTCGTCCCGGAACTTGCCGTTGAAGCTCTCGATGTACCCGTTCTGCATGGGCCGGCCTGGCTGGATCAGGATGTGCTGGATCTTGTGGCTCTCGCACCAACCCATAAAGGCGCGACTGGTGAACTCCGGTCCGTTGTCGGTGCGTACCGCCTTGGGATAGCCGCGGAACTGGGCCGCCTCGTCCAAGAGCCTGGTCACGTACTGGCCGCCAATGCCAAAGTCCACGGCCATCTGCACGCACTCGTGGCTGAAGTCGTCCGCAACGGTCAGGCACTTGATGCGCCGTGCGTTGCACAGGCTGTCGGAGACGAAGTCCATGCTCCAGACGGCGTTGATCTTGTTGACAGCGATCAGCGGCGTGCGCTGGCCCAACGGGCGCTTGGCCTTCTTGCGCTTGCGAACCGCCAGGTCGGCTGCCTTGTAGAGACGGTAAACGCGCTTGTGGTTGACGCCAGGAAAGTCGGAGCGCAGCACGTCATGCACGCGCCGGTAGCCAAAGCGCCTACGCTCCAATGCGATGGCCTTGATCTGCTCGCTCAGCATTTGGTTCTCCGCGCTCGCTTTGGGCGGGTTGCGATAGGCATCACGGCTTAGCCCCACAAGGCGACAGGCGCGGCGTTCGCTCAGATGGTGTTCTTGCACCATGCGACGCGCCGCATCCCTACGCACCTGCGGGGCTAGCGCTTTACGCCAAAGACGCCCTTGAGCGCACTGATGTCCAGCATGGCCTCGGCCAGCAGCTTCTTGAGCTTGGCGTTCTCGCCCTCGAGTTCACGTAGCCGCACGGCCTCGCTGACCTGCATGCCGCCGTACTTGGCGCGCCACTTGTAGAACGTCGCCTGGCTGAAGCCTTCTTTGCGGCACAGCTCGGCCACGGGCTCGCCGGCCGTGGCGCGGTTCAAGAAACCAATGATCTGTTGCTCGCTGTACTTGCTCGCTCTCATGTCCGTCATTCTCCAGATGGGACGGACTTCTCTCGTTCAGGCTGGTACGGCAGCGAGGGGGCAGGTCAACGCCGGACGCCAGAAACAAGCGAAGGAGCTGGGCAGCGCCGGACACCGAAGTTTGCCAATGTCTTGCCCGATGGCGCCCGGCCCATTCCGAGCCCGGCACAGAACAAGCCGTGCGAAGGCCCAATCCGTGTCACCCGGCAGGGGTGGCCGCAGCTTGGACCCACCCGCCAGAATGATGACCACATGTGCAATCGCTACGTTACTCCCGAGGTCGCCGACGTCGAGCGGTTCTGGCATGTCGGCGCGCGCCAGCCCTGGCAGCGCGGGCTGGTGTTTCCGCGCGCTCAAGGCCCCTTCCTGCGGGCCGCGCGCGACGGTGCCGGCATCGAGCTAGCAAACGGATCCTTCGGCCTTGTCCCGTGGTTCTCGAAGACCCCCGAGGTCAAGTACGCCACCCAGAACGCCCGCTTCGAGGAGTTGACCAGCAAGGCCAGCTACAAGCACCCATGGGCCCGTGGGCAGCGCGCGCTGGTGCTGGCCGAGTCCTTCGACGAACCGTGTTGGGAAAGTGGGCGCAATGTGTGGTGGCGCTTTCGCCGCGCCGATGGTCGGCCCTGGGCCCTGGCCGGCCTGTGGAACACCTGGACCGACCCCCGCACCGGAGAAATCGTCGAGTCCTTCACGATGCTGACTTTGAATGCGGACGAGCATCCACTGATGGCCCGCATGCATAAGCCGGATCCGAAGCTGGCCGCCGATCAGCAGGACAAGCGCAGCGTGGTGCCTATCGAGGCCGATAACGAGGCTCTGTGGCTCACCGGCACACCCGAGCAAGCCTCCGAGCTGGTGCGCCTGGCGCCCGTGGAGTCCTTCATCGCCGGTCCGATGGAGCCCAACCCTGGGCCGCTGCGCAGATGAGTTCCTCTCGCCAGGTGCGGAACGCGTGGGATGGTGATGGCCACGACTCGATGCGAGCTGCCCATGCTGCTCATCGTGACGGCCAGCCGCTCTGGGTAGACGCCCCCCTGATCACAACCGTCCTCTGCGGTCAGACTGGGGAGGCTCTCGACTTCAGGGCAGTCATCGGAACCAACATGGCGTCGTTGCATGAGCGCCGGGATCGAGCCAGGGAAGGTGCGATTCGCTGTGCGCCAGCATTCCGCTGCGCCATGTGCTTTGAGCCGGTGCTGATCCGAGGCGGCGTAGTTCCTGATCGATTCCATTTCGCGCATTACCGCGATCACCCGACCTGCCCGTACCAGACCGGGCAACACCTGACCCAGGACGAGATCAACGCCCGCAAGTACAACGGCGCCAAG
>JBDHSJ010000429.1:0-2793 GCA_039808065.1 Burkholderiaceae bacterium | reverse complement strand
TCGAGGAACTCGGCCATGGCGGCCAGTTCGGCGTCCAGCGCGCGCCCGAAGGCCGGCTCCTTCGGGCGCCGCTCCACAAAGCCCAGTTCGTGCTGCAGCCGCCCCTTGACGACCTTCAGATTGGCCCAGCCGATCACCTCGTCGCGCCACAGCAGAGGCAGGGCGTAGTGGCCGCGCACCCGCTTCGCGGCCGGTGTGTAGGCCTCGAAGCGGTAGGCCCAGCCCCACAGGCGCTCGAAGCGGCGGCGGTCCCAGACGACGGGATCGAAGGGCGCAAGCAGGCGCACCTTGGGCGGGATGCGCCAGCCGCGCGCGGGGTCTTCGTCGGCCGGCCAGTACCAGTCCGTTCCATCGACCTTGGCATGGGCGTGGCGTGCCTTGGCGCGTGCCAGCGTGGTGGCGCGCAGCGCCTGCCACTGCGGGGCGGCCGACACCAGCATGCTGATCAGCGTGGAGAGGCTGCCGGCCGGCAGCGGGGCGTACTTCTGCACCAGGGCGTCGGCCATCGCGTCCATCGCGACCTGCGGGTCGCCCCCTTCCGGCCAGGGGGCCGCCAGCGCATAGCAGCGGGTGCCGTTGTCGCGCCGCACCACGTCGAGCCGGCTGCGGTAATGCAGGCCGTCGAGCAGCTCGGTGCTGAGCCGGCTGTTGCCGCCGAACCAGTTCTTCACGCTGCCATGGTTCAGCGCGGCGTCCACATCGGCCGGGTGGGCCTCGCCCAGACGCGCCACTTCGGCAAGCACGGATTCGGCCAGCTTCCAGCGTGCCTTGTCCCAGACGCGCCGGGCCGTGCGCGGGTGCATGCGGGCGCGCAGCTCGGGGGTGAGGAAGCCGTAGTTGATGAAGAAGTCTTCCTGCAGCGGCAGCCGGGGGTAGCGGCGCTCCAGGTCACCGGCCCGGTAAGCCTTGACGCGGTGGCGCAGGGTCAGGTCCTGCGCACGCGCCGGAGCGCGCAGCGGGTCGGCCTGCACGAAGCCGCCCAGGCGTTGCACGGCGTCCATCAAGGTGGTGGGCGCAAACAGGCTGCGTGCAACCGCATGGCGGCGCAGATCGGACAGGGTGAGGCTTGACATTCAACCGGGCTTGAAGCTGAGACTGGGCGGCCATTGTGGTTTCGAGGACCCTGTCTTGACCGAAGTTCATTACCTGCGCTGGGTGCGTGCCAGTGCGCTCTACGACCTGCTCGTCACCTGGCCGCTGGCCACACCTTGGACCCTGAGCCTGCTGCTGGCGCAGATGGCCGCGCTGCACCAGCAGCTGGGCCTGAGCGGCCAGATGCCGGTGCCCGATGCGCTGCACCTGCTGCTGGGTGCGCTGTTGGGCAGCCTGGTGCTGGTGTGGGCGGGGCTGCGACTGTGGCGGCCCTCGGTCCTGCTCGGGCGCCTGGACCTGCTGACGCGCCTGGCCTTTCTGAGCTGGGAGCTGTGGGCGGTGGGGCAGGGCCTGAGCCCGCTGCTGCTGGGCTTCGCCTTCTTCGAGGCCCTGTTTGGCCTGGTGCAGGCTTGGCCGGTGCGGCGGAAGCCGAAGGTCGCCTAGAAGCGGCTGTTCTGGTGCAGCTGCTCTTCGGTGTCCAGCTGCATCTCGTAGCTGAAGAAGCGGTTGCGGCCCTTGGCCTTGGCCTGGTAGAGCGCGTCGTCGGCGCGCAGCAGCAGGCCTTCGGCGGTGGTGGTTTCGTCGGGCACGCAGGTGGTCAGGCCGCCGGAGAGCGTGACATTGGGCGCCACCGGGGAGTCGGGGTGCGGGATGGCGGCGCGCGCCAGCGTGCGCAGCAGGGCGCGTGCATAGGTCATGGCGCCGGAGCGCGGAGTCAGCGGCAGGATCAGCGCGAACTCCTCGCCGCCATAGCGGCCGGCCAGGTCGCGCGGGCGCAGGCAGGCGTCGGTCAGCAGCTGCGAGACCTGCTTCAGGCAGGCGTCGCCGGCCAGGTGGCCGGCGCTGTCGTTGAAGCGCTTGAAGTGGTCGATGTCCAGCAAGGCCAGGCTGAGCGGCTGGCCCTCGCGCCGGCAGGCAGCGATTTCCTGGTGCAGGCGCTCGTCGATGGCGCGGCGGTTGCACAGGCCGGTCAGGGCGTCATGGGTGCTGAGTTCGCGCAGCTGGGCGTTGGCCGCGCGCAGCTCTTCCGAGCGCTCCAGCAACTTGGCGCGCATCACCAGCAGGCGTTGCATGGCGCGCAGCTTGGCGCTGAGCAGGGTGGTGGTGATGGGTTTGCTCAGGAAGTCATCGCCGCCGGCCTCGATGCCGCGCCAGACCTCTTCGTCGCCATTGCGGCCGGAGAGGAACAGGATCGGCGTCCAGCCGCCTTGCTCGGCGGCGCGGATCTGGCGCGCCACCCAATAGCCGTCGTGGCCGGGCATTTCGACGTCGAGCAGGATCAGGTCGGGGCGCGACTGCATGAACAGGCGCACTGCGCCCTCGGGGTCGGCGCTTTCCAGCACGCGATGCCCCAGGGACTCCAGCGCCGCGCGTGCCAACAGACGTGGCACGGCTTGGTCATCGACCACCAGCACGGTCAGGGATTCCTGGATGCTCAACATCGCGATCATTCTGCGGGGCGGCACAGAATAGAGCAGCGCTTCCCGCGGTCCACCCTCACAATGGGTGGATGGAATTTCCTTCGCTGGAAGGGATCAGGGTTTTCGAGAGGGGTTGGCTGTCATCCAACCAGGTCCTGATCCCCGCCGCAGCAGGTGAGAGTGGGGCCTTGCTGATTGATAGTGGACATGGTCTGCACTCCGAGCAGACCGTTTCTTTGTTGCGCGCGGAACTGCAAGGCCGGGGCCTGCGCGCGGTGCT
>JBDHSJ010000428.1:0-2798 GCA_039808065.1 Burkholderiaceae bacterium | reverse complement strand
GCGGTGTGACGGTCTCCTACTTCGAATGGGTGCAGGACTTCTCGTCCTTCTTCTGGACCGAAGACGAGATCAATCTGCGCCTCGACAAGATCCTGATCGGCGCCTTCAAGGGCATCTGGGAAACCAGCGAACAGCACAAGATCCCGCTGCGCACGGCGGCCTTCACGGTGGCTTGCACGCGGGTGCTGCAGGCGCGTGAGGAGCGGGGTCTGTATCCCTGATTCCCGCTGCGGGTTCTCAGGCAAGGGCGGCTTCGGCCGCCCTTTCTTGTTCTCGCTGTTCTCTTTGTTCGCGCTGAGTGTTGAACAGTCAGTGGTTGCCTGGGGCCGAGTAGTCGACCTTAACGTCCCCAAAGTGCTGACGGACCAGCCTGCGGCGGCGGTCAATGCTTCCCTCGTTAGAGGCGACTTGGTCCGGATAGACAAGGTCAATCTGCAGCTTGCCGTGTCGGATGAGATAGCTCAGACCGAACCACCGCTTGTTGCCCGGGACTTCTTGCCAACGTTCCCACAGCTCGTACAGGGCGTCCTCGAGCTCTTCGCTGCAATAGCGGAACGTCACTACTTGCGCCGCGCCGCGTTCGTAGAAGAGTCCGGCCTCAATCACGTCCGGCTGAACCTCGGCGTAGAGAAGCACCTTGCCGTGCAGGTCTGCTGCGCTTTGGAGTGCGGCGTGTCCTATGGATTGATACAGCTCTTCGACCTGCATGGGTCTCCCTTCTTCAATTCATCGTCGTCTGCGGGAACAAGACGGCAGTGCGGTTTTCGCCGCGACGATCGAGACGCCGGCGGCAGCCCAGGCGGCCAAACGGGCTGTTGGTAGGCATCCTACGGAAGCAGGCCATCCAAGCCTTAAGCCGTGAGTTGCAAATGTTGACGTTCTGGATGTGGAAGACGCGCGGGCCCACTCGTGTTCCGTCCTTGCCCGTGCTGGTCGTGCGAGATCGCGCCGGCAAGCTCTTTTACGCGGCGTTTGGCGGGGCCGACAAGCCGTCTGTTGGTGTCCGCTCGCCCCATTTGGGCGCACCGCATGTGGTCTCTGCTCCGCAGTTGGCGTATCGCTCGCTTCTCTGCCTGTGCGGACAAGGGCGGCGGGTACTGCCTCCGCTCATGTCCTCCTGCAGCGTCCTGACGGACGCTGCATTCCCCCTTTAACTTCGCTGCGACAGCACCCGATGCCCTTGTCCGAACCGAGGACTTCCTCTGGCTCGCAGGGCAGACCGCACCTGGATCAGGAGGGCTGGGGGCCCTGTGCAGCGAAGTAAAGGAGGAGAGCGCAACCGCCAGCTTGTGCTCGGGGGACATGAGAGGAACAGGGCCCCCAGCCCTCCTGATCTCGCTCAGCTCGCCGCAGTCCTCTTTACCAGGCGCCGCTCAGGCTCAGCGCCAGCAGCCGCCCCGGTCGCTCGGCATAGCTGCCCGCGCCGCGCAGCTCGAAGCTGCGCTGGTTCGTGGCATTGGTCAGCAGCGCGCGCAGGGTGATGGGGCGGCTGCCGATCTGCAGCGGCCAGCGCAGGCCCAGATCCAGCTCGGTCAGGGCCGGCAGCTCCACGCGGTTGTCGCGCGTGGCGGCCATCGGTCCGGTATGCGAGAGGCCGGCGTCGAAGCTGGCGCCGCCCAAGGCCTTGGGCGTCCAGACGGCGTTGAGCTTGAGCACGCGCTCGGCCTGGCCCACCGGGCGCTCCCCCACGCGGTCCAGGCGCACCGCCTCGCCGCGCACCTCGGGCCGCATCAGCACCGCGCCGGCCACCACGCGCACTTCGGCGCTGGCCTGGCCGGCCAGCGACAGTTCCAGGCCGCGATGCCGCACATCGCCCAGCTGGGTGTAGAGCTGCGCGGCATCGAGGTTGAAGTAGGGCTTGCGCACATCGAACAGGCCGGCCACCAGGCGCAGGCGCGGCGCGATCTGCCAGCGCAGGCCGGCATCAAGCTGGCGCGTCAGGATGGCGGGCAGGGCCTGGTTGCGGTTGCTGGCATTGCCGGGGGCGATGCCGCTCTCTTCTAGGCCGCGCGTGAAGCCGCCGTAGGCCACCCAGCCGGGCGCCAGATGCCAGGCGGCGCTGAGGTTGTAGAGCCAGGGCTCGGCGCGGTCCTCGGTCTCGGCCTGGCCGGGGCGCGCGAAGCGCTTGCGGTACTCGCTGCGCTGCAGGCCGGCATTGGCTTCGAACTCGCGGCCATGGCGCAGCTCGTAGGCCAGGCCCAGCCAGTGCTGATCGACCTCATCGCGGTTGCGTGCGCCGAACTGGAACTGCGGCTTCGGGGCGGTGACGGGCTCGCCCATGCGGCTGGACCCGAGGTCCAAGGTCTGCGAGCCGCCGTTGCGGCGCTCGCGCAGCCGGCCTGCCGCCTGGGCGTGCAGGCGCTGGCGCCAGTCGCCCGCGCCAAAGGTCCAGGAGAGGCGCAGTTCGCCGCTGTCGGCCGCCACGCGGCTGGGCGGGTCGACGATCAGCAGGCGCCGGCCACTGCCATCGGGCTGCACGTCCAGCAACAGGTGGGTGAAGCTCTGGCGGTCATCGAACTCGGAATGGAACAGCCCGGCGCGCAGCTCCCAGGCCGGGCTGAAGCGGTGCCGCAGCAGCGCGCCGCGGTTCAGGCCCACGCCGGAGTAATAGGCCCATTCCGGGCCGTCGAAACGGCGCGGCGTGCTCAGCGGCGGCAGCCCCGGCGTGGCCGTGGAAAGCTGCGGGCCGATCTGGTCGTGCGTGGTGTCATGGCGCGAAAAGAAGGCCATGGCCTCGGTGTCGGCATCGGGCCGCCACCACAACGCCAGGCTCGCGTTCCAGGCATTGCTGTCGGTGC
>JBDHSJ010000427.1:0-2801 GCA_039808065.1 Burkholderiaceae bacterium | reverse complement strand
GCGGCGTAGGTCTTGCCGGTCTCGCGACCGCGGAACTGGTCCTGCAGATGGGTCAGGGCCGAGCGCTTCTTGGCCAGCACCAGCACGCCACTGGTTTCCTTGTCCAGACGGTGCACCAGTTCAAGGAACTTGGCCTGCGGGCGCGCGCGGCGCAATTGCTCGATGACGCCGAAGCTCACGCCCGAGCCGCCATGCACGGCCACGCCGGCGGGCTTGTCGATGACCAGCAGATGCTCGTCCTCGAACAGCAGCGGGAACTCGCGCGGCGGCGCCTGTTCGGCCAGGGTATCGGCCGGCCGCTCCGCCACCCGCACGGGTGGGATGCGCACTACGTCGCCCAGTTCGAGTCGGGTATCGGCCTGCGCACGGCCCTTGTTGACGCGCACCTCGCCAGCCCGGATCACGCGGTAGATGTGCGTCTTGGGCACGCCCTTGAGTTCGCGCAGCAGGTAGTTGTCCAGGCGCTGCCCAGCCGAGCCTTCATCCACCGTTTGCAAGCGCACCTTGGCGGCTGTCATTGGGGTTTGCGCGGGTTTCGGGCTTTGTGCAACTGGCCGTCTGGCTTTGACTTCTATAATGCGGCCCGTCATTTGCGTCGTAAGTCGTTGATTCGCAAGATTTTATGCGCCGCGCTGATGACAACCCGTGATGCACCAGGCCCGGTTTTGTGGCAGGCCCGCGCCCCAAGGTGGCGCCGGCGGCAGAAGACCAGTCTGGCAGTGCAGTGTGATTGAACCCGTTGCCGCCGTGCCGAACCCGATTTGGCACCCGTCAACACCCGAACAAGGTTTCCGGTGTGCCTGCCGCCCCCATGGCAGGCGCGCCTCGCGCGTTTCTCCAACTCCACCGCGAATGCTCCCCGCCTCCCCCTCCCCGGCCTTCAGCCGCCGCCCCGACCGCCGCGCCCCCCTTCAGCGCGCGCGGGCCGGGCGTTGCCGCTGGTCCGCAGGGGCTGGGCGCGCAGCGCTCGCCGGGGGCGGAGGGCGTGCCCGTGCCAACGCCTCGCGAAGCTTCTTTTTCCCAAGCAGCTGATCGCGTCGCCCAGGGCGATTCCTTCCTCTCGGTTCTTTCCACCGCACGTGCGTCGTTGCTGCCCATACCGGCAGCGCCTGACCCGTGGAGAGTGAACAACCGATGAAACGCATGCTCATCAATGCGACGCAGCCCGAAGAGCGTCGCCTGGCCGTCGTCGACGGCCAGAAGCTGATCGACTTCGAAACCGAGATCGAAGGCCGCGAACAGCGCAAGGGCAATATCTACAAGGCCGTCGTCACCCGCGTCGAGCCTTCGCTCGAAGCCTGCTTCGTCGATTACGGCGAGGACCGCCACGGCTTCCTGCCCTTCAAGGAAATCGCCCGCAGCTACTTCAAGGAAGGCGTGGCGGTGCGCGATGCGCGCATCAACGACGTCATCAAGGAAGGTCAGGAGCTGCTGGTCCAGGTGGAAAAGGAAGAGCGCGGCAACAAGGGCGCGGCGCTCACCACCTTCATCAGCCTGGCGGGCCGCTACGTCGTGCTGATGCCCAACAACCCGCGCGGCGGTGGCGTCAGCCGCCGCATCGAGGGCGAGGACCGCGAGGAGCTCAAGGAGAACCTGGAGTCGCTCGACTATCCCAAGGGCATGAGCCTGATTGCTCGCACGGCCGGCATCGGCCGCTCGGCCGCCGAGTTGCAGTGGGACCTGAACTACCTGCTCAAGCTCTGGAGCGCAATCGACGACGCGGCCAAGGGTGGCAAAGGTGCTTACCTGATCTACCAGGAGAGCAGCCTGGTGATCCGCGCCATCCGCGACTACTTCCACGCGGATGTCGGCGAGATCCTGATCGATACCGACGACATCTACGAACAGGCCAAGCAGTTCATGGCCCACGTGATGCCGGACACGGCCAACCGCGTCAAGCGCTACCGCGACGACGCGCCCCTGTTCAGCCGCTTCCAGATCGAGCACCAGATCGAGACGGCCTTCAGTCGCACGGTCAATCTGCCCAGCGGCGGCGCCATCGTGATCGACCACACCGAGGCCCTGGTCAGCGTGGACGTGAACTCGGCCCGCGCCACCCGTGGCTCGGACATTGAAGAGACCGCGACCCGCACCAACCTCGAAGCTGCCGACGAAATCGCCCGCCAGTGCCGCCTGCGCGACCTCGGCGGCCTGATCGTGGTCGACTTCATCGACATGGAAGAGGGCAAGAACCGCCGCGAGGTCGAGACCCGCCTGCGCGACGCCCTGCGCCACGACCGCGCGCGCGTGCAGTTCTCGTCCATCAGCAAGTTCGGCCTGCTGGAACTGAGCCGCCAGCGCCTGCGCCCGGCACTGAGCGAAGGCAGCCACATCACCTGCCCACGCTGCAACGGCACCGGCCACATCCGCGACACCGAGTCGAGCGCGCTGCAGATCCTGCGCATGGTCCAGGAAGAGTCCATGAAGGACAACACCGCCGCCGTGCATGTGCAGGTGCCGGTGGAGGTGACCAGCTTCCTCCTGAACGAGAAGCGTGCCGAGATCACCAAGATTGAGCTGAAGCAGCGCGTCAACGTGCTGCTGATCCCGAACCCGCACCTCGACACCCCGAACTACAAGCTGGAGCGCCTGCGCCACGACGACCCGCGTCTGGACGCCTTCAAGGCCAGCTACACCATGATCGAGGAGCCGAGCGAGGACGTCAGCATCACGCGCCGCGAGGCCGCCAAGCCGCGCCAGCAGCCGCTGATCAAGGGCGTGCTGCCGGATCAGCCGGCCCCCGCCGCCCCGGTGCCGGCACCTGCCCCCGTGGTGGCTCCGGCCCCGGCCCCGGTGGTTGC
>JBDHSJ010000426.1:0-2805 GCA_039808065.1 Burkholderiaceae bacterium | reverse complement strand
CCGCGCCCGAGGCCGCCGAACTGGCGCTGGCCCAGGCCGGCGGGCAGGTGAAGCTGGCCATCCTGATGCTGCGCAGGCAGCTCACCGCCCCCGCCGCGCAGGCGCTGCTGGCGCGTCACCGGGGGCATCTGCGTGCCGCGCTGGATGCCGGCTGAGGGGACGTCCGCGATGCCCCGTTCCCCCTGGGCCTGGATCCCCAGCCTCTACCTGCTGCAGGCCCTGCCCTATGTGACGGTGATGACCCTCTCGGTCGTCATGTACAAGAACCTGGGCCTCAGCAACACCGAGATCGCGCTTTACACCAGCTGGCTCTACCTGCCCTGGGTCATCAAGCCGCTGTGGAGCCCGCTGGTGGAACTGCTGGGCACCAAGCGGAACTGGATCGTCGGCCTGCAGTTCGCGGTGGGCGCGGCGCTGGCCGGCGTGGCGCTGACGCTGCCGCTGGACAGCTTCTTCCAGATGTCGCTGGCAGTGCTGTGGCTGATGGCCTTTGCCTCGGCCTCGCACGACATCGCCGCCGATGGCTTCTACCTGCTGGCGCTGGAAACGCATGAGCAGGCCGCCTTCGTGGGCGTGCGCTCGGCTTTCTACCGCCTGGCCAATATTGCCGGCCAGGGCGGGTTGGTCTATCTGGCCGGGTTCCTGACGGAACGCTGGGGCAGCGCCCGTTCGGCCTGGCAGGTGGTGATGGCGCTGCTGGCGGGCCTCTTTGTGCTGGTGGCCGTGTACCACCTGTGGGCGCTGCCCAAGCCGGCGGCCGACCGCCCCGCACCTCGCCAGCAGGACTTCTGGCGCGAGTCGCTGCAGGTGTTTGCCGAGTTCTTCAAGAAGCCGGCCATTCTGGTGATCGTGGGCTTTCTGCTGCTCTACCGCTTCCCCGAGGCGCAGCTGCTCAAGCTGGCCACGCCCTTCCTGCTGGACCCCGTCGCGCAAGGCGGCCTGGGGCTGAGCACGCAGCAGGTCGGCATCGCCTATGGCACCGTGGGCCTGAGTGCCTTGACGCTGGGCGGTCTGCTCGGTGGTTGGGTAATTTCGCGCGTGGGCCTGAAGGCCGCGCTGTGGCCGCTGATCCTGGCCATGCATGTGCCCAACGTCGTCTTCCTGCTCATGGCCTGGGCGCAGCCGCAAAGCCTGTGGTGGGTGAGCGGCGCGCTGGCGGTAGAGCAGTTCGGTTATGGCCTGGGCTTCACGGCCTACCTGATGGTGATGATCCTGGTGGCCGAGGGCCCGCACAAGACCGCGCATTACGCGCTGTGCACCGGCTTCATGGCGCTGGGCATGATGCTGCCCGGCATGTGGAGCGGCTGGCTGCAGGACCAGATCGGCTACCTGGGGTTCTTCGCCTGGGTGCTGCTGGCCACCCTGCCCTCGTTTGCGGTGACGGCGCTGATCCACGTGCCACCGGGCTTCGGGAAGAAGGCATGACGCACGCCCCTGCCCAGCGCCTGCTCTCGCTCGACGCCTTCCGTGGCTTCACCATCGCCGCCATGCTGTTGGTCAACAACCCCGGCAGTTGGAGCCACGTGTACGCGCCGCTGCTGCACGCGCCCTGGCATGGCTGGACCTTCACCGACTGGGTATTCCCCTTCTTCGTCTTCATCAGCGGCGTGGCCATGACGCTGAGCCTGACACGCCGCGCCCAGGCCGGCGCCGACAAGCCCCAGCTGCTGCGCAGCACGCTGCGGCGCGGTGCCGTCATCGTGCTGATCGGCCTGCTGCTCAACGCGGTGCCGCAGTTCGACTGGGACACCCTGCGCTGGCCCGGCGTGCTGCAGCGCCTGGGGCTGTGCACCATGCTGGCCGCCCCGCTGGCCATCTACTTGGGCTGGCGCGCTCAGGCCGGCGTGGGCATGGGCTTGCTGCTGCTCTACACCGGCCTGATGCTCTGCATCCCCGTGCCTGGTGCCGACGGCGTGGTGCGCGTGGGTTCGCTCGAAAAGGGCCAGGACCTCGCTTCCTACATCGACCGCCTGCTGATGGACGGCCACCTGTGGGCCCAGGCCAAGACTTGGGACCCCGAGGGCCTGCTCAGCACCCTGCCCGCACTGGCCAGCCAGATCGCCGGCCTGTTGGTGGGCCATTGGCTGGCCACACCGCGCAGCGCGATGGAGAAGACCGCCTGGCTCTTCGTGGCCGGGCTGGCGGCGCTGTGGGCGGCCGAAGTGCTGGCGGCCTGGAGCATGCCGATCAACAAATCGCTCTGGACCCCGGCCTACGTGGCCAGCGCCGCCGGCTGGGCCTGCCTGGTGTTTGGCGTGTGCCACTGGCTGCTGGACAGCCAACCCGACGCGGGCGCGCGCAGCCGCTGGGCGCGCCGCCTGCACCCCTTGGTGGTGTGCGGCATGAACGCGCTCTTCCTCTTCGTGGCCAGCAGCCTGGTGGCCAAGCTCTTGGCCTTCTGGGCGCCCGGCGGGCAGAGCCTGAAGGCACGCGCCTTCGAAGGCCTGCAGGCCCTGGGCCTGGTGCCCATCAATGCCTCGCTGGCCTTCGCGCTGCTGTTTCTGGCCGCCTTCTGGGGCTTGGCGCAACTCCTCTACCAGCGCCGCTGGTTCATCACTGTATGAAGCGCCGCCACCTGTTGCTGGCCACGCCCGCCCTGTTGGGCGGCTGCGCGGTGTTGGACCTGGGCGGCGTGCAGCCCGCTCCCGCCCTGCCGGCGCCCGCCATCCCGCGCGAGTTCCGCGCCGCCTGGGTGGCCACGGTGGCAAACATCGACTGGCCCAGCCGCCCCGGCCTGCCCACGGCCTTGCAGCAGGAAGAAGCGCGCCGCGCCGTGCAGCAGGCCGCGCGCCTGGGCCTGAACGC
>JBDHSJ010000425.1:0-2809 GCA_039808065.1 Burkholderiaceae bacterium | reverse complement strand
AACGTCTGACCGCTGCCCCCGTCGCCGGGCCCCGCGCCCGGCTCCGGGTTGCCAGAGCGGCCATCGGTTGGCCGTCTCTCACTCGTTCGGGTCCGGCGCTGACACCGACAGCCAGCGGCCGGCCTCCCGGCGCTGCAGGCCCGTGGCCTCAAAACGCCACAGGTGCAGCCAGCCGTTGTCCAGCAATTGCTGCACCACGGCGTGCTTTCGGATCACCGTCTCGATCGCCTCTGCGCTCGCGTCGATCACGACCGTCAGCCGCAAGGGCTCGTGCACCCAGCGGGTGCCATCGTGCAGGGATTGGCGCGACAGGCCGATCCGCAAGTCACCACCATTGCCCTCGAACACGCCGATCGTGCCCCCCACCACGTTGTGCAGGGTCTTGTTGCCACTGCCCAGACGCTCGGGGTCGCAGGTGGAGGCGTGGTACTGCCAGTTGATCCAGTGGGTCACCAGCATCGGCGCGGTCATCAGCAGCTCGAGCACGCTGCCATCACTGTCCTGGCTGGCGTCGTAGTCGTGCAGAAAGCTGCGCCCGTCCAGCACCGCGCCGCGGCTGCGGTGGCGCGGCGCCACCACCAAGGCGGCGTTTCCGGCCAGGCCCCACTCGGGGCGGGTCTGCGCACCGTCGTTGGCGCGGCGGCGGAATGCCTGCAGCAGTTGGGCGTGCGGAGCGCGGGATTCCATGCCGAGCGTGGGCGCCCGCTCGCGTCGCACCTGATCGCCGGCGAAGGCGAAGGACTGCGCCAGGCGCTGCCAGCGGGCCTGCGTCTCAGGGGTCAGAAGGTCCAGGTCGAAGGCCTCGATCTCATCGGTGGTGGTGTTGTGCAAGGCCGCCATGAAGCGGGTGGCCTCGGGCACCTGGATGCCCTGCTCGCCCAAGCCCTGGCGCACCTCGGCTTCGTTGAGCAGCATCGCCAGGCTGCGGGCATTGACCTCTCCGGTCTGGCCGCAGCAAGCCCCGCAATCGAGTGCGGCCGCATGGGCGTTGTTGGCCGATTGGCTGCCATGTCCCACCAGGACCACCAGCGGCGCCAGGTTCCGCGTCAGCCCCATGGCGCGCAGCACGCGCGCGGCCAGCGCCACCTTGCCGGCGCTGTCCAGCCCCAGCAGCTGCGGGCGGCACACCGGGCGGTAGCGGCGCGGCAGGCCGGCCTGATCGTCATGCGCGCGGGCCTGCACACCCGGCCGCAGCCAGCGGCCGAGCGCGCCGAGGTAACCCAGGCCGACCGACTCCACAAAAGAGAAGGCGGCACCGGGCCAACGGCTGGCCTGCTGCCACTGGGCCGCCAGGCCCAGGCGCTGCTGCCTGGCTTGCGCCAGCGAGTCGAGTGAAGGCGCGCCGGCGGTCTTCTCCGGCAACACCACCCGTTCGCTCACCTCCAGCGCCGGCGCCAGCAAGCCAGGCAGTTGCGGGCGCCGTGCGTCCGTACCCATGGGGGTGTAGGCGATGGGCAGGCCGAAGAAGCCGGCGAAGCCCAAGGTCTGCACGCCGGGCCACACCGCCTCCAGCGCACGGCGCAGCGGTTCGCTGCGCACGTCAATACAGAACGCGGCCTGGACTTCCGGCGCGCTGGACGCTTCCTGAGTCAGGCCGGTGACCAGCTTGCGCGCCAGCTCGGCCTGGTATCCCAACTCGAGCGCCACCTGCCAGACCTCGTCCACCAGCAGTGCCTGTGCGGCCTGGGCCAGGCACTGAGCTGCGCCCTGCCAAGCCTGCTGCAGGGCGGCGAAGGCCTGGCTGGCCGCCTGGTCATCCTTGCATTCAAGCAGCAGCGCCCCCCAGGCCAAACGAATCGCCAGCAGGTCGCGCAGCGTGGCGTCCTCGCGCCCCTCCTGGCCCGCCTGCCAGCCGCGATAGGCACACCAGGAGGCCCAGCCGTTCACGGTCAGCAGCACCGCCTCCAGATAGTCCGCCCAGACCGCGGGCGGCAAGTCCAGGCGCTGGAGCACCCAGCGCTCGGCATCCTGACGGGTGGCGGGCAGCGCATTCAGGGCCCGGCCCAGATGCGGCAAGCCCATCAACAGGCCGATGCCATGGTCGTGCTGCAGGGTGTCCCGCCAAAAGCCGTACAAGTCCTGGCGCCGCTCGGGCTGCGCGTCGGGCTGCCAATCGGCCTGTTGGGTATCGAAGTAGGCCGCGCAGGTTTGGCTCACCTGGTGGGTGATGGCCTCGCGCCAGGACAGGCGGGTATGGCGCTGCGGGTCGTTGTCGAGCACGTCGATGAGCAGCGGCAGCTGGGCAATCGCCGGTTCGCGATCCAACGCAGCCACACAGTCCGCCACGCTGAGCCCGCGCGCTGCGGCAGCGGGCACGCGCTGCAGCGCCTGGGCCAGCTCCGCCGGCCGGATCCGGCCCGCCGCCCACGCCTGGCGCTGCAGGGCGCGCGAGGGGAACACACGCCCCCCCCCCAGCACCGCCATGCGCGCGGCCACTTCGCGCAAGGGCAGGCCAATGCGCGACCAATGCGGGTTGACGGCGATGGCGCGGTCCAGCGGCCAGGCCGGTGCAATCGCCCGGCAGGCCCGCTCGCAGGCGGCCTCCACCTGGGTGAACCAGATGTCAGAGGGCAGAGTCGGGGCGGCAGCCGGAGCGGCAACGGCGTTTGGGGGCGAAGTCGTCATGGGTGTGTCCTTCGTCGGTCGTTGGGGCTGCCAGGGATCAGGAGCGGACATCGGTCGCCAGCGGGCGGGGCGTGTTCCAGAGCGCCAATTGGGTTGGCTGCGGCGCCCAGGCCCTGCCCCCCAGGCGCAAGGCCAGGCGGGTGTAGATCTCGTCCAGGTAGAACCCGGCGTAGCTCCAGCGGCG
>JBDHSJ010000424.1:0-2810 GCA_039808065.1 Burkholderiaceae bacterium | reverse complement strand
GCGCTGGAGCGCGCCGTCGCCTTCGGGGCGCTGTGGGGCTACGGCGTGCCGCTGCTGGCCGCGGCCGGCAGCGCCGCGCTGCTGCTGGGCGGGCCGGCGCCGGCGCTGTTTGCGGCTTCGGCCGCCGGCCTTTTCGTGCTCACCACCTGGCTGTGGGCGCGCCAGCCCGAACCCCATGCCGCCCTGCTGGTGGCCGCGGCCGCCAGCCAGCTGCTCGGCAGCCTGGGCTGGGCGCTCGGGCTTGCCTTCAGCGCCGTGCTGCCGGCCTGGCTGGGCTTTCTGGTGCTGACGATTGCCGCCGAGCGCCTGGAACTCTCGCGCCTGCGCCCGCGTGGGCCGGCTGCGCAGGCCAGCTTCTGGCTGCTGGCCTGGGCCTGCGCGCTGGGCTGCGGCGCGGCCCTGTTTGAAGTGCCCTGGGCCTTGCCGCTGCTGGGCGCCAGCCTGCTCGGCCTGGCGGCCTGGCTGCTGCGCCACGACATCGCCCGCCACACCGTGCGCACGCAGGGCCTGACGCGCTATGTGGCCATCTGCCTGCTCTCGGGCTACGCCTGGCTGGCGCTGGCCGGTGCGCTGATCGCCCGCCACGGCCTGCCGGCCGGCAGCTGGGTGTACGACGCCGCGCTGCACGCGCTGCTGCTGGGCTTCGTGTTCGCCATGGTGTTCGGCCATGCGCCGTTGATCGGCCCGGCGCTGCTGCGCATCCGCCTGCCCTTTCACCCCTCGCAATACCTTCCACTCGTGCTGCTGCACACCAGCCTGGCCCTGCGCCTGGCGGGCGACGCTGCAGAGGAGCAGGCGCTGCGCCAGGCCGGGGCCTGGGGCAGCGTGGCGGCGATTGCGCTTTTCATCGCCCTGCTGATCTGGCGCGCGACGCGCCCCAAGCCTTGATGGACACGCTCACCACCCGATTGCTCGAAGCCCTGAAGGCGCGCGGCGCCACCGAGATCTTCGGCATCCCGGGCGATTTCGCCCTGCCCCTGTTCCGCGAGATCGAACGCAGCGGCCTGCTGCCACTGCGCACGCTCTCGCACGAGCCCGGTGTGGGCTTCGCCGCCGATGGCGCGGCGCGCGCACGCGGTGGCCTCGGCGTGGCCGCCGTCACCTACGGCGCGGGCGCCTTCAACCTCGTCAACACCGTGGCCGGCGCCTTTGCCGAGCGCGTGCCGCTGGTGGTGCTCTCGGGTGCGCCGGCCGCGCACGAGGCCGGCAGCGGCCTGCTGCTGCACCACCAGGTCAAGAGCCTGGACTCGCAGTGGCGCCTGTTCGAGGAGGTGACGGCGGCGCGTGCGCGCCTCGACGACCCCGAGCGCGCGCCGGCCGAGATCGCCCGCGTGCTCGACATCGCGCTGCAGCAGTCGCGCCCCGTGTACCTGGAGATCCCGCGCGACTGCCCGGCCCTGCCCTGCGGCCCGGTGCCAGCCTTCCAGCCCAGGCGCTGGGACACCGAGCGCGCCGCCGCCTGTGCCGACGAGATGCTGGCGCGCCTGCGCGCCGCCAAGGACCCGATGCTGGTGGTGGGCGTGGAGGTGCGTCGCTTTGGCCTGGAAGCGCGCGTGGCCGAGCTGGCCCGGCGTCTGGCGCTGCCGGTGGTCACCACCTTCATGGGCCGTGGCCTGCTGGTGGGCCAGGGTGTGCCGCTGGCGGGGACTTACCTCGGCCTGGCCGGCGATCCGGACTTGAGCGCGCGCGTCGAGGGCTCGGACGCACTGCTGCTGCTCGGTGCCATCGTCAGCGACACCAATTTCGCCGTCTCGGCCAAGCGCATCGACTTCCGCCACGCCATCCATGCGTATGACGACGCCGTGCACATGGGCCATGCCGTCTACCCCGGTCTGCCGCTGGCGGCCCTGGTGGAGGCTTTGCTGGCGCGCCTCGACCCGCAAGCGAAGAAGCCGGTGGCACCGCCACCCGCCCCGCCGCGCTACCCGCGCGATCTGGCCTGGGACGAGCTGCCCGTGCAGCCCCAGGACGTGGCCGCCGCGCTGAACGACCTGATGGCCGAGCAGGGCCCGCTGCCGTTGGTCAGCGATGTCGGCGACTGCCTGTTCACCGCCATGGAGGTGGGCCCCACGGCCCTGCTGGCGCCGGGCTACTACGCCACGATGGGCTATGGCGTGCCGGCCGGCCTGGGCTTGCAGGCCGCCACCGGCGAGCGCCCCATCATCCTGGTGGGCGACGGTGCCTTCCAGATGACCGGCTGGGAGCTGGGCAACGCGCGCCGCCTGGGCCTGGACCCCATCGTCATCGTCTTCAACAACGGCGGTTGGGAAATGCTGCGCACCTTCATGCCCGAGGGCGGCTTCCACGACCTGGGCAGTTGGGACTTCGCCCACATGGCCGCCGGCATGGGCGGTGAAGGCCAGGTGGTGCGCACCCGCAGCGAGCTGGCCGCCGCACTGGCCCATGCGGTGGCGCGGCGCGGCAGCTTCCAGCTCATCGACGTGCGCCTGGCGCCGGGCCAGCTGTCACCCACGCTGGCGCGCTTCGTCAAGGCCGTGAAGCGCTTGTCAATGCCGGCGCCGACCTCCGCGTAAACCCGTTCCCGCGCATCGTGTCGATTCGTTACCTTCAGCCCCACAAATCATGTGGATATATGGAACGGAGTAGCGCATGGACATTTGGACTCGCTGGGGCATTGCCAAGCGCTTGTTTGCCCTGAGTGGCGTGTTGGCGCTGGCCCTGTTGGCCGCGGCCTACGTGGTGACCCAGGCGGTGCAGGAAGTGAACGGCCTGGCCGGTCAAACGGGTCAGAGCCGCGTGCCGCAGCTGCAGCGGGTGGCGGCCCTGGAGCTGGCGGTGACGCGGGTGTC
>JBDHSJ010000423.1:0-2819 GCA_039808065.1 Burkholderiaceae bacterium | reverse complement strand
GCGGGATGCCCGCTTGCTGCGCCGCCTGCACGAAGTCCTCCAGGATGTCCCAGCGCAGGCGCTGGCGCTCGACCCGCCATTCGCCGCCCTGCGCATGGCCCGCGCGCGGCTCATGCAGGTTCTCATGGGCCAGGAAGTCGGGCAGCACCCGGGGCCAGTCCCATTCGGCGCTGGCCGTGGCACGCGCCCAGTCGGCGTAATCTCCGGCCTGACCGCGCATATAAATCATGCCGTTGATGCTGGAGCAGCCGCCCAGCACCTTGCCGCGTGGGTAGCGCAGGCGGCGGCCGTGCAGGCCGGGCTCGGCTTCGGTGAAGTAGCCCCAGTCCAGACGCGGGTGGCCGATGGCCTTGAGGTAGCCGACCGGGATCCGCACCCAAGGCGAGGCATCGGACCCACCGGCTTCCACCACCAGCACCTCATGCTGCGGGCTGCGACTCAGGCGATTGGCTAGCAGGCAGCCGGCGGTGCCGGCACCGAGCACGAGGAAGTCGACTTCCAGCGTGCCCATGGTGTTCAAAGTGCAGCCTGGATGCGTTCGCGCGCCACCTCGGCCAAGACCCGCCGCTCCAGGCCCTGGGTATCGATGGCCGGCAGGATCTTCAGCTCGGCCTGCAGGCCGCGTGCGGTGGCGATGCGCCACACCGATTGCAGCAGCGTGGTCTGCCCGACGAACTGTGTGGCGACGGCAAAGCGCTCACCCGGCGCATGAAATCGCAACGCCAGGGGCTGCAGGGGCGCGTCCACCGTCACCGCCGCCTGCAGCAGATTGGCGTGGAAGGGCAGCAGTTCCGGCCCCGTGCCCGTCGTGCCCTCAGGGAACACGGCCACGGTGTCGCCGGCCTTGAGCGCTTCGGCACAGTGGTGCACCACGCGCAGCGCATCGCGCTTGCGTTCGCGCTCGATGAACAGCGTGCCCGCAGCCGCCACCATCCAGCCGATCAGCGGCCAATGCCGCACATCCGCCTTCGACACGAACCGCGCTTGAGGCAAGGCCGCGTGCACGCAGGCAATGTCCAGCCAGCTGATGTGATTCAGCACCACGAAGCTGGCCGGCGCCACCGTGCCTTGCTGGTGCACCGTAAGCTTCAGACCCAGGCAACGCAGCAGCCCGGCGCTCCAGCGCTGGATGTGCCACTGCCGGCCTACGGCATCGCGGCGCGGGAACAGCAGGGCGAGCACGGCGATGCCTGCGAACACATGCAGGACGACGCGCAGCAGGCGCCAGGCGCCGAGCCAAACCCTCATTCGCCGCCGTGCACGCGCCGCCCGGCCACCCAGCTGCCCAGCACCTGGCCCGGCAGCTCCATGCCGCAGCGCCCGAAAGCGAAGGGCGTGTGCTTGGCGCGGCTGCGCAGGGCCTCAGGTCTCACGGGCCAGCGCGACGTCGGGTCGAACAGGCAGAGATCAGCCGGCGCCCCCTCCATCAGGCGGCCGGCGGTACTGCCGAGCACGCCCGCGGGGCGGGCCGTCAGCGGCGCCAGGGCCTGGGCAAGGGTCAGGCCGGCCTGCTCGCCCCACAGCAGGGCCAGGCCGAGCAGCAGCTCCAGCGCGCTGGCGCCGGGCGTGGCCTCGGCGAAGGGCAAGGCCTTGCCGTCGGCGTCCACCGGAACATGGTCGGAGACGAGCGCGTCCACCGTGCCATCGGCCAGCGCGGCGCGCAGGGCCTCGCGGTCGCGCTGCTGGCGCAGCGGCGGCTCCAGGCGAGCGGTGGTGTCAAAGAAGCCGATGTCCTGGTCGATCAGGTGCAGGGAGTGCACCGACACATCGGCCGTGACGGGCAGGCCCTCGGCCTTGGCGGCGCGCAGCAGGGCCACCCCTTGTTGGGTAGAGAGGCGCTGCACATGCACGGCCGCGCCGGTGGCGCGCATCAGCTCGAACAGGGTGTGCAGGGCGATGCTTTCGGCCATGGCCGGCACGCCGCTCAGGCCCAGGCGCGTGGCCAGCGGGCCGCTGGCAGCCACGCCACCGCCCAGATAGGCATCCTGCGGACGCAGCCAGACGGTGTGGCCAAAGCTGGCCGCGTACTGCAGCGCGCGCCACAGCACCGAGGTGTTGCGCACCGGCTTTTCGGCCTGGGCCAGGCCCACGCAACCGGCCTGGGTCAGGCCGCCCATCTCGGCCAACACCTCGCCAGCCAGGCCACGCGTCAGCGCGCCCAGGGGCAGCACAGTGGCCAGGCCGGCACGCTGGGTGCGCTGCATCAGCATCTCCACCAGGCCAGGCTCGTCCAGCACCGGGTCGGTGTCGGGCGGGCAGACCAGGGTGGTGATGCCACCGGCCACGGCCGCGCGCAGCTCGGACTCGATACCGCCTTCCAACGCCGAGCCGCTGCCGCGCAGGCGAGCGTGCAGATCGATCAGGCCGGGCGCCAGCACCGCGCCCTGGGCGGCCACGCGCTGGTCGGGCGTGAAGCCGGCGGGGGCGGCACCCACGCCGACGATGCGGCCCTCGGCCACGGCCAGGTCGCCGACGCGGTCCAGGCCGCTGGCGGGGTCAACGAGGCGTGGGCCTTCAAACAGGAGCTTCATTCCAAATCCTTGTTAGCGTGCGAAATCCTGGGATGGCAGCCGTAGCGAGCGGCCCGCGGCTGGACCTGAGGCGCGCAGCCGTACCCGGAAGTACGGCGAGCACCGAAGGCCCAGCCCCGGGTCGCGCAGTAGGCTGACACCCAGGATTTCATGCCTCGTTTCCTGCCAGGATGGCCATCACCGCCATGCGGACCGCGATCCCGAAACTCACCTGCGGCAGGATCACGCTGTGCGGCCCATCGGCCACGGCCGAATCGATCTCGACCCCGCGGTTGATCGGCCCCGGGT
>JBDHSJ010000422.1:0-2821 GCA_039808065.1 Burkholderiaceae bacterium | reverse complement strand
CACCGCGCTGCGCGGCGCCGGCGAGCTGCTGCACGAAGATCTGCCCGCGCCCGACCGCGAGCGCTTTGCGCTGCAGGTGGTGGAGCAGAGCGAGCGCCTGCAGGCCCTGGTGGAGCGGCTGCTGGAGCTGTCCAAGCTCGAAGCCCAGAGCGAGCCCGCCACGCAGGAGCCCCTGCGCCTGGACGAACTGCTGCGCGCCGCCGTGCGCAGCGAGGCCGACCGCTGTGCGCAGCGTGGCCTGCATTGGCAGGGACTGGTGCACTTGGGTGCGGCCCCGCTGCGAGGCGATGCCGAAGCGCTCACCTTGCTGCTGGCCAACCTGATCGGCAATGCCATCGACTTCGCCCCCGCGGGCAGCGCGCTGGAGCTGGCGTTGCAGCCGCAGGGGCCGGGCTGGCAGTTGAGCCTGCGCGACCACGGCCCCGGCGTGCCGCCCGAGGCCTTGGCCCGCCTGGGCGAGCAGTTCTTTTCCACCACCCGGCCAGACGGCCGCAAGGGCTCCGGCCTGGGCCTGGCGCTGGCACGCCAGGTGGCAGCGCTGCATGGCGGCAGCCTGCAGTTCGAGAACGCCGCGCCAGGTTTGCGCGTGCGCCTCACATTGCCTTCACAAACGCCCTAGCGCCCTCACGGCGCCTGCCGAGCATCGCGGCTCCAACAACAAAGGAGCAATGGATGCGAAGCAGGCTATGGCTGGGCAAGGCCCTGGGGCTGGTGGCGGTGTGCTTGATGCTGGCGCTGGTGCTGGCGCAGATCGAACGCCTGGTGCGCGAACGTTTGAGCTACCAGCAGCAGGCGGGTTGGTCGGTGCGGCAATCGCTGGCCGAGGCACAGACCGTGCTGGGCCCGATCCTGAGCCAGCAGTGCACGGAGTATTGGGAGACCGTCGAGGAAGACAGCAAGGGCGTGGCGCGCCGCCAAACGCGCAGCGAACGCCTGGTGCGCACCGCCCTGCCCAGCCAGCTGAGCGTCAATGGCGAGCTGCAGCCCGAGGCCCGGTATCGCGGTCTGTTCAAGGTCAACACCTATGTGGGCCGGCTGGCCGTGCAGGCGGAGTGGAAGGACGCCAAGGAACTGCAGGCGGTGGCCCGTCACGGCGGCACGCTGGCCTGCACTGCACCGCAGCTGCTGCTCTCGGTGAGCGATGCACGCGGCCTGCGCAGCGTCAGCCTGAAGCTCAATGGCGAGAACCTTCAGCCTCGCCCGGGCAGTGGCCTGCTGCTGCGTGCGCCCGCGGCGCCAGCCAGCGGCAGTGAACCCGTCGCCGCGCAAGCCGCCGACCCCGACACCCGGCAGGGCCTGCACGCCCAGCTGCCGCGTCTGGACCTCAACGAGCGCCAGCGCCTGGACATGCAGCTCGACCTGGTGGGCACCGAGAGCTTTGCCTGGGCCCCTGCGGCGGAGGACTTGAAGATGCAGCTGCGCTCCAGCTGGCCGCACGCCAGCTTTGGTGGCCGCTTCCTGCCGGTGCAGCGCGATGCCAGCGACAAGGGCTTCCAGGCCGAGTGGCGCGTCAGCGCCCTGGCCACCACGGCCGCAGCAGAACTCGCCGAGGGCCGGCCGGTCAAGGACAGTCTGGGCGTGGAGCTGATCGACCCGGTGAACCCCTATTCGCTGAGCGAGCGCGCGATGAAGTACGCCATCCTCTTCATCGCCCTGGTGTTCGTAGCGGTGGCCTTGATCGAGGTGCTGGGCGCCCTGCGCGTTCACCCGGTGCAGTACCTGCTGGTGGGTCTCGCGCTGGGCCTCTTCTTTTTGCTGCTGCTGGCGCTATCCGAGCATCTGGCCTTTGTCATGGCCTACGCGCTGGCAGCCGGGGGTTCCAGCGCGCTGCTGGCGGGTTACGCGGCCGCGCTGTTCAGGCGCTGGCGCGCCGGCGCCCTGTTCGGTGCCGGCGTGGGCGGGCTGTACGCCGCGCTCTATCAGGTGCTGAACCTGGAGCAGACCGCCCTGCTGATGGGCAGTCTGCTGCTGTTTGCCGTGCTGGGCGGGGTGATGTTCGCGACGCGTCGGATCGACTGGTACGCGCTCACCACCCGGCTTCAAGCGGACTGATCAGGCCGAGTAGCGGCGCTCCAGGTAATGGATCAGCGTGCGAATCGTCTGCGCCTCGCCGCCCACTGGGCGGCCGGGGCGGGCCAGATTGGTCCAGGCGAACAGGTCCAGGTGCAGCCAGGGCTGATCGGCCGGCACGAAGCGGTCGAGGAACAGCGCAGCGGTGACGGCGCCGGCCATCGGGCTGCTGCCGCTGTTGCTCACGTCGGCCATCGGCGTCTCGATCAGCGCCTGGTAAGGCTGCCACAGCGGCATGTGCCAGAGCGGGTCGCGTTCCTGCAGGCCCAGGTCCACCAGCTCGCGGCCCTGCGCCATGTCGCGCGTGAACAGGGCCGGCAGCTCCGGGCCCAAGGCCACGCGGGCGGCGCCGGTCAGGGTGGCCATGTCGATCAGCAGATCGGGCTTGGACTCGCAGGCATAGGCCATGGCGTCGCACAGCACCACGCGGCCTTCGGCGTCGGTGTTGCCGATCTCGATGGTCAGGCCCTTGCGGGTGCGGAACACGTCACCGGGGCGGAAGGCATTGCCGCTGATGGCGTTTTCCACCGCCGGGATCAGCAGCTGCAGGTGCACGGGCAGCTTGAGCGCCATCACCAGCGCGGCCAGGCCCAGCGCATTGGCGGCGCCGCCCATGTCCTTCTTCATCAGGCGCATGCCGTCGGCGGGCTTGATGTCCAGGCCGCCGCTGTCAAAGCAGACGCCCTTGCCCACCAGGCTGAGCTTGGGGTGCTTGGGGTTGCCCCAGGTCAGCTCGATCAGGCGCGGGGCG
>JBDHSJ010000421.1:0-2821 GCA_039808065.1 Burkholderiaceae bacterium | reverse complement strand
CGCCCCGCGCCTGATCGAGCTGACCTGGGGCAACCCCAAGCACCCCAAGCTCAGCCTGGTGGGCAAGGGCGTCTGCTTTGACAGCGGCGGCCTGGACATCAAGCCCGCCGACGGCATGCGCTTGATGAAGAAGGACATGGGCGGCGCCGCCAATGCCCTGGGCCTGGCCGCGCTGGTGATGGCGCTCAAGCTGCCCGTGCACCTGCAGCTGCTGATCCCGGCGGTGGAAAACGCCATCAGCGGCAACGCCTTCCGCCCCGGTGACGTGTTCCGCACCCGCAAGGGCCTGACCATCGAGATCGGCAACACCGACGCCGAAGGCCGCGTGGTGTTGTGCGACGCCATGGCCTACGCCTGCGAGTCCAAGCCCGATCTGCTGATCGACATGGCCACGCTGACTGGCGCGGCGCGCGTGGCGCTGGGCCCGGAGCTGCCGGCCCTGTTCACGCGCGACATGGCGCTGGGCCGCGAACTGGTGGACCTGGGCCTGCAGGAGCGCGACCCGCTGTGGCACATGCCGCTGTGGCAGCCCTACCAGGCGCTGATCGAGACGCCGATGGCTGACGTGAGCAACAGTGGCAACAGCCCGATGGCCGGCGCTGTGACCGCTGCGCTGTTCCTCGACCGATTCGTCCCGGCGGATCAGGCCTGGCTGCACCTGGACCTGTTTGCCTGGACCAACCTGGCCCGCCCCGGCCGCCCGGTGGGCGGCGAGGCGCAGACGATCCGCACGCTGATCCATTACCTGGAGCGCCGCTACTCGGCCTGATCAGTCCGCTTGAAGCCGGGTGGTGAGCGCGTACCAGTCGATCCGCCGCGTCGCGAACATCACCCCGGCCAGCACGGCAAACAGCAGCAGGCTGCCCATCAGCAGGGCGGTCTGCTCCAGGTTCAGCACCTGATAGAGCGCGGCGTACAGCCCGCCCACGCCGGCGCCAAACAGGGCGCCGGCGCGCCAGCGCTTGAAGAGCGCCGCCGCATAGCCGGCCAGCAGCGCGCTGGAGCCGCCCGCCGCCAAGGTGTAGGCCATGGCAAAAGCGAGGTGCTCGGAGATGGCGAGCAGCAGCAGGAAGAACAGGCCCAGCGCCAGCCCCACCAGCAGGTACTGCACCGGGTGCACGCGCAAGGAGCCCAGTACTTCGATCAGGGCCACGGACACGAACACCAGGGCGATGAAGAGGATGGCGTACTTCATGGCGCGCTCACTCAGCGAATAGGGGTTCACCGGGTCGATCAGCTCCACGCCCAAGCTGTCCTTCACCGGCCGGCCTTCGGCCAACTCGGCTGCGGCGGTCGTGGCCAGGGCGCTGACGCGCCACTCGGCCTGGAAGCCCTTGTCGCTGGCCTCGCGCTGCACCGGCAGGAAGCGCCCGCCAAAGCTGGCGTGTGGCCAGCTGGAGCGCAGCTGCATCTTCAAGTCCTCCGCCGCCGGGGCCCAGGCAAAGCTCTCGGTGCCCACCAGGTCGATCTGCATCTCCAGCCGTTGGCGTGCCGCCAGGTCCAGCTTCGGTACCAAGGCATGGAAGCCCTGGCGGCTGTCGGGGTCGGCCGGTGGTGCGGCGCCGGGTTCGGTGCCGCTGGCCGGCGGGCTGCTGCTGCGCAGCGCCAGGCCACTGCCGGGGCGCGGCTGCAAGGCTTCGCCATTGAGTTTGAGGTTGACGCTGCGCAGGCCGCGTGCGTCGCTGACCGACAGCACCAGCTGCGGCTCGGCGCAGCTCAGCGTGCCGCCATGCCGCGCCACGGCTTGCAGTTCGCGGGCGTCTTTCCAGTCCGCCTGCACCGTCAGTCGGCCCACATAGGTGTTGACCTTGAAGAGACCGCGGTTCCGGGCCTCGGGCTGCAGCTCGCCATTGATGCTCAGCTGGCTGGGCAGGGCCAGCCGCACCTGGCGCTCGCTGCGCGGCTGGCGCCGGGCCACGCCCTTGCTGTCTTCCTCAATCGTTTCCCACTGCTCGGTGCATTGCTGGCGCAGCACGGGGCCGAGCACGGTTTGCGCCTCGGCCAGCGATTGCCGCACCGACCAACCCGCCTGCTGCTGGTAGCTCAAGCGTTCGCGCACCAGGCGTTCGATCTGCGCCAGCACCAGCGCCAGCATCACGCACACCGCCACCAGCCCCAGGGCCTTGCCCAGCCATAGCTTGCCTCGCATCCATTGCTCCTTTGTTGTTGGAGCCACGATGCTCGGCAGGCGCCGTGAGGGCGCTAGGGCGTTTGTGAAGGCAATGTGAGGCGCACACGCAAGCCCGGCGTGGCGTTCTCGAACTCCAGCGTGCCGCCATGCAGCGCAGCCACCTGGCGGGCCAGCGCCAGGCCCAGGCCCGAGCCCTTACGGCCATCGGGCCGGGTGGTGGAAAAGAACTGCTCGCCCAGGCGGGCCAAGGCCTCGGGCGGCACGCCGGGGCCGTGGTCGCGCAGGCTCAACTGCCAGCCGCGCCCCTGCGGCTGCAGGTCCAGCTCCAGCGCACTGCCGGCGGGGGCGAAGTCGATCGCGTTGCCGATCAGGTTGGCCAGCAGCAAGGTGAGCGCTTCGGCATCGCCGCGCAGCGGCGCGGCACTCAGGCGCTCCAGCCCCTGCCAGTGCAGGCCGCGCTGGGCGCAGCGGTCGGCTTCGCTGCGCACGGCGGCGCGCAGCAGTTCGTCCAGGTGCAGGGGCTGCTGTTTGGCCGGTTCGCTCTGGGCTTCGAGCTTGGACAGCTCCAACAGCCGCTCCACCAGGGCCTGCAGGCGCTCGCTCTGCTCCACCACCTGCAGCGCAAAGCGCTCGCGGTCGGGCGCGGGCAGATCTTCGTGCAGCAGCTCGCCGGCGCCGCGCAGCGCGGTG
>JBDHSJ010000420.1:0-2843 GCA_039808065.1 Burkholderiaceae bacterium | reverse complement strand
TGTGATCGTCGGGCGTGGCGCCGATGCCGCCGCAGCAGATCACCGCGTCGCCGCTGGCCAGCGCGGCACGCTGCGCGGCGGCCTGCTGGGCCGGGTCGTCGCGCACGTAGCGGGCCCAATCCAGCTCCAGCCCGCGCGCAGCCAGCAGTTCGATCAGCTTGGGCGCATGGGCGTCCTGGCGCTTGCCGCTCAGCAGCTCATCGCCGAACACGATCAGTCCGAACTTCAGCATCGCTTCACTCCTGCGGCAACTGCACGGGGTCGATCACGCGCGCCGGCACTTCCAGCGGCGCCTGGCGCAGGGCCTGCAGGGCGGCCAGCCCGAAGTGCGCGAACCACAGCGCGGCGAAGGCAAACACCAGCATGTAGAGCCAGATGGCGATGGGCAACAGCAGCGGCGCCAGCACGATGGAGAGCGCGCCAAACGCAAAGATCAGCGCGGGCGCCGCGCCCAGAAAGCCGGTGAGCACGCCAATGCCCAGCAGCGGCCAGCGCTGCTCGCGCATCAGCTGACGGCGTTCCTCGGCACTGGCGTGGTCGGCCAGCACGTCGTAGGCGAACACGCGGTAGGTCAGCCAGCCCCAGATCAGGGGCGGCACCACCAGGGCCACCGGCGGGATCAGCCAGAAGGGCATGCTGAACAGCAGCAGCACCAGGGCCAGCAGCGTGGCCCCCAGCGAACCCAGCAGACCGCCCAGAAAGCTGCCGCCGCGGCGCTGCTCCAGCTTGGGGAAGCGCCGCTCGGCCACCAGGCGCGTGAGCGCCGGCGTCATCAGCGCCGCCACCAGCACGATGGCCAGGCCCATCACCAGCGGCAAGGCCAGGGCCAGGGTGATGACCGGCGCGATGACGCTGCGAAAGCCGGTGGCGCCCAGTTGCTCCAGCCAGCGCAGCGCCGCGTCCACGAGCCGCCAGTCCTCCAGGCTGGCGCGCACCGCCGACACCGCGGGCTCCCAGAAGAACCAGGCCAGGCCGAAGGTCAGCACGGCCGCGATCAGCAGCGGCAGCAGGCTCCAGCCGATGACACGTGGATGCAGGCAGTAGGCGGCCGCGCGCCAGCCGGCATCCAGCACACGGTTGGCCGTGGGAGGCATGGGGTGGGTGTTCATGCAGACCTTTTCATCAGGGCAGACCACAAGCGTTGCAGGCCGAGCACTTGCTGGGCCCACAGACCGCCACCATAGTCGCGGCCACCATGCTCGGGCAGTTGGTCACGGATGCCGGTGGGCGGATAGGCGTTGTCAAAGCGGGCCGTGCCGAAGAGCTGGTCCCACCAGGGCAGCAGCACGCCGAAGTTGTGGCCGCCCAGGGTACCCGGCCCATCCGCCTCATGCCCCAGGCCAATGGCATGGTGCAGACGGTGGAAGCGCGGGCTGACCCAGAGCCGCTCCAGCGGGCCAAAGTGCAGACGCGCATTCGCATGCTGCAGGCTCTCGAAGGCCTGCGTCACCAGCGTGATGGCCATGAACTGGGCCGGCTCGGTGCCGAGCAGCAGGCCCAGCAGCGCAAAAAGCGCGGCGCCGAGCAGGTCGTCCAGGAAATGGTTGCGGTTGTCGGTCCAGCGGCCCATCTGGCGCTGGCTGTGGTGCAGGGCGTGCAGGGCCCACCACCAGTTCCAGGCGTGCTGGGCGCGGTGCAGCCAGTAACCGGCAAAGTCGAACACCACCAAATAGAGCGCGAAAGCGATCCAGGGCTGGTCGGTCACGCCCGGCCACAGGCCGTCCAAATGCCAGGGCTGCCAGCCCCAGAGCCGCCCCTGCACGGCGAGTTCGTCCACCAGCGGGTCGAGCGTGAAGAACAGCGCCAAGCGGAACAGGCCCAGCCGCTGAATCAGGGTGTAGATGAGGTCTGTCCGCACCGGCCGCGGGTCCGTCCAGCGCTCCACCGGGCGCCAGCGCTCCAGCGCACCCAGCACCACGGCGATGAAGCCCAGCTGCAACAGCCCGGCCAGCAGCCAGCCGGTGCCGCTGAAGGCCTCGCCCGCCACCGAAGCCAGGCCAAGCGCCTGCACCAGCGGCAGCACCAAGGCCTCGAAGAGGGCCTGCTGGGCGCGGTCGAAGTACTCGATCAGGGAGTCCATGCCGAACGGTAATCCGGATGCTCGCGCAGGCGCGAGAAACAAAAGCCTTTGGCCTTGAGACCGACGATGAGCGGCTCCAGCACCGCCGGTGCCCAGGGTTCGCGGCGGTCCCAGATGCCCAGGTGAGCCAGCAGCACATCGCCAGGCTGGATGCGCGTCAGCGCCCGCTGCAGCAGTTGCTCGTTCGAAATCTGCTCGCTGGGCAGTTCGTCGCCCAGGAAGCCCGCCGGGCTCCAGCCCACATGGCGGAAACCGCAGGCCTGGCCGGCGGCCAGCAAGCGCGGCGAGGTCTTGCCGGCCGGGGCGCGGAACAGCGGGTCCAGTGCGCGGCCGGTCATCTGCTGAAAGCGCGCGTCCACGCGCCGCAGTTCGGCGCAGTAAGCCGCGGCGTCCAGCTGGCGCCAGCTCGGCGCTTGGCGGCCGGCCTGGGTGCGGAAGCGCATCGCGCCGTTCGGCAAATCCGCCACCCAGATGTCATGCGCCCAAGTGTGACTGCCGAAATCGTGCCGGCCGCTGGCGGCCAGGCGGCGCCAGAACGGCGCCCAGCGCTCGTCCAGGCTGTGCCCGCCCTCCAGCGTGGGTTCGCTGGCCAGGAAGAAGGTGGCCGGCACCTGGTGCTTGTCCAGCGTGACGGCCACCTGCTCGGCCACCCCCATGTGGCCGGTGTCAAAGCTCAGATAGACCGGCCGCTCGCAGGCTTCGGCCGCTGCCACCAGCGCGGGCAGGGCCAGGGCGAGCAGCCAGGGCTTCATCGACGTGGCAG
>JBDHSJ010000419.1:0-2856 GCA_039808065.1 Burkholderiaceae bacterium | reverse complement strand
GCTCAGGCCCGGTGCTGCGCACCGTCCAAGGACAGGCCCCCGGCCTGTCCTTGAGCGAACCGGTGGGGCTCATCCCAAGTGCTCACTCCAAACGCCAAGGGGTCCCTGAGGGACCCCTTTGCGTTTGGAGCGGGCGATGGGAATCGAACCCACGTCTTGAGCTTGGGAAGCTCAGGTCCTGCCATTGAACGACGCCCGCTCAGAAGGCGCGCATATTAAGCGATTAACCTTGCCGGCCATGTCGAACCCGATGACCGCCGTATCGCGCAGCCGTGCCCAGACCTTGGCCGAACTGGCGGCCGACCCGCCCTTGGACCTGATCGTCGTCGGCGGCGGCGCGACCGGCTTGGGCGTGGCCTTGGATGCGGCCGTGCGTGGCCTGCGCGTGGCGCTGCTGGAGGCCGAGGATTTCGCCAAGGGCACCAGCTCGCGTGCCACCAAGCTGGTGCATGGCGGGGTGCGTTACCTGGCGCAGGGGCATATCGGCCTGGTGCGCGAGGCGCTGCGCGAGCGCGCCACCCTGCTGCACAACGCGCCGCATCTGGCCCAGCCCCTGCCTTTCGTGATGCCTTCCTACGCCTGGTGGCAGACCCCGTTCTACGGCCTGGGCCTGGCGCTGTATGAGTGGATGGCCGGCCGCGCCAGCCTTGGCGCCACGCGCTGGCTGGGCCGGGCGCGCACGCAGGCCCTGCTGCCGGGCGTGAACCCACATGGCCTGGCGGGCGGTGTGCAGTACTGGGATGCCCAGTTCGACGACGCCCGGCTGGCGCTGGCGCTGGCGCGCAGCGCCGAAGCGGCCGGGGCCTGGGTGCTGAACCATTGCGCCGTCGAAGGCCTGCGCTTTGCGGAAGGCCGTGTGGAGGGCGTGGTGGCACTCGACGCCGAGACGGGGCAGCGCCTGGAGCTGCGGGCGCGCTGCGTCGTCAATGCCACGGGGGTGTGGGTGGACGATCTGCGTGCCCGCGATGGTCAGCAGGGCCCGGCGCCCGAGCCGATGGTCACCGTCAGCCAGGGTGTGCACTTGGTGGTGGACCGCGAGTTCCTGCCGGCCGAGTGCGCGCTGCTGGTACCGCGCACGGCCGATGGACGGGTGCTGTTTGCCGTGCCCTGGCTGGGCAAGACCATCCTGGGCACGACGGACACGCCGCGGCCGGACAAGCCGCTGGAGCCGCAGCCTTTCGAGTCCGAGCTGGACTTCATCCTCGGCGAGGCCGGGCGCTACCTGGCGCGGGCGCCGCGGCGCGCCGATGTGCGCAGCTGCTGGGTGGGCCTGCGCCCGCTGGCCCGACCCAGCGGCGAGGCGGGTGGGGGCACCGGTGGCATCAGCCGCGAGCACCACATCGAGCGGCGCGAGAGCGGCCTGGTGTCCGTCACCGGTGGCAAATGGACGACTTACCGCGCCATGGCCGAGGAGGTGCTGGCGCTCTGCATGGACAGCGGCCTGCTGCCCGAGCGGCCGGGTGGTCGCACGCGCGACTGGCCGCTGATCGGCGCCCAGGCTGGTCCCAGCCTGCGCCAGCCCCAGGGCCTGGCCCGATATGGCAGCGAGGCTGCGCAGGTGCAGGCCCTGCCGGGTGCCGGGCGCATGCTGGCGCCGGACCTGAGCGAAGCGATGGTCCGCTTTGCCGCCCGTCACGAGCATGCCCGCACGGTCGAGGACATGCTGGCGCGGCGTGTGCGCCTGCTGTTTCTGGATGCGCGCGCTGCACTGCAGGCAGGTGAAGCCGTGGCGCACATCCTGCAGCAGGAAACCGGCGTGGATCCGCAGCTGGAGGCCTTCCGGGCGCTCGCGGCGGGCTATTGCCTGTCACCTTAGGAAGGCCGAGGGCGGAGCTCCCACAATCCGCCCATGCAATCCCCATCCCTTTTGCGCCTGGCCCTCAAGCGCCTGTGGCGCGACGCCCGTGCCGGTGAACTGCGCCTGCTCCTGATCGGTGTCTGCCTGGCGGTGGCCGCGGTGACGGCGGTGAGCCTGCTGGTCAACCGGCTTGAACAAGGCCTGCTGCGTGATGCGGCGCAGTTGATCGGCGGCGATCTGGTGCTGACGAGCGACCAGCCCGCACCCGCCTGGGTGCGCGAGCAGGCGCAGGCCCAGGGCTTCGAGGCGTCCGAATCGGCAAGTTTTCCCAGCATGGCGCGTGCCGATGACGCCCAGGGCGGCGCCAGCCGCCTGGTGGCCGTCAAGGCGGTGGCACCGAACTACCCGCTGCGCGGCCGCGTGCGCCTGGAGGGTGGTCGCCTGGCGGGGGCGCCGCCGGTGGGCGAGGTCTGGGTGGACCGTGCAGTGCTGGACGCCCTGCAACTGCGCCTGGGCGACTCGCTCTGGCTGGGCGAGGCGCGGCTCAAGCTCGGCGCCGTGATCGACACCGAACCCGACCGCGGCGCCGGCTTCCTGGCCTTCGCGCCGCGGGTGCTGCTGGCCCAGGCCGATCTGGCCGCCACCCAGCTGGTGCAGCCCGCCAGCCGGGTGGGTTACCGCCTGGCCTTGGTGGCGACGCCGCAGCAAAGCAAGGCGCTGGCGCAATGGCGCGAGCAGCTGAACACGCGCATCAAAAAGGGGGAGTGGCGCGGCGCGCGCATCGAGACCCTGGAGGGCGGCCGGCCCGAGCTGCGCCAGACCCTGGAGCGCGGCACGCGCTTCCTGAGCCTGGTGGCGCTGCTGGCCTCGCTGCTGGCCGCGGTGGGCGTGGCCCTGGCGGCGCGTGACTTCGCCAACCGCCATGTCGATGAATGCGCGCTGCTGCGCGTGCTGGGCTTGAGCAGTGCGCGCATCGCCGGCAGCTACGCGATCGAGTTGCTGCTGGTGGGCGTAGCCGCCACCCTGCTCGGCGGGCTGCTGGGTCTGGGCGTGCAGGC
>JBDHSJ010000418.1:0-2865 GCA_039808065.1 Burkholderiaceae bacterium | reverse complement strand
GGCCTGGGCACGGGCTGCTGCTTCGGCGGCTTCGGCGGCTTCGCGCTCGGCCTCGGCCCGGGCGGCCGCCTCGGCGGCTTCGCGCTCGGCCTGGGCTCGGGCGGCCGCTTCGGCAGCTTCACGCTCGGCCTGGGCTCGGGCGGCCGCTTCGGCAGCTTCACGCTCGGCCTGGGCAGGGGCTGCTGCTTCGGCGAAAACCGCCGCTTCATGGCCAGCCGGCTGTGCGGCTTGACGCTGGGCTTTCTGGCGCTGTTCCTCCTCGACCGCCAAGGCCGCGTACTGGCGCTCCAGTTCGGCGATCGCCGCATCGTCGTCAAGCTCCGAAAGCGGCGCCGTGGACGGGGCATCGCCGTGACTGGATCGCTCCAGCCCGGTGTCCATGTCCGTAAGGCTCGCGCCAGCAGCAGTCGGCGCCGCGGCCGCTTCGGGGAGCTGATCGTCCGGTTCGGAACCGGGGGCGGGGCTGGCGGACTCCCCTGGCTTCGCGCCGGGCCGGCGGCGGCGCCAAACCCAGCCCACCACCACGAAGGCCACGGCCAGGCCCAGGATCCAGATCAAGGTGTCGTTCATCATGCGAAAGCCCCGCGCCGCCTGGCGGACACGGGGCAAGACTGCAAAGGCCTCCGAGCTTAGCGTTGAAGGATGTCGCGGCAAATCCTCACGGGGCGCGCGCGCGCATTACTGCCCGCGTCGGCGGCTCGCTCTGCGCCTTTCAGGCCGGCGCGGCCAGCTCCTGCTCCAGGCAAGGCAGGGGCACCGTGCCCAGGGCAAGCAGGCGGTCGTGGAAGGCGCGCAGGTCGAAGGCCGCGCCCTGCGCCTGCTCCCAGCTGCGGCGCAGCCGGCGGATGACGATCTCGCCCATCTTGTACGAGAGCGCCTGACCGGGCCAGCCGATGTAGCGGTCCACTTCGGTGCCGATCTCGTGCTCGCTCAAGGCGGTGTGCTGGCGCAGCAGCTGGCAGGCCTGCTCACGGCTCCAGCCCAGAGCGTGCAGGCCGGTGTCGGCCACCAGGCGGCAGGCGCGCCACATCTCGTAGCTGGCGCGGCCGAATTCCTCGAACGGCGTGCGGTACAGGCCCATTTCGGAGCCCAGGTACTCGGCATAGAGGGCCCAGCCTTCGCTGTGGGCGGAGAGGTCGCCGGCGCGGCGGAAAGGCTGGAGCCCGGGGTTCTCGGCTTCGAGCGCGAACTGCAGATGGTGGCCGGGCACGGCCTCGTGCAGCGTCAGGGCGGGCAGGGAGTAGAGCGCGCGCGCGCCCAGGTTGTGGGTGTTGACCCAGTAGAGCGCCGACTGCCCGCTGCCCGGCGCGGAGGGCACGTAGCGGCCGGTCGTATAGAAGGGCGCCATCTCGGCCGGCACGGGCTCCACGCCGAAGGGCTGGCGTGGCAAGTGGCCGAAGTAGCGCGGCAGCACGCTGTCCACGCGCTTGGCAATCCAGCTGGCCTGGGCCAGCAGTTCGTCACCGCTGCGCGGGTAGAACTGCGGGTCGCTGCGCAGCCAGGCCAGGAAGTCGGTCCACTCGCCATGGTGGCCGCACTCGCGCTGCAGGCGGCGCATGTCCGCGGCGATGCGCTCCACTTCTGCCAGCCCCGTCTCATGCACCTGCTGCGGACTCATGTCCAGGGTGGTGAACTGGCGCACGCGGGCGGCGTAGAAGGCCTCGCCGCCGGGCAGATCGCGCGCCGCGGTGCTGGGGCGGGCGTGCGGCAGGTAGTCCGTGCGCAGGTAGTGCAGCAGGTGGCGGTAGGCGGGCAGCAGGCGCTGCTCGATCACCGTCACGGCCTCGCGCTGCAGCGCCGGCTGGCCGTGCAGACGCTCGCGCAGCGCGGCGTAGAAGGGTGTGTCCTCGGCGCGGCTGCAGGCCGCCACGCGGGCCACCGGCTCCTCGCGCCCCGCCATGATCAGGGCGGGTGGCATGCGGCCGCTGCGGCGCCCTTCTTCCATCAGCTCGATGAAATCGTCAAACAGCTGCGGGATCGCCGCCAGGCGCTGCAGATGGGCCTGCACTTGCGCAGGGGTGTCCAGCGGCTGGTCGCGCCAGAGCTCGGGCAGGTAGCTGTAGAAGGCCGAGTCGCCATCGATGGGCATCAGCACGCCGCCCAGTTCGTGCTCGGTGATCAGACCTTCGAGCTGGTGTGCGTACACCGCCGCCTCCACGCGTGCGCTCGCGCTCAGCGCGCGGCGGTCGATGGCCTGCAGCGCCGCACGCGTGGCGCGCCAGCGTGCCAGGCGCGCGGCACGGCTGGCGCCGTCCATGCGCTCCAGGCGGTGGTCTTCGCTGCGCTCGCCCACCCAGCTGGCCAGGCGCGGGAACTCGCGCAGGCGCCAGGCCCATTCATCGGCCAACAGGGTCTGGAAGGCGGTATCGGCGGCGGCAGGCATGGGCGGCTCCAGGCATCGGCGGGGCCGCGATGCTAGCTGCACGCCGATTCTTTGGATCCAATATTCAGGCAAGCCAGGCTTGCCCGCGGGCGCGGCTCAGCGCGCCGGCCGCTCGGTGCCCTGACGCCCCTCGGCGCGAGCGTTCAGATAGGCGTAGAGGTCCATCACATGGGCCTGCACCACCGGGTCGCCCTGCCAGGCCGGCATGCTGAGGGCACCCGAGCGGCGTTCCAGCACCTCGTCCACCAGGGTCTCGCGCGGGGTGCCGCCGCCTTCGGGCAGCAGGTCCTTGCTGTAGCGGCGCAGCACCAGGTCCACGAAGCGCTGCGGCCCGAGGTCGCGCACGCGCAGCAGCAGGTTGGGCGCGCCGCCCGCGCCGTCGGCCCAGTCGCCGTGGCAGCTGGCACAGCGCTGCTGGTAGACGCGCCAGCCGCCGTACAGCGAGCCGGTGGCCTGCGCCTGCTGGCGGGCCTGCTCCTTGG
>JBDHSJ010000417.1:0-2869 GCA_039808065.1 Burkholderiaceae bacterium | reverse complement strand
AGTCGCGGCCACGCCGTTGCGATCCAGCGATTGCTCGCCATTGGCCGGAAAGCGGCCGTAGCTGACGTCATCGGCACCGCCGAAATTGAGCCGGCCGCCGTTCAGAAACAAGAAGCCGTCGGGGACGATGAAATCGGGCACCACCAGGCCCAGGTTGGCAAAGCCCTGGGTGGCCACCAGCACGGTGGTGTTGGCCGTGTTGCTGCTGGGCAGGTTGCTGGGGAAGGTGAAGCTGCGGCTCTCGCCCCCCGCGCTGCTTTGCAGGCGCACGCCCGACCACTGCGACTCGCCATTGGCATTGCCCACACTGAGCTCGATGAACTGCACCGTGCCGCTGGGGTTGGAGTAGATCTCCGTGATGCGGTAGAGGTGAAAGCTCATGCTGCGCGCCTTGGTTCAGTCCCTGGAGCGGGCCAGGGTAAGGCGGGCAGCGTGCCGGATCAAGCCGGCACAAATTTCGTCACACAGGTTTCAACTGGCCCAGCACCATGTCGGTGATCAGTTGTTGCGCGGTGGCGTAGTCGCGTGCCTCCAGCGCGGGCTTGTCCAGCAGCAGAGCGAATTGCGGCGCCAAATCGGCATAAGCCTGGGTGCAGGCCCAGATCAGAAACATCAGATGCGTGAAATCCACGCGCCGGATCAACCCGGCCTGGGCCCAGCGCTCGAACTGGCGCAGATCCGCTTGCAATTGGGGCTGCACCTGCTCGGCCAGGCGCGAGGCGTAAAGCGGCGCTCCGGCCATCACTTCGCGCGTGAACACGGCCGAGCCGCTGGGCCGTTCCTGCGAGAAGCGCAGCTTGGCGGCGACGTACTCGGCAATCGCCGTGGCCGGGTCGTCATGCTGGGCAATGCGGGCCATGCCGGCCAGCCAGGAGTCCATCACATCGTCCAGCACGGCCAGGTAAAGCTGTTCCTTGCTCGGGTAGTAATAAAGCAGGTTCTGCTTGCTCAGCCCCAGCTCGGTGGCGATGGCCTCGATGGCCACTCCTTCCAAGCCGTAACGCCCAAACAAGCGCTCAGCCGCTCGCAGGATCTGCTCCTGCTTGGCCAGGCGCGCAGCGCGGGGCGCGCGCGGTTCGGCAGCCGGGGGCTCGAGCAGGCTTTTGGGATGCGGCATCAGGGCAGGCATGGGGCGCGATTGTGGTGGCGTGCTGTGACAGCCACTGAGCCCATCCCTTGGAAGGATGGGGCCAGCGCGGAGCGGGTTTGTACGGTCGCGTTATTTTTACCAAACGGTAAAGATTCACGCATTCACGTTGTCCAGGAGAGGCCATGTCCGCCCCCGACCTTCCCGCCGCTGCACGCGCTTGCGGCCTGCAGGCTGGCCGCCTGAGCGAGGCCGCGTATGCACGCCACTTCGCCGATGCCCATCCGAACCTGACGCCGATGCAGGCGCAAGTCGAGGCCGAGCGCTGCCTGTACTGCTTCGACGCGCCCTGCCAGACGGCCTGCCCGACCGGCATCGACATCCCGAGCTTCATCGCCCGCATCGCGCAAGGCAATCTGCGCGGCGCCGCCAAGACAATCCTGGAGGCCAACCCGCTGGGCGGCATGTGCGCGCGCGTCTGCCCCACCGAGGTGCTGTGCGAACAGGCCTGCGTGCGCAACACCAGTGAGGACAAGCCGGTCGAGATCGGCGCGCTGCAGCGCCATGCCACCGACGCCCTGTTCGCCAAGCCCGGTGCGCCGCTGTTCACGCGCGCCGCGTCCACCGGCAAGACGATCGCCGTGGTGGGCTCCGGCCCCGCCGGCCTGGCCTGCGCGCATGGCCTGGCGCGCCAGGGCCACGAGGTGGTGATCCTGGAAGCCCGGCCCAAGGGCGGTGGCCTGAATGAATACGGACTGGCCACCTACAAGACCGCGGGCGGCTTTGCGCAGCAGGAGCTGGATTGGTTGCTGTCGATCGGCGGCATTGAGCTGCGCTGCGGCCAGCAGCTGGGGCGCGAGTTCACGCTCGATGCCCTGCTGGCTGAGTACGACGCCGTCTTCCTGGGCCTGGGCCTGGCCGGCGTCAACAGCCTGGGCCTGAACGAGCCGGAGCTGAGCGGGCTGCGCGACGCGGTGGACTTCATTGCCGAGCTGCGCCAGTCGAACCCCAAAGACGTGGCCGTGGGTCGGCGCGTCATCGTCATCGGTGGCGGCATGACGGCCGTGGACGCTGCCGTGCAGAGCAAGCTGCTGGGCGCCGAGGAGGTCTCGATCGTCTACCGGCGCGGGCCGGAATCGATGTCCGCCTCCGAGGTGGAACAGCGCTGGGCCCTGCAGCATGGCGTGACGATCCGCCACTGGGCCGCGCCCAAGGCCGTGCTGGCCGAAGGTGGCGCGGTGCGCGGCATGCGCTTTGCCTACACCGCCCTCGAAGCCGGCAAGCTGGTGGAAAGCGGCGAGCAGTTTGAACTGCCCGCCGACCAGGTGCTGCGCGCGATCGGCCAGACGCTGGAAGGCGCACCGGCCGGCATCGAGCTGCAGGGCGGCCGCATCAAGACCGACGACGCCGGCCGCACCAGCCGCGCGCGCGTCTGGGCCGGCGGCGACTGCCGCTTCGGCGGCCGCGACCTGACCGTGGAAGCCGTGGAGCATGGCAAGCGCTCCGCCCTCGACATCCACGCCGAACTGACGAAGGGAGCCTGAGCCATGGCCGATCTGCGCAGCAATTTCCTCGGCATCAAGAGCCCGAACCCCTTCTGGCTGGCGTCAGCCCCGCCCACCGACAAAGAGATCAACGTCGTGCGCGCCTTCGAAGCGGGCTGGGGCGGTGTGGTCTGGAAGACCCTGGGCGAGGACCCGCCGGTCGTCAACGTCAACGGCCCGCGCTACTCGACGCTCTTGGGCGCGGACCGGCGTGTGATTGGACTCAACAACATCGAGC
>JBDHSJ010000416.1:0-2878 GCA_039808065.1 Burkholderiaceae bacterium | reverse complement strand
CCCTTGGCGATGCTCTCGCCACCGGTTTCGAGCGCCAGCCGCTGCGCCTCAGGGTTGAGCGCCAGGTAATTGCTGGGGGCGGCCGCATCCACCATCTGCTGCACGGCGAACTTGATGCGCGCTCGCGTTTTCGCATCGCCCTGCACGGCCTCGGCCATCTCGCCCAGGGTGCGGGCGTTCAGCAGGTAGAGCTGGGCCAGGAAATGGGCCCCCTGGTCCTCGCTCCAGGCCTTGCTGGCAAAGCGCCGGTCCTTCAGCGGTTCGCCAGCGGCATCCTTCTGCAGCGCTTCGTTCCAGAGCGAAGTGGCCTGCTCCAGGTACTGGCTTTGGAGCCGGCTCCAGGCGTCCAGCGGCAACTCGACACCCGCCCAGGGCTTCAGCGCGGCAGTGACGGACTCAAAGTCGGGCAGTGTGGGAAATGGGGGCAGCTTGAAAGCGTCAGTCATGGAAGGGCGAAGATGCGGGCCAAGCACCCCAGCTTGCCTCCTGGAGTGGCGCCTCTAGTCTCAGTGTTAACCCGCAATGTACCTTGTGCTATTTGCCTGGTTGTTCGTAACCGTCCTGATGGCGCTGGCCGAGGCCACGTCGCCGCAAGGTACGGTGCTGGGTGCCGTCATCACCCTGCTCTTCTATGGCCTGCTGCCCTGTGCACTGCTGGCCTACCTGCTGGGGACGCCGCAGCGTAAACGGCGCTTACGACAGGCCGATGAACGCGCCAAAGCGCCCGCTGCCAGCCCCGTCGCGCCGGAACGAGAAGAAGCGTGAGGGGGCACTGACGGTGCAGGTGGTTTCCGCCCCCAGCACCTCCACATCCAGAAGGGCCAAGCGCTGCCGCGCCAAGGCATGCAGGTCGGCCCGCCAGCGTGGGCTGCCGTCGGCGCGCGGCCGGTAGCGAAAGCCCGGCCCGGCTGCACCCGGTTCCCGGCCGAAACCGCGCAGCACGTCTTCACCGACTTCGAAGGCCTCGGGGCCGATACACGGCCCCAGCCAGGCGTGAATGAGCGCGTCAGCCCCCTGCGTGCGCAGCGCAGCCACACTCTGCTCCAGCACCCCACCGGCCAGACCGCGCCAGCCCGCGTGGGCCGCAGCCACGGCCACGGCCTGCCCGTCGGCGCGGCGGGCAACGAAGAGCACCGGCAGGCAATCGGCCACCAGCACGGCCAGCGCCACGCCGGGCTGGGCCGTCCAGGCCGCATCCGCTTCCGGCGCGGGCCCCGCGTGCGCAACGGCGGCCACCTGCATGCCATGCACCTGCTTCAGGTATTGCACCGGCCGACCCAGCGCCGCGGCCACACGGGCGCGGTTCTCGGCCACGGCCTCCGGGCGGTCGCCCACGTGGTCGCCCAGGTTCAGGCTGGCAAAGCCCGCGCCACTCACGCCCCCGAGCCGCGTGCTGAGGGCGGCACACACGCCCAGGCCCAGGTCCAGGGCCTCCAGCAGGGCGCTCACTGGATCAGGCCCTGCTTGAGCGCGTAGTAGGTGAGCTCGCTGTTGCTGCGCAACTTGAGCTTTTCCATCACCCGGGTGCGGTAGGTGCTGACGGTCTTGACGCTCAGGCACAGCGAATCGGCCACCTGGCCCACCGTTTCGCCCTTGGCCAGACGCAGAAAGACCTGCAGCTCGCGCTCGGAGAGGGTCTCGTGCGCCGGCTTGTCGGCCTGCGGGGACACAGCGCTCTCGGCCAGCAGCTCGGCCACGGCGCCGCTGATGTAGCGCCGGCCCCGGGCCACCACGCGAATGGCGTCGGCGATCTCGTCGGGGTCGCAGTCCTTGCTCAAGTAGCCGGCCGCGCCTTGACGCAGCAGCGCGCTGGCGTACTGCGTCTCGGGAAAGCCGCTGAGGATCAGCACCGGCAGGGCCTCGAAGCGCGCCTTGATGGCGGCCAGGGCATCGATGCCACTGTGGCCGGGCATGGAAATGTCGAGCAGCAGCACATCCAGCTCGGTCTGGCGCGCCAGCTCCAGCGCTTCCTGGCCATTGCTGGCCTCGCCGACGACGCGCAGATCGGTGTGCTCACTCAGGTACTGGCGCAGACCCGCCCGCACGATGGCGTGGTCGTCCACGATGCCCACTCGGATCATGTCGCTGCTTCAGGGGTGGAAAAGCCGCCAGTCTCCCTCAGCTGGCCGGCGCCAGGGGCGATCCTCAGGGCGCAGCCTCCAACGGCTGCAAGCCCTGCTCGCCCAGGCGCACACTGCTGCCGATGGCGAGCGGGCGGGCGTGCACGCGCTCGCGCAGGTTGCCGTCGGCCATCCGCACGCGCACCAGGTATTCGGTGTGGCTGCGCTGCTTTTTCTCGATCTCGTGACCCAGCACGCCGCCCCCTACAGCGCCCACCACGGTCATGGCGCGGCGACCATCGCCCTTGCCGAACTGGTTGCCCAGCAAGCCGCCGACCACCCCACCGGCCACGGCGCCCACCCCGCTGGTGGGCGCGCTTCTCACCCGCTTCTCGACGGACTCCACCACGCCGCAATCTCGGCAGGCGGGTGTCACAGGGGCAGGCACGGTCGCGGCTGGCGCGGCAGGCTGGCGGACGGACCGGGGCGCCGCTGGCGCGGCCGCTGGGCTGGACTTCCCTGGCAGGACTTCCGCACCGGCCGCCGGTGCGTCCAGCATCAAGGGCTCGGTGACCATGCCCGCCTGGCGCGACGGTTCAGCGCCCACCGGATCGAGCAGACGCAGGCCCACCAGGACCCCGGCCAGGGACACACCGCTGAGCAGCGCGGCACCAGCGAGCACGGAGACCCACGAGGTGCGCGAGCGCTGGGTCGGGATGACGATGGCGCGATGGCGACGATGCATGAAGGACCTCCGGTTCAGGACGCGGCAGCCGAAGCTGCCGATGCGGGGCTGGCCGGCGCCGAAGCGGCAGGGG
>JBDHSJ010000415.1:0-2915 GCA_039808065.1 Burkholderiaceae bacterium | reverse complement strand
CGCCTGGACGAGGCGCGGGCCTATCTGCGCGAGGCCGAGCACCTGGCTCGCCAGACGCCACCGCAGGCGCCTGTGCGCGCCGGCCTGCAGCTCGCCAACAGCAGCCTGCTGTTCGCCGAAGGCGCGCACGAAGCGGCCATTGCCCTCGCCAAAGACTGGCTGGCCAGCGTGCGCGAGCAACTGCAGCCGGTCGACCAGATCTTTTTCCTGGAACGCCTGGCGCGCTGGCAAGCCCAAGCCGGCCAGGCGCAGGAGGCCCTCGCCAGCCTGGCTGACAGCCATCGCGTGGCGCTGGCCGCCCAACGCGTGCACGGCGAGGGCGACCTGCGGGCCGCCCGCCAGGCGCTGGAGCTGGCGCACGAGCGCCAGCGCCGCGCGCAGAGCGAGGCCCATGCCACCGAACTGGCCCGCACCAACCGCCGTCTGCAACGCGCGCTGGACGAGCTCAGCGCCACGCAGCGCCAGTTGCTCGATGCCGCCAAGCACGCCGCCCTGGGTCGCATGCTGGCCGGCATGGCGCACGAGATCAACACGCCGGTGGGCAATGCGCTGACCACCGCCAGCGCGCTGGAACAGCTGACCGCGGAGCTGCCCCGCGCCCTGCAGGCCGGGCAGCTGCGCCGCAGCGAGCTGGAGTGCCAGTTGCAGACCCTGCACGAAGGCAGCAGGCTTGTCGTCACCAGCCTCACCCGCGCCTCCGAGCTGCTCAGCGGTTTTCGCGACCTGCCGACACTCACCCGGCAAGCGGCTGTGGAGCCTGTGGACCTGCCCGCACTGGTCCGCGCCGCCGCGCAGCGCAGCCTGCCAGACAGCATCCACCTGCATCTGAACGTGCCCAGCCGCGCCCGCCTGGACGGCGAGGCCCTGCTGGAGGTGCTGCAGCAACTGCTGCAGAACAGCGCGCGCCACGCCTACGCGCAGGGCCAGACCGGTGCGGTGGCGGTCGACGCCGAGTTCGAGCGTCCCGGCTGGCTGCGCATGCGCGTGCAAGACCAAGGCCCCGGCGTGCCGCCCGATCTGCTGCCGCAGCTGTTCGAGCCCTATGCCACCAGCCGCTTCGGGCAGGGGCGCAGCGGCCTGGGCCTGTTTGTCAGCCGCGCCATCGTCGAGCAGCGCCTGGGCGGGCGTATCGAGCTGCACAGCGAAGCCGGCCAGGGCTGCCGGGTCGAGCTGACGCTGCCCGCGCACGCCTGAACCATGCCCGGCCCCACGCGCTGGATCCGCATCGAAGCCGCCGCGCCCCCGAAGCCGGCCGTGGGTGCACCGTGCAACGGCTGCGGGCAATGCTGCCTGGCCGAGCCCTGCCCGCTCGGCATGCTGGCCAGCCGACGCCGGCACGGCGAATGCGCGGTGCTGGAGTGGGATGGCGCGCAAGCGCGCTACCGCTGCGGCCTGCTGCGCGCGCCGCTGGCCCATCTGCTAGGCCGCCCAGCCAAGCAGGCGCACGCGCTGGATGGCCCGCTGCGCGCCCTCGCAAGGCGCTGGATCGCCGCCGGCAGCGGCTGCGATGCCGACCTGGAAACCCTGCACCCGAACGAGCAGAAAGCCCCGCCGGGCTGACTACCATGCGCCCTTCGCTTCGGAGGAAACCGCATGCTGACCCGCACCCTTGGCGCCCTGGCCGCCGCTGCCCTGTTCGCCACCGCCGCCCCCGCCAACACCCTGCGCTGGGCCGCCCAGAACGATGTGCTGACCCTGGACCCGCACAGCCAGAACCACAGCACCACCAGCGCCCTGCTGCAGCACACCTATGAGGGCCTGACGCGCTACACCCGCGACTACAAGATCGAGGGTGCCCTGGCCACCTCCTGGTCGCAGCTCAGCCCCACGCAGGTGCGCTTCAGCCTGCGCAAGGGCGTCAAGTGGCAGGACGGCACGCCCTTCACCGCCGACGACGTGGTGTTCAGCTTCCAGCGCATCATGTCCCCCACCTCCACGCTGCAGGCCTTTGTGGCCGGCGTGAAGGAAGTGAAGAAGGTCGACAGCCACACGGTGGACTTCATCCTCGAGCGGCCCAACCCCATCCTGACGCGCACCATCGTCGACTTCCGCATCGTCAGCAAGGCCTGGGCCGAGAAGAACAAGGCCATCAACCCGCCCAACTACAAGGCCAAGGAAGAGAACTACGCCACCCGCAATGCCATGGGCACCGGGCCGTACAAGATCGTCAGCTGGCAGCCCGAGCAGCGCATCACCATGGCGCAGAACCCCGACTGGTGGGACGCCAAGAACGCCAGCAACGTCAAGGAAGTCATCTACACCCCGATCAAGAGCGACCAGACGCGCGTGGCCGCGCTGCTCTCGGGTGAGGTGGACATGATGACGGACATGCCCACCCAGGACGTCGCCAAGATCAAGGGCGACGGCAAGTTCAAGGTCATCGAGGGCAACGAGGTCCGCACCATCTTCGTCGGCATGGACCAGGGCTCCGACCAGCTCAAGGGCAGCAATGTGCAGGGCAACCCCCTGAAGGACCGCCGCGTGCGCGAGGCCCTGAGCCTGGCCATCGACCGCCACGGCATCCAGCGCGCCATCATGCGCGGCCTCTCGCTGCCCGCCGCCACCATGGTGGCACCGGGCGTCAACGGCCACAACCCGCAGCTGGACCAAGCCCCCAAGGCCGACCCCGAGCGCGCCAAGAAGCTGCTGGCCGAAGCCGGCTACCCGAACGGCTTCGAAACGCCCTTCAACTGCCCCAACAACCGCTATGTGAACGACGAGGAAATCTGCCAGGCTATCGTCAGCATGTGGGCGCGCGTCGGCGTCAAGGCCAAGCTGGCCACCGAAAGCTTCAGCAGCTACTCGCCCAAGATCCAGAACTTCGAGTTCCAGCTCTTCCTGTACGGCTGGGGCATCCCCACCTACGACGCGCTCTACAGCTTCCAAAGCCTGGCGCGCAGCCGCGCCGGCGGGGC
>JBDHSJ010000414.1:0-2930 GCA_039808065.1 Burkholderiaceae bacterium | reverse complement strand
TCGGCCGCCTGCTCCGCACCCACCCGGCCCTCCAGATTGGCCTCGCCTTCCAGTGGCATGCGCTGGATCAGCATGCCAGCCGCACTGTGGGCATCGGCCGCCAGCACGATCTTGGTGTCCAACTGCTCGGAAAGCTTCATGTACTGCTCAACGGCTTCGGCCAGTCGCGAGAACCGCGCCGCATGCTCGTCATTCAGCGGCACCACGCCCTGGTAGGGATGCACGCCGGGCGGGCGGTCATCGGCATCCAGCGTGATGGCGCAGCGTCCGCCGCCGTGCACGTTCAGCAGGTCGGCGAGATTGAACTGGCCCTTTCCATCGAGGCGCGGCACCGCGCCCGTGACATTCGCGGTGGCGCGGTAGCTCAGATCGGTGCGTGCCTCGGCCACCGCCAGCTTGACCGGGCCATCGCCCGACATCTGCATCACCAAGGCCCCCTGGAACTTCAGATTGCCCTGCAGCAGCAGCGCGCAGGCGCTCATCTCACCCAGCAGCGCCATGACGGCATCGGGCAGCGGCTCTTGGCGGCGCGACTGCAGTTCTTGCCAGGAGTCGGTGAGGCGCACCACCACACCGCGCACCGGCAGGCCTTCGAACATGAACTTCTGAAACTCACTCATTCCATCTTTTCCAGTTCGGCGCCGTAGCGGGCGCCATTGCGCGCGTAGTGCGCGGCCGATTGCAGCAAGCGGGCGCTCTCTTCTTGGGTCAGTTCGCGCAGCAGCTTGGCCGGGCTGCCAACGATGAGGCTGCGGGGCGGAAAGACCTTGCCCTCGGTCACCAGGGCACCCGCGCCCACCAGACTGCCCGCGCCGATGCGCGCGCCGTTTAGGATCACCGCCTGGATGCCCACTAGGCAGCCTTGCTCCACATGGCAGCCATGCACCATGGCCTGGTGGCCGATGGTGACGTCGTCCTCGATCACCAGCGGAAAGCCGGTGTCGGCGTGCAGCACGGCGTTGTCCTGCACATTCACGCGATCGCCCAGCGTGAGCTGATCGGAGTCGCCCCGCGCCACGGCGCCAAACCAGACCGAGCACTGCTCGCCCAGTTTGACGCGCCCCACCACGGTGGCACTGGGCGCCACCCAGCAGCTGGCGGGAACTTCGGGCTCATGCTCACCCAGGCGGTAAATGCTCATGCTCGTCGCCTCAATGCGAAGGGATCCAAGGGGATTCAGGGAAAACGCGAAAGGATAATCGCGGCCCATGATTGTCGAGCTCCGCCACCAGGCGTTGAGCCTGCTCGGCGAGCCCGACCCCCAGACCAAGCTTGACGGCGCCCGCGCGCTGTGGCGCAACTGGCAGGCCGGTGCCGTGCCACTGGACCCGCAGGCCACGCCCCAAACCGACGCCCCCCTGCCCGGCCGCCCGGCGCGGCCGCGCCTGGTCGAGCACCTGGCGGTGCGCAGCCGCAGTCCGCACACACCCGAAGGCCGCGCCGGCTTGCTGCACGCCATCGCCCACATCGAGTTCAACGCCATCAACCTGGCACTCGATGCCGTGCAGCGCTTCGCCGGCCTGCCAGCGGCCTTCTATGCCGACTGGTTGCAGGTGGCGGCCGAGGAAGCCCTGCACTTCCAGCTGCTGTGCGAGCACCTGCGCACGCTGGGCCATGAATATGGCGACTTCGACGCCCATGATGGCCTGTGGACCATGTGCGAGCGCACCGCGCGCGACTTCCGCGCCCGCATGGCCCTGGTGCCGCGCACGCTGGAAGCGCGCGGCCTGGATGCCACGCCGCCGCTGCAGAAGAAGCTTGCTGCCGCGGGTGACCACCGTGCGGTCGAGATCCTGGACGTGATCCTGCGCGACGAGGTCGGCCATGTCGCCATCGGCAACCGCTGGTACCGCTGGGCCTGCGAACGCGACGGCGTGGACCCCGAAGCCGACTTCCCCGCCCTGTGCGCCCAGTACCAGGCGCCGCGCCCGCGCAAACCCTTGAACCTGGGCGCGCGCGCCCTGGCCGGCTTCACGCCCGAAGAGCTGGCCGCTCTCGAATCGACCGCCTTATGACCCGTGGAATGACCCGCCTCCAAGCCGACCTGCTGCTCGTCGTCGTCGCCATCATCTGGGGGTCGGCCTTCGTGTTCCAGTCTCAGGCCATGCAGGCCCTGGGGCCCATGGCCTTCACCGCCGTGCGCTTCCTGCTCGGCGCCCTGGTGGTGCTGCCGCTGGCGCTGTGGGAGCAACCGCGCCGCCGCCCCGAATCACGCCGCCACTCCATGGTGCCGGCCGTGCTGGTGCTGGGCCTGCTGATGGTCGTCGGCGCCGGCCTGCAGCAAGTCGGCATCGTGCACACCAGCGTCACCAATGCCGGTTTCCTGACCGCGCTCTACGTGCCCCTGGTGCCGCTGCTGGCGGCGCTGTGGCTGAAGGAATCGCCGCACTGGAGCGTCTGGCCCTGCGCCCTGGCCTGCGTGGCCGGCGCCTTCCTGCTCAGCGGCGCGCACACGCTGAGCTTCAACACCGGCGACCTGTGGGTGCTGGCCTCCACCCTGCCCTGGGCCGCCCATGTGCTGTGGGTGGGCCGCCTGGCCGATCGCTTTGATGCCCCTTTCAGCGTGGCCTGCGGCCAGTTCGCCGTGGTGGGCGTGCTGGCCCTGGCCTATGCCCTGGTGGCCGAGCCTTTCACGCTGGCGCAGGTGATCCAGGTCTGGCCGGCCGTGGCCTTCACCGGCATCTGTAGCGTCGGCCTGGCCTTCACCGCCCAGGTGGTGGCCCAGCGCCACGCCCAGGCCAGCGACGCCGCCATCATCCTCAGCAGTGAAACCCTGTTCGCCGCCCTGTTCGGCTACTGGTTGCTGGATGAGCGCCTGAGCACCCAGGGCCTGCTGGGCTGCGGCCTGATCCTCTTTGCGCTGCTGGCGGTGCAGTTGCTGCCGCTGCTGCACCCGTCCCTCAAGCGCAGCCACGCTGCGTGATCCCGGC
>JBDHSJ010000413.1:0-2935 GCA_039808065.1 Burkholderiaceae bacterium | reverse complement strand
AAGGGCAGGTCGGACGCCGGCGCTGCGGCCGGCGCCGCAGGGGGCTCAAAGTCGTCGAAGGCGGGCAGTCCGAGCGCCACGGCCACGCGGTCCTGGGCCTCGTAGGGCAGCAGCGGGAAGAGGTGGTGGGGGTACTGCAGCTTGTTCAGATAGTCCTGCGCGAGTGCCTCCGCATCGTCCAAGCTCAGATCGATGGGCGCTCGCAGCTGCCAATCCGCCAGCTGCGGCGCGGCATCGCGCAGCGCTTGCAGACCGGCGGCGGCAAGGCCGGGGACGAAATGGGGCAGGCGGGGAGTGCGGGCCATGGCAGCGCAGAGGGAAGGGGGACGCAACGCCGTTTCATCCTCGCACTCGCCGGTTCGGTCCTCAACGCAGCGGCCGCGGGCCCCTCGGTCCAGGGGGCGTCAGCGCGCGTGCCGATTGCGCTGGGCCGCAGCGCCGAAGCTCACCAGCTGCGCGCGCAGGCCGCCGCGCTGGCCCAGGCCCATTGGAAGTTGTAGCCGCCCAGCCAGCCGGTCACGTCCACCACCTCGCCAATGAAATGCAGACCGGGCACCAGGCGGCTGCCCATGCTCTGGGAATCGAGGTCGCGGGTGTCCACGCCGCCGGCCATCACCTCGGCCTTGCGCCAGCCCTCGGTGCCGGTGGGCAGCACGCTCCAGCGCGCCAGGCTGTCGGCCAGACGGGCCAGGTCCTTGTCGCGCTGGTCGGGCATGGGCTTGTCGGCGGGCAGCTGCTGCAGGGCCAGCCAGGTCTGCGCCAGGCGTTCGGGCAGGTGCTGGGCCAGTTCGTTGCCGAGGTGGCGCTGCGTGCGGCCCTTGGCCTGGCGCAGGGTCTCGCCCAGGCTGGCCGGCGCCAGGGCGATGCGCACCGGCGTGCCCGGCTGCCAGAAGCTGGAGATCTGCAGCACCGCCGGCCCGCTCAGGCCGCGGTGGGTGAACAGCAGGTCTTCCACGAAGCGGGTGCGTCGGCGGCCCTCGCCGGTTTCGATCTCCACCTCCAGCGCCACACCGGCCAGGGCGGCAAAGGGCGCCCATTCGGTCTCGTTGAAGGTCAGCGGCACCAGCGCGGGGCGGGGCTCAACGATGCGGTGGCCGAACTGCTTGGCGATGCGCAGGCCCCAGTCGGTGGCGCCGATCTTGGGCACCGGCAGGCCGCCGGTGGCCACCACCAGCCGCGGCGCACGCACCGGGCCGCGGGCGGTGTCGAGCTCGAAGCCCTCGGCGCCCTGGCGCACGGCCGAGACGGCACAGGGCTGCCAGTGGGTGACGCCGCCTTGCGCGCACTCGGCCAGCAGCATGCGGATGATCTGCTCGGCGGAGCCATCGCAGAACAGCTGGCCGCGGTGCTTTTCGTGGAAGGCAATGCCATGGCGCTGCACCAGGGCGATGAAATCGGCCGGGGTGTAGCGGGCCAGGGCCGAGCGGCAGAAATGCGGGTTCTCGGACAGGAAGTTGGCCGGCCCGGCGTCGCGGTTGGTGAAGTTGCAGCGCCCGCCGCCCGAGATGCGGATCTTTTCGGCGATCCTGTCGGCATGGTCCAGCAGCAGGACCTTGAGACCGCGTTGCCCGGCCAGGCCGGCACAAAAAAGGCCGGCCGCCCCGGCGCCGACCACCACCACATCGAAACTTTGCATCGGCGGGATTATCGAGAGGGCCGGCAGCTGCCTCAGCCGATCAGGGCAAGCCTGGGGCGGGCGACCGGGCCTGCGCTTGGACAATGCGCGCCAATTTGCCCAGCGCTGCCGGCGGTGTTGACGCCGGCCAGGACCCATGCTCCCCAATTTGCTCGCCACCCGCAAAGGCCGCCTCGCGGCCTTTTTTGCGCTCTACGTCACCGAGGGCATTCCGCTCGGCTTCGCCGCCACGGCGGTGGCCTATTACCTGCGCAAGCTGGGCGTGGGCCCGGCGGAAATCGGCGCCTTTGTCGGCTCCTTCTACCTGCCCTGGGCCTTCAAATGGGCCTTCGGGCCGCTGGTGGATGTGTTCCGCTCGCAGCGCTGGGGCCACCGGCGCGCCTGGATCCTGGGCACCCAGCTCGTGATGGCGCTCACGCTGGCGGTGCTGGTGGGCGTGAAATTGCCGGATCAGCTCTGGCTGTTCACTGCCATCCTGCTGGTGCACAACACCTTTGCGGCCATGCAGGACGTCGCCATTGATGCCCTGGCCTGCAACACCTTGCAGGAAGACGAGCGGGGCCTGGCCAACGGCCTGATGTTCGCCGGCGCAGCGGTGGGCCAGGCCATTGGCGGCAGCGGCGTGCTCTTTCTGGTTCCCTATACCGGGTTCCAGGCGACCTATTTCTTCGTCGCGCTGGCCATCCTCAGCGTCACCGGCCTGGTGGTGTGGCCGATGAAGGAGGCGGTGGTGCAGGCGGCCGGTCAGGCGGCGGAGCAGATCGGTGAGCAAGCGCGCGGCCTGCGCAAGGCCGCCGCTGAAATGAAGGCCTTCTCGGTGGAGGCCTTCAAGTCGTTCCTGGGCACGCGTGGCGCCTTTGCCGGCGTGTGGTTCTCGCTCTTGCCGGCTGGCGCCATGGCGCTGGGGCTGTCGTTGCGCTCCAGCCTTTCCGCGGAGTTCGGGCTGGACGAGAACCAGACGGCTCAACTCGAGTTCTGGAGCAATCTGATCTCCGCCGTGGCCATGGTGGCCGGCGGCTGGCTGTCCGACAAGCTGGGCCGGCGCACCACCTTGTTCGTCTACCTGGGCCTGATGAGTCTGCCGGCGGTGTACATGGCCTATGTGCTGGAGCGCCAGGGCTATGTGATGCCGCGGGCGCCCGGCAGTGCGCCGGTCGACACGGTGCTGGTGAGTGCGCTGTGGGCCACCACGCTGGTCTACAACTTCTTCCTGGGCCTGATGTACGGCACCCGCTCGGCCATCATGATGGACGTCACCAACCCCAAGGTGGCAGCCACCCAGTTCACCGCCTACATGGC
>JBDHSJ010000412.1:0-2944 GCA_039808065.1 Burkholderiaceae bacterium | reverse complement strand
GTTCAGCGGCGGTGAACCCACGCTGGACCCGGCGCTGCCGTCGGCCCTGGCCGAAGTGCGCGAGGCAGGCTTGGCCACGGCGCTGCACACGGCTGGCGTCTCGGCCGCGCACTTGAGCCGCATGCTGCCGCTGCTGGACTGGGTGGCGCTGGACATCAAGGCCGCGCCACCCCAACTGCCAGCGCTGACGGGCGCGCCGGGCAGCGTGCGGGAAACCGCGCGGGCGCTGCAGCTGGTGCAGCAGTCAGGCGTGGCGTACGAACTGCGCACCACATGGCATCCGCGGTGGCTGCCCGAGCCTGCGCTGCTGATGCTGGCCGATTGGCTGGCGTCGCACGGCGTGCAGCGCTGGGTGTTGCAGGCGGGACGCCCGCCCGGCGGCGGCCCGGCCGCGGCGCTCGCCGCGTCATGGCGCGAGGCGCTGAAGGCGCGGGTCCCGCAACTCAGCTTTCGTTGATCGTCGGGCCGCACACGGCCCTGCGACGTCGACGTCGACCGAGACTTCTCGGCCGTCAACGCATCTCGATTGCGGCAATGATCGGTGACTGGGACGAACGCGAGCGGGCTCTGGGCGGTTGGCCCAGCCAGCGGCCATGCCGCAGCAGCCAGAACGCGGTCACGAAGCTCCAGGCCACGGCGGCTGCAGGCAGCCAAACCGAAGCGGCCTGCGGCCAGAGCAAGGCGCATAGCCGGGCGAGTACGGCGGTCTGAAGCACCATATAGAGCAGGCGGGCGACACCGTCGATCGCGCGGGCGATTCGCTGGTGCGCGGCGCTTACGCGTGTCGCCATGGTCAGCAAGGTGCCGCCCAGGTAACCCATGCCCAAGGCGTGCAGGCCGGCGAGTCCGAGCCGCCTGGCGCTCTCATCGGACAACGCGGGGAGCGCCGCAGCCGTCAACAGCAGCAACGCCAGCAGCCACCACAAGGCCGCGCCGAAGAGCATCCTCAGCATGGGCGTGCGCATCGCTGGGTGTCCCACCCAGCGAAGTGTGAGGCCAGCACTGGCGACGCACACGACGGCCAGATGGCCGAAGCCAACGAACCGCAGCCACAGGGGCAGCGGGGCCATGTTGGGCAACAACGCACCGACCGCCTGGACAGGGACGAGCGATACCAGCAGCCACAGCGGCCAATGGGGCCAGCCTCGATCCAGCGCCGGCCACAGGCCATCGCCGAGGAATGGAAGCATGCGATGCGAGGCTGCCACGAACACCAAGACGGGTCCGCACCACAACCCGGCCTGTGCCAGAGGCTGCAGCCACTCCACGCAACCGGTGGCCAATGCCAGCGCTGCGGCCAGGAGTGTCAGCGCCATGGCTGCCATGGCGATGGTGATCAGAGCGACGTGCACGCGCTCTCCGGAGCGACCCGTGCGCAGCAGGGCCAGCACCCGTTCGACCAGAAGCGACTGGCCAATCGCAGCCGCGAGCAACATGGCCGCAACGGCTCGAGCGTCCACCCCGGTAAGCGGCAGTGCCAGCAGCCAGCCTGCCGAAAACAATCCCACTCCCACGCAAAGCTGGCGCGTGCCGATAGGGGTGGTATGTAGCCACCGCGGACCTGCGGTGAACACGAAGCCGGCCACGAACAGGGGCATGGCGCCCAGGCTGAACCAGAGTCCGTGCCACGCCACCAAAGGCACCAGATGCTGAGAATCACCAGCGCGTGGCCCAGCGAGCAACTCGGCTGCCCACCAGCCTGCGCTGACCGCCCACTGCACGCCGGCCCAGAAGAAGCACAGCCGATGGGGCGAGCTGAGCAGCCGTTGGGCACTCCAGCTTGGCGCGCGGGTCGACTCGGCTGCAGCGGCCTCAGGGGGCGGAAAGCTCATTCAGCGGACGCCAGACCCACCTCGGCCAGCCACCGCCGCCAGGCCAGAGCCGCCTGCCGAGCCAGTGTGCCGGACCGGGCCGCCGTCTCGGCGCGCAACGCGGGCACGTCGACGCCGGTCTGGGCAAGTTCCAGCGCGTGGCCCACCAGCCATCGCTCGAACGTGGCACCGTCCAGTTCGGGATGGCATTGCAGGCCCAGCACATGCTGCTGCCACCGGTAGGCCTGATGGCGGTACGACGCCGTGCTGGCCAGCAGCTGAGCACCTTCGGGCAGGTCGAAGGTGTCGCCGTGCCAGTGCAGCATCGAGGTCAACCTGCCGTCCAGCGGAGCCAGGGCCGAAACGCGCCCCGCAGCGCTCAGCTGCAGCGGCGTCCAGCCGAGTTCCTTCAACGGCCCGGGGTACACGCGAGCGCCCAGCGCGGCGGCGATCAGCTGAGCTCCCAAGCAGATGCCGAGCGTGGGCCGACCGGCCAGCATGCGCGTTCGCAGCCACCCGATCTCGTGCGCGAGCCAGGGGTAGGCGGCGACCTCGTAGACACCGATGGGGCCGCCCAACACCACGACCAGGTCCGGGGCGACGGGATCGACATGGACCAGATCCGGACTCCAGCCGTCCAGATAGCGGGGCGCGATGCCGGATTGGTCCAGAACGGGAGCGAGGGTGCCGAGGTCCTCGAATGCGACGTGCCGGATGGCGAGGCTGCTTGTCACGATGAAACCGGCTCCCGAGGCCTGGGGGCTGAGGAGGTCATGGCACCGCCGCCTGCCACGTGCGGCCCAGAAACCCCGAAACCAACCAAAGAAGCGCCGCGCACCAGGCCGCCACCGCGATCGAGATGAACATGCGCGGAACGGCATCGAGGAACCCGATCCCCATTGCCTCGATCATGCGCTCCGTGCTCGCAGCGTACATGCTGAGCGGGAGCAACGCGCCCCAGTAGAACGTGCATAGCGCAGCGGAAGGCGCCGGTAGACACGGCGCCACAGCGCCGTGCCCGTGGTGAAGTGTCGTGGGAGTGACTCTCCATGTTTCAACGACGCCGGCTCAGGTCGACTTGACCGTCTGAAGTGACGACTGTGAGCGGTACAAGGCGGCCACCAGGTCCGACT
>JBDHSJ010000411.1:0-2954 GCA_039808065.1 Burkholderiaceae bacterium | reverse complement strand
ACTTTCCGACTGCTGAAGAAGAACTGCGCCGCGCCGCGCCGCCCCCGGGCGATCGCCTGGCGGCCACCCCTGCCTACCGGCTCGCCTTCGCCGACGAGGAGTTCCTGCTGCGCGAAGAGCTGCGCCCCGTGCGCATGCAGCTGGAGCTGCTGAAGCCCGAATTGGTGCAGCAGGAAGAAGGCATCGAATCGACCCTGGTGATGTTCGGCAGCGCCCGCATCCAGGATCCGGCCAAGGCCCATGCCGCGCTGCTGGAGGCCCAGAAGTCCGGCAACCCCACCCTCGAGCGCCGCGCCGAGCAGGCGGTGGCGATGAGCGTGTACTACGAAGAGGCGCGCCGCCTGGCCGAGATCGTCACGCGCGAGACCCAGCGTTGCGGCCAGCCGATCTACGTCGTCACTGGCGGCGGCCCCGGCATCATGGAAGCCGGCAACCGCGGCGCCTACGACGCCAAGGGCAAAAGCATCGGCCTGAACATCGTGCTGCCGCACGAGCAGCACCCCAACCCCTACATCACGCCCGAGCTCTGCTTCCGCTTCCACTACTTCGCGCTGCGCAAGATGCACTTCCTGATGCGCTCGGTGGCGCTGGTGTGCTTCCCGGGCGGCTTTGGCACGCTCGATGAGCTGTTCGAGGCCCTGACCCTGATCCAGACCGGCAAATGCCGCGCCCGCCCCATCCTGATGTTCGGGCGTGAGTTCTGGAGCCGCCTGGTCAACTTCGACTACCTGGTGGAGACCGGAATGATCAGCCCCGGCGACGAGCGCATGTTCCGCTTCGTCGAAACCGCCGAGGAAGCCTGGGCGGTGCTGGAACACGAATACGACCTCAAGACCACCGCGCAATGCGCGCTTTGACCCCCGAGAGCACCATGACCCAGATCCGTTCCGTGTCCCTGATCGGGGCCCCCACCGACATCGGCGCCGGCGCGCGTGGCGCCTCCATGGGCCCCGAGGCCCTGCGCGTGGCCGGCATCGGCCCGGCCCTGCAGGCCCGCGGCGTGGATGTGAAGGACTGCGCCAACCTGAGCGGCCCGCACAACCCCTGGCTGCCGCCGGTGGATGGCTACCGCCACCTCGCCGAAGTGGTGGCCTGGAACCAGGCCGTGCACGATGCGGTGTACGCCGAGTTGCAGGGCGGCCGCATGCCCATCCTGCTGGGCGGCGACCACTGCCTGGGCATCGGCTCGATCAGCGCCGTGGCGCGCCACTGCCGCGCCGCCGGCAAGAAGCTGCGCATCCTCTGGCTGGATGCGCATGCCGACTTCAATACCTCGGCGCTCACGCCCAGCGGCAACATCCACGGCATGCCGGTGGCCACGCTGTGCGGCTTCGGTGCGCCCGAGCTGGTGGGCATCGGCGGCTTCAGCGCCGCCCAGCCCGCCATCAGCCCGAAGTGGGTGCGCCAGATCGGCATCCGCAGCGTCGACGAAGGCGAGAAGCGCTTCGTGCACGAGCAGGAGCTCGAAGTCTTCGACATGCGCTACATCGACGAGATGGGCATGCGCCAGGCCATGGAACTGGCGCTGGCGACGATGGACGCCAACACGCACCTGCACGTCAGCTTCGACGTCGATTTCCTCGACCCCGCCATTGCCCCGGGCGTGGGCACCACCGTGCCGGGCGGTCCGAGCTACCGCGAGGCCCAGCTGTGCATGGAAATGATTGCCGACACCGGCCGCCTGGCCAGCCTGGACGTGATGGAGCTGAACCCCGCGCTGGACGAGAAGAACCGCACCGCGCTGCTGGCCGTCGACCTGATCGAATCGCTGTTCGGCAAAAGCACCTTGATGCGAAAAGCTTGACGCATTCGAGGGCGGGAAGGATGCCAACGCGGTAAACCCGCAGCAGACTGCGGATCGATCCGCAGCGCTGAGGAGACCGCATCGTGGCACTGAGTTTTCGCAGCCCCCGTCCGGCCGTCGAGCCTTCGCCAAGCCCCGCACCCAGCAGCGCGCCGCGGCTGGACGCCACCCTCGCCACTCTGGGGCGCCATGCTTCGTCCCTGGGCCAGGGTGCGGCCGAGGTGCGCGGCGTGGTGGACGACACCCTGCTGGCCGTGCAGCGCCAGCACGAAGCCCTGCAGCAGCTCGGCCAGGGCCTGGCCGCCGTGTGCGAGGCGCAGCAGCGCATCGTGTCCGGCAGCGCGCAGAGCCGGCACACCACCGACGCCGCCGCCCAGGCCCTGCAACAGTTGGCCGGTGAGGTGCAGGCGATTGCCGCCGCGCTGCGCCTGGTGAGCGAATCGGCACAGGAAATCACCCAGGTCGCTCTCAACACCCGGCTGGTGGCCTTCAACGCCACGGTGGAGGCCAAGCGCGCTGGCGAAGCCGGCCGCGGCTTTGCCGTGGTGGCCGACGCGGTCAAGGACCTGGCCGGGCGCGTGGAAGCCACCAGCAAGCGCATCGTCGGCTCGGTGCAGCAGCTCGACGCCCGCATCGAGCGCCTGCGCGAGGAGCTGACGCCGCAGGAGTCCGGCCAGGCCAAAGGCATCCATGCCGCCATGGCCGGCATTGACCGCGACGGCGCGGCCATGGCCACTGCAGCCCAGGAATCCGAGGTCGTGGCCCACCGGCTGGACGGTCAGGCACGCGAGCTGCAGGGCCAGCTGGGCCAGACGCAGCAGGGCCTGCAGCGCGCTCTGCGCCATGCCGACAGCTTCCTGACGATGAGCGAGCAGCTGATCGAGACCATTGCCGAAAGCGGCGTGCGCACCGATGACAGCCCCTACATCGAGGCCGCGCAAGGCGCCGCGGCCGAAATCGCCGCGCTGCTGGAAGGGGCGCTGCAGCAGGGCCAGATCAGCCCCGAGGACCTGTTCAGCGAGCGCTACCAGCCGCTGCCCGGCAGCGACCCGCAGCAGCACCTCGCGCCCTTCTCGGCCCTGGCCGAGCAGCTCTTTCCGGCCGTGCAGGAGCGCCTGCTCCAGCTCAGCGACAAGGTGGTGTTCTGCAT
>JBDHSJ010000410.1:0-2960 GCA_039808065.1 Burkholderiaceae bacterium | reverse complement strand
AACAGGCGCAGGCCCTGAAGGATCGGGATCAGGATGGGCATCGGGGGCCGAACTGTGCAGGCAACAAAGCGTCAGGGGATGTGATGCACAACACATGGTCCCTGTGTGTGTTGATGCAACATTCATGTTCCCGCCGCTCACCCCGGCGGACAGGAGTCTGGTCATGATAAGCAAGCCCTTCGCAAAAACCCTGAATTGGCGTTCCGCACTTGCACGCTCGGCTCTGGCCTGCGCGCTGGCCGGCTCCGGCTTGGCCCATGCCGCCACCGAAACCGTCGGCCAAGTCAGCCTGCTGATCGGCGAGGCTTGGGTGGTTCATGGCGATGGCAGCCGCCAGGCGCTCAAGCGTGGCGCCTCCATCCAGGTGGGTGACCGCATCGAGACCTCGGCCAACGGTCATGTCCATGTGCGCTTCATCGACAACGGCGCCGTCAGCGTGCGGCCGGACAGCGTGCTGGAAGTGCAGGCCTACCGCTATGCCGCCCAGCAGCCGCTGTTGAATGAGGTGCGGCTGAAGGTGGAGCAGGGCACCAGCCGCTCGATTTCGGGCGCGGCGACGGAAGTCGACAAGAACCGCTTCCGCCTCAATACCCCGATCGCTGCCATTGGCGTGCGGGGCACCGACTTCATCGTCCAGACCGATCGCACCGGCATGCGTGCCACGGTCTCCGACGGGGCGATCGTCGTCGGCGCGCTTGGGGCGGGCTGCCAGGCCAATGCGCTTGGCCCCTGCGGCGGCAAGGATGCTCGGCTGCTGAGCGCCGAGATGGGCCGCCTGATGGTCGAGGTCAAGCCGGGTGACCAGATGGCGCATGTGGTGCCAGCAGCTGGCGCAGCGCTGGCAAGCGCCGCTTACAACGCCGAAGAACGCGTGGCGGCCCGCACGGCGGCCGAATCCGCCGCCCGGGTGGCCGGCATCTTGGCTGCGCGCCCGCGTGATGTCGACACCGCCGCGGCGATTGGCTCCGACATGAATGTCGTCACGGCGCTGGCCCTGGCTTCGGTCGATTTGCCGGAACTCAACCGTGCGGGGGACTTCAATTCCCAGCTGGTGTGGGGCCGCTATTCGATCGCCCGCGACCCCAATGACAAGCTGAGCGCTCCGTATTCCATCGCCTCGCTCGGTCGTCACATCACGGTGGGTGACGAAAGCATCGGCCTGTTCCGTGCCAACGACCCCACCAACCCCAGCGGCCAGTTGCCGGCCAGTCTGACCACCAAGGTCGACTTCCGCCTGACCCGTGCCGCCGTGACTTACGAAGGCAATGGTGTGAGCGAAGCGGCAACCGTCAACGGTGCGCGCCTCAGTCTGGACTTTGCCAACCGCACCTTTGCCACTGCCTTGGCGCTGTCTTCGCCGGCCGGTGGCAAGACCGAGTTCCGTATGGCGGGCGATGTGCGCAGCGATGGCACCTTCGCGGTGCAGGACAGCACCCAGAAGATTGCCGGTGCGGTGTCGTTGGACGCCAAAGAAGCGGGTTATATGTTTGAGCGAGGTGTCGTGGGCGGCCTGTTCAAAGGGCGCACCCTGTGGGGCCGCTGAGCGGTCGTGCTGGCTGAGCCCATGTCGTTCATGAAACTGTCCTGGCGCAACTACCCCTGGCTGCTGCGGGTTCTGGCCCTGCTGCTGATCCTGGGAGTTGTAGCGGCGCTGCGCCACTTCGCACCGCAGATCACCGAGGGCACGCAGGACGCCGCGGGCGATTTGGCCTGGAGGGTTGCCGCATCCAGCCAGACCGAACGTCGTCTGGTCGTGGTGGACATCGACGAGGCCAGTCTTCGTGAGATCGGGGCGTGGCCCTGGTCGCGCGCCACCATGGCGCAGTTGTCCGAAAAGCTCGGGCAGGCCGGCGCCCTGGTGCAGGCATACGACATGGTGTTCCCGGAGCCGCGCGAGGGTGACGACCTGCTGCGTGAATCCTGGTCGAAGTCGCCCGTGGTGATGGCGCAGCTGTTTTCGCTGGATCCGCGTGTGGACCCGCGCGAGGGTGAACTGGGCGCCGGTCTGGCTCAGGCAGGCTGCCCGCCTTTTGCGCCGCGCTCCTACGGTCACTACGGCAATGCCGCTGAACTACGCCGTGCCGCCAGCTCCACCGGTCACATCACGCCTCGTTTCGAAAGCGACGGCGTGGTGCGTAAATTGCCGGGACTGGTCTGTCACCAAGGACAGGCTTACCCCAGTTTGGCGCTTTCTGCGTTCTGGCAAGCGGCTCAGGCCGGTGTCACTCCTGGTGTCAGCGGTCAGGATTGGCAGGCGGTCACCCGCGGCGAACTGGGCCTGGCGGGCTGGTTGGGGCCGCATGCACTGCTCAGCAGCCGCAGCCTGCCGGGCTTGACCGTGCCGCTCGATGCGCACGGCGATTTGCGAGTGCCCTATCGCGTCGACCGCAAGGCACTGATGTCGATTTCCGCGGCCGATGTGCTCAAGGACCGCGCGGATCTCAGTGTGCTGAAGGGCACGATTGCACTCGTCGGGGCCACTGCCTTTGGGCTGGGGGATACCGTGGCGACCCCTCAAGCGCCCGTCGCGGCGGGGTTCGAAGTGCATGCGCAGATGTTGGCCGCCCTGCTCGACCATCGCATTCCCTTCATGCCGGAGCTGGCGCCCAGTTTTGAGTGGCTGGGCATGGGCTTGATGGCCGTGGGGCTGCTGGTGCTCGCCGTGCGGCGTCGCGGTGTGCCGGCCAAGCGCCTGCCGCTGGCGGGGTTGGCGCTGGCTCTGGTTTGCTGGTTGGCGGCTTCTGCGCTGCTCGTGGGGGCTGACCTCTGGTTGCCCTGGGCATCTGCCGCCCTGTTTGCGATCTTGTTCTCGGTGGCCCTGGCCACTGTTGAGCATGCTTTGACGCGCGCCCAGCGCGAGCGTCTCTCGGCCCACTTGGGGGCGTATCTGCCAGCGCCTGTCGCTCAGCGCCTGATGGCCAGCGACCCCAGCGGTAGCCTGCAATTCGAGCGCCGGGACA
>JBDHSJ010000409.1:0-2976 GCA_039808065.1 Burkholderiaceae bacterium | reverse complement strand
TCCAGGCATTCGGGCACGCTTAGCAGGCCATGTGTGAGGTAGGGCGACAGGCCGGTGACCGCACCCTCGAGGTGGTTGCGGCTGCGCGCATAGGCCGCGGCATCCACGGCGGCCAGGCGTTGCAGCGCCGCCGCGCGGGTCGGGGGCCAGGTGCTGCCGATCATGCCGAACGCAAGGCCGCCGCCTGGGCGCGGATGCGGGCGCGCTCCTCATCGGGCACGCGCGCCAGGCCGCGCACCTGCAGTGCCAGGCGCGGGTGGTTGGCAAAGCGGGCCTCGTGGCGCAGCAGGAAGTCCCAATACAGGGTGGTGAAGGGGCAGGCCTGCGGGCCGGTGCGCTCGTCCGGCCGGTAGCGGCAACTGCTGCACAGCGGGCTCTGGCGGGCGATGTACTTGCCGCTGGCGATATAAGGCTTGCTGGCCATCAGGCCGCCATCGGCGTACTGGCTCATGCCCAGGGTGTTGGGCAGCTCCACCCACTCCACCGCGTCCACGTACACGCTCAGGTACCAGGCGTGCAGCTGCTGCGGCTGCACGCCATAGAGCAGCGCGTACAGGCCCGTCACCATCAGGCGCTGGATGTGGTGGGCGTAGCCGTGTTCCAGCGTCTGCTGAAGGGCATCGCGCAGGCAGGGCATGTCGGTCTCGCCGGTCCAGTACCAGGCCGGCAAGTCCGCGGTGGCGCCCAGCGCATTGCCCTCGGCGTAGGCGGGCATGCGCGTCCAGTAGATGCCGCGCACGTACTCGCGCCAGCCCAGGATCTGCCGGATGAAGCCCTCGCCGCTGTTCAGCGGCACCCGGCCGGCGCGCACCGCCTCTTCGGCCGCCGCCACCACCTCGCGCGGTTTGAGAAGCTTGAGGTTCAGCGCAGCGGAAAGCTGCGCGTGGTACAGCCAGGGCTCGCCGGGCCAGATGGCGTCCTGGTAGGGCCCGAACAGCGGTAGGCGTTCGGTGATGAAGGCCTGCAGGGCCTGCAGCGCCTGTTCTCGCGTCAGCGGCCAGGCGAAGGACTCGAGCCGACCCGGGTGATCGGCAAAGCGCGTGCGCACCAGGTCCAGCACCTCGCGGGTGAGGGCGTCGGGCGCGAAGCGCGGCGGCTGCGGCAGGTCAAAGCCGGGGCCTTCGGGGCCGAAGGCGGCGCGGTTATCTGCGTCGAAGTTCCACTGGCCGCCCAGGGGTTCATGGCCGTCCATCAGCACACCATGGCGCTGGCGCTGCTCGCGGTAGAAGAACTCCATGCGCAGGCCCTTGCGGCCGCGGGCATGGGCGGCGAAGTCGGCCGGCGTGGTGAAGAAGTGGCGGTCCTCCAGCAGCTGCAGCGGCAGGCCTTGTTGTGCCGCCACCGCCTGCAAGGCCTGCAGCACACGCCAGTCGCCCGGTCGAGTCAGGCGCAAGGCCTGCGGGCGCAGGGTGGTCAGGTCCGCAGCCAACTGCTCGGCCAGGCTGGCGCGCGTGGCGGGGTCGTCCAGGCGGCGGTAGTGCAGCGGCCGGCCCGCCGCCCGCAAGGCTTCGGCGAAGTGGCGCATGGCGCCCAGGAAGAGGGCGATGCGCGGCTGGCTGCTCCAGACATGGGTGGATTCCTCGGCCACCTCGGCCATCCACACCGCATCCTGGGTCGGGTCAAAGCCGTCGAAGGCGGCCGCGTCCAGGTCCAGCTGGTCGCCCAGCACGATGACGAGATGCCGCATCAACGCGCCCCCTTGGCCAAGGGCCGTCCACCTTTTGCCGCACGCCGGCAACGCTCGCTGCAGTGCTTCACCTCGGCCCAGTTCTTCGCCCAGGCCTTGCGCCAATTCATGGGCTTGCCGCAGGCGCTGCAGGGCTTACTCGGCAGCGCCTGCTTGTTGCCTTTCCAGTTCAGAACAGCTCTCCTTGGGCCGCGGCAAACGCTTCCTTGTTGCGCGGCGCACCCGGTTTGGGGCTGGGCGGCAGGCCGCTTTTGCGCGAGCCGTGGCGCTGCTGCACGGCATCGGCCTGCTCGCGCGCCTGCGGGCTGCGGCGCGCGGCCCACAGCCGGTCTTTGGCCGTGCGGATGGCCGCGCGCTCGTCCACCAGCGGAGCCGGGTAGTCGCTGCCGATGCGGCAGCCGGCGCGCTGCTGCACGCTGGCCGGCATGCGCCAGGGTTCGGCCAGCCACTCGGTGGGCACGCCGGCCAGCTCCGGCAGCCAGCGGCGGATGAAATGCCCCTCGGGGTCCTGGTCGCGCGCTTGCTTGGTGGGGGAGTAGACGCGCAGCGCGTTGATGCCGGTGCAGCCGCTTTGCATCTGCAGCTGGCTCCAGTGGATGCCGGCTTCGAAATCCAGGAACTGGCGCGCCAGGTGCAGGCCCACCGGGCGCCAGTGCAGCCACAGGGGGTAGGCGGCCACGCTGACCAGGAGCGCGCGCATGCGGAAGTTCAGCCAGCCCGTGGCGCACAGGCTGCGCATGCAGGCGTCCACCATCGGCCAGCCGGTGCGGCCGGCACACCAGGCCTCGAAGCGCGCCTGGGCGGCGGCATCCCAGGGCGGGGCTTCGGGGTGCGCGTCGCCCGGGCGCAGCCCATCGAAGGCGGGGGCGAAGGCCCGGAACTCGATGGCCGGTTCGTCCTCCAGCTTCTGCATGAAGTGGCAATGCCAGCGCAACCGCCCGGCGAAGCCGCGCAAGGCGTAGGCCCAGTCGCGCTCGCCCAGGCCCCGCGCGGCATCGATGCGGCGCTCAGTGGCCTGGTGGGCGCGGCGCAAGCTCAGAGTGCCGAAGGCCAGGTGGGGCGAGAGCCGGCTGCAGCCCTCCTCGGCGCTCAGCGGGCTGCTGAGCGCGCGGCGGTAATCCTGCCCGCGCGCCTGCAGAAAGCTCTTCAGCGTGCCGCGCGCGGCGCGCTCGCCGCCGCGTTGGCCGCTGCGCCGATCTGGCTCGATGCCCAGATCGGCCGGGCTTGGCAGCGCTTGCTCGCAAAGCGCCCCGGCCGCGCGCCAGCCGGGCGGCGGCGCGCACTCGGGC
>JBDHSJ010000408.1:0-2979 GCA_039808065.1 Burkholderiaceae bacterium | reverse complement strand
CGGTCACCGGCTGGCGCTGGGCATCACGCTGGCGGGCTGGATCGCGATGACGGTGCTGGCCGCGCTGGCGCAAGGGCCGGGCCTTTTCTGGGCCGCCGCCGTGTTGGCCGGGCTGTGCATGGGCAGCAGCCAGTCGGCCGGGCGGGCCATTGCCGGCCTGCTGGCCCCGGCGGCGCGGCGCGCCGAGTTCTTCGCGCTCTGGGGGTTTGCGGTGCGCCTGGCCGCCATCCTGGGCCCGCTGACCTACGGCCTGGTGACCCTGCTGGCCGGCGGCAACCACCGGCTGGCCATCGTGTCGACGGGTTTGTTCTTCGTGCTGGGGCTGCTGCTGCTCAAGCCCTTGAACCTGGTGCGTGGGCAGGCCGCGGCCGCACAGGGTTGATCAGCCGGTCTGCTCGATCAAGCTGCGGGCCGCCGCCCGCAGGCTCGCCTCATCCACCCCCGCCAACGCCACCGGCGTGAGCGCCTGCTCGCGCTTGAGCGAGCGCTCGTAGCAGGGGTCGTAGTGGCGCTCCATCACGCTGGCGAACAGGCCGTCGCTGTCGCCGGCTTCGGCCAGCGCGCGCCAGTGGGCCAGGGTCTCGCCGCCCACCAGGGGCTTCAGGGGTTCGAGCTTGGCCACCATCTGCAGCGGCGCGGCGGCGAAGTGGGCGTAGTCCTCGCGGCAGACCTGCACGCGGGCGGCCAGCGGGGCGGCCACGCGCCAGGTGGGCGCGGCGCGCAAGGCCTCGTGCAGGGGTGTGGGCAGCTGGACATTGCCGATCTTCTTGCTCTCGGCCTCGACCCACACCGGGCGGGCCGGGTCCAGGCGCTGCAGCGCCTGCAGCAGCGTCGAGTCAAAGATCTTCTGCGTGGGCTGGGGCTGGCCGGGCAGGGCGCCGAGCAGCGAGCCGCGGTGGCGGGCCAGGCCTTCCAGGTCCAGCACCTGCGCCCCTTCGGCGGCCAGGGCCTGCAGCAGCCGGGTCTTGCCGCAGGCGGTGCTGCCGCCCAGCACGCGCAGCTGCAGCTGGGTGGGCAGCTGGTCGAGCTGTTCGCGCACCCAGGCGCGGTAGGCCTTCCAGCCGCCGGGCAGCACGTCGACGGGGTAGCCGATGTTGCGCAGCGGCTCGGCCCAGGCGCGGCTGCGCTTGCCGCCGCGGAAGCAGTAGATCAGCAGCCTGTCCTTCGGGCCGTGCTGGGCAATCACCTCGCCGATGTAGTTCGCCACATTGCGCAGCGCGTACTGCGCGCCCACCAGATAGGCCTGGTGCGGGTTGGTACGGTGCAGGGTGCCGACCTCGGCGAACTCGTCCTGGCTGACGATGGGCAGGTTGCAGGCACCGGGGATGTGGTCCTCGGCGAATTCCTTGGGCGTGCGCGCATCGATGATGCGGGCGTAGCTGGCAAAGGGGCGGATGCCAAGGGCTTCTTCGGGGGAACTCATGGGCGCGAGTGTCGCGCCTGGGGCTTTCAATCTTTCAGGCCCTGCGCCACCAGGCGCGCGTGCTCGCCGCTGCGGCGCAGTTGGGCCACCACTTCGTCGATGCGGGCCAGCAAGCCCTGCTGCTGGCGGGATTTGTGAAAGGCCACATAGGCCGGGTTTTCGGTCAGCGGGTTGGGCAGCACGCGCACGGAAGGGAATTCGCCGCTGGCCATGACCTGCTCGCCGGTCTGCTCCACGCTCAGCACTACATCCAGAAAGTCGCGCTCCAGCTTGCCGAAGTTGGCGCGGTCGTCGGTCACGTCCTCCACCCTCAGCTGGCCGGCCTTGCGGGCGGCGTCGAACTCGTCGCCGTAGCTCCAGCCGCGCAGCACGCCCACGCGCAGGCCGCGCAGATCGTCAAGGCCGTTGAACTGCCGGAGCCGGCCGCGCTGCGCGTAGACGCGCACGGTCTCGGTCAGGATGGGCTGGCCGTAGTCGAACTTGGCCAGGCGCTCGCGGTTGGCATACAGGCCGCCCACGCCGTGTTCGGCGCGGTCCAGTCCGTTGAGCGCGCGCGCCCAGGGCATGGGCAGCAGCTGCAGGGGCTCGCCCAGCTGCTTGAAGATGGCACGCAGCAGCACCGGGTAGACGCCGCGCGCCGCGCCCTCGCCCTTGGTCTGGTACGTGAAGGGCGGGTTCTGCGAGTCGACGGCGATGGACACCGTGGCCTGGGCCCGCACCGCGGCACTGAGGCCCGCGGCCATCCCCAGGCAATAGCGGCGACGGTCGATCGGCATGCGGGCCCCTTCCGGGTGGTGGTGCCTTGCAGTGAAGCGCCCGCGCGGGCGGGCGTCAAGCCGGGTTCGCCCTTCAGCCGCGCAGCACGGGCAGCAGGCCGCCGCCGTAGCCGGGGAAGAGCGTGGACAGCGCGGCCTCGCGCAGGCCCAGGTGCTGTGCCGCCACGCCGGCCAGCACGGCGCGGTAGTCGGTCGTGACGGCCAGGTCCCGCCCCTGGAAGCGTGCCGCGCTCTCCAACCCCGGCCACTCGCCCAGCACCCGGCCGCCATGCACAGCGCCGCCCAGCAGCCACAGCGCATTGCCATGGCCGTGGTCGGTGCCTCCGGTGCCGTTCTCGGCCACGGTGCGGCCAAACTCGCTGATGACGGTCACCACCGTGTCCGCCCACAGGGGCCCGAGTGCCTGGGCCAGCGTGGCCAGGCCCTGGCCCAGCGGCGCCAGCCGGCCGGCCAGCTGGCCCTGCGCGGCGCCCTGGCGGGCGTGGGTGTCCCAGCCGCCCAACTCCACGCAGGCGAAGCGCAGCGCCGGGTCGGCGCGCAGCACCTGGGCCAGGCGGCGGGCGGTGGCGGGCAAGGTGTTGGCACCGGGGGCGCCACGGTCGGCCGTGGGGTCGCCACCGTTCATGCCGGCCTGCATGCCCTGGCCCGCTTCCAGCGCGCCGGCCATTTGGCTGCGCCCGCTTTGCGCGGCCTGCCAGGTGGCGGCGTATTGCGGGTCCTGGGCGTACAGGCGGTCCAAGGCCGCGCCCAGGGCCGGGCGTTCGGGCGCGCGGTTGGCGC
>JBDHSJ010000407.1:0-2979 GCA_039808065.1 Burkholderiaceae bacterium | reverse complement strand
GAGCTGTGCGCATGAGCGCGCCTTACCTGCAGCGCACCCCGCGCATCAACACCAACGACGACCAGGTGCAACTGGTGGCCTGGCGCGTGGCGCCGGGCGACCACGTGGAGGCCGGCGAAGAAATGGCCGACGTGGAAACCACCAAGGCCGTGGTGGCCGTGGAGGCCGAACGCAGCGGCTATGTGAGCCCACTGGTGGCGGTGGGCGAGATCGTGGCGGTGGGCGCGCCCCTGGCCTGGATTGCCGACAGCGCCGATGCGGTGCTGAGCGTGCCAGCGGCCGAGCCCGTGGCGCCGGCCGCGGAGCCGGTGCCCGCACAAGAGCTCGCACAAAAGCACGCACAAAAGCACGCACCAGCGCTCGCACCACCGCCAGCCCCCAGCATCACGCCCGCCGCGGGCGGCATTTCGCTGTCCCTTCAGGTGCCTGCCGCCGCAGCGCCGGCACCAGCCGCCGAACTCGGCAGCAGCCGCCTCTCCCCCGCCGCCCAGCGCCGCGCGCAGGAGCTGGGCCTGAGCGCCGACCACCTGGCCGGCCGCGGCCTGCTGACGCTGCGGGACATCGAAGCGCTCGCCAGCCCGGCCCCCACCGCGGCCGCGAAGCCCGCGGCCGGCCCACCGCCCAGCGGCGGCCAGCCGCTCAGCCTGGCCAAGCGCGCCGAAGCCACCGCGCTGCAGCTCGGTGCTGCAGGCGGCATCGTCAGCCACCTCACCGTGCAGTTCCCCAGCGGCGGCATTCGCCGCCGGTTGGAGCGCGAGGGCCTGTTTGACGGCCAGCCGCTGCCGCTGATCCTGTACGAGCTGGCCCGGCTGCTGGGCCAATGGCCGCAGCTCAACGCCTGGTGCGATGGCGAGCGCGTCTACCCCCACCCCGCGCTGCGCATCGGCCTGGCGCTGGACCTCGGCCAAGGCCTAAAGGTGGTGCAGCTGCCCGGCCTGGAGCGCCAGCTGCCGGCGCAGATCCACGAGCAGGTGCAGGCGGCCGCGCAGCGCTACCTGGACCAGCGCCTGCGCCCCGAGGAACTGGAGGGCAGCAGCTTCAGCGTCACCGACCTCAGCAGCCTGGACGTGCTGCAGTTCCGCCCGCTCATCAACGGCCGCCAGTCGGCCATCCTGGGCATCGGCGGCGACAGCCAGGCCCCCGGCTGGCCCATGAGCCTGACCCTGGCCTTCGACCACCGCTGCAGCAACGGCCGCGAAGTGGGCCTGTTCCTGCAGGCCCTGCGCGAGCGCCTGCTGGCCTATGCCGAGCCCGTGGCGCCCCCCGCTGCAGACACCGGTGCCAGCCTGGCCGCCGCGCTGCGCGGTCTGCAAGGCTGCGACCTCTGCGGCATCCCCCGCGAGGCCTACTACCGCGACTTCGGCCGCTACGCCTTCCTGCACGCCTACGTGCGCCCGGACGGCAGCCTGGGCGCCGCCTGCCACCGCTGCACCAGCGGCACCGCATGAGCACCGACGACCACCTGACCGCCCTGCTGGCGCGCATGACGCGCCGCAGCGCCATCCCCGAGGAAGCCACGCTGGCCAGCCTGGGCCTGAGCCGCTCCTTCGGCCTGGGCGCGCTGCGCGCACAGCTCGAGGCGCAGCTGGGCCGGCGCCTGCCAGTTCTGCAGCCCAATCTGAGCGTAGCTGCCCTGCGCGCCCTGCTGGCCACCGAGGGCGCCGCACCACCCGCCGCCGCCGATGCCACGGCGGAAGAGCCCGCCGCGCCAGTTCCTTCTGGCGGCGCCCTGCCCCTGGGCCTGGGCATGGACGTGCAAAGCCTGGACAGCCTGCCCGAAACCGACGACCTGCGCGCCCACCCGGTCTATGCCGGCCTGTTCACCGCCGCCGAGATCGCCGGTGCCCTGCTCAAGCCCGAACCACGCCGCCACCTCTGTGGCCTGTTCTGCGCCAAAGAAGCAGCCAAGAAGGCCCACCCCTTGCTGCTGAACCTGCACCCACTGGAGCTGGAAATCCGCCACGACCCGGCTGGGCGGCCGCTGCTGCAGCTGGGCGAAGGCGCCCCGGCGGCAGCGCGCGCGCTGCGCAGCCTGGTGGCGATCACGCATGGCAAGGATTTTTCGGCGGCAACCTGCGTGGTGTTTGCCTGAGTCACCTGTCTGTCGAGAAGGTTACGCGGCGGCCCACTCAAGCGCGGCAGGCACTCGCGCTATTCGTAGCCGCGACCGGCCCAGAGAAAGAACGCAAAGCGCATCCACGGATTCTCGGGACCCGGCCCTGGACGGTCGCCAAAGTTTGAGTCTTCGGCCCATGCGACCGCTGCTTCAATGAAGGTGGCAATGCTCTGATTGGCCCACCGAGCTTGGAAGCCATCCGTGGTGGTCTCAACCGGGTCAGCCGCCAATCGGTCCTGCAGAAGAGCCCGGGCGAAGATCAGGAAGGTGGTCTCGTCACATACTTCCTGGAGAAGCTGGTGGAGCCGGTCAGTCATCGGAGCCACCGCATCGCGGGTCACTCCCCAGCCCCCGGTTTGGCACGTAGCAGTTCCCGCACCCACTCCAAAGACCGCCCCTCGTCCTCCGCCAGATCCAGCGCAAAGAACTCGGCGTGCTGGCGCACCCATTCAAAAGGCTGATCCCACCAGGCCAGTTCCAGCAGCGCCTCGCGGAGGCGCTCGCCAAAGCGAAAGCCCATCAGTCGCGCCGGGTTGCCCTGGTAGATGCCGTAGGGCTCGGTCTGCAGGCCGGCGGGCACCAGGCTGCGGGCGCCGATGACACCGCCGTTGGCGATGGTCACGCCGCCCAGCAGCATGGCCTCGTCGCCGATCCAGAGGTCGTTCTGCAGCACGGTGTCACCATGCTGGGGCGGGCGCGGCACGCGCACGCCCCCTCCACCGAACATGGACATCGCGGCCGAGCGGGTTTCGTGCTGGCCATTGAGCAGGAAGCGCAAGCGCAGGCCGCCGCGCACATGGCGGCCGATCAGCAGGCTTTGCTGGTTGCCGTCGTACTTGGCGATGGAGCCGGGGCCGAGGATG
>JBDHSJ010000406.1:0-3005 GCA_039808065.1 Burkholderiaceae bacterium | reverse complement strand
CCGCGGCACGGGCGCGCCGCTCGGCCACGATGTCGCGCTTGCGCAGCGCCAACTCGCCGCGCTGGAAGTCGGAGAGGCTGCGGCGGCCCAGGTGCTGGTCGATCATCCACAGCTGCACGTCCTCGATGGACTGGAAGCGCGGGTTCTGCACCGTCTGGAAGGGCAGGCCGTGCTGGCGGCAGATGCCGTACCGGTTGTGTCCGTCCACCAGCACATTGCCCCAGAGCACGAGGGCGTCGCGGCAGCCCTCGGCCAGCAGGCTGCGCTCCAGGGCATCGTGTTCCTCCGGCGTCAAGGGGTCGATGTAGGCCTTGAGTTCTTCTTTGACGACGATGTCCATCGGGGGCCGGGTGGGAAAAGGGGGGCGGCATTCTAGGAAGGCCGGCCGCGCCCCTGTCGGTTCACCCTGGCACGAACTCCAGCCCCGTGCCCGCCAGCCCGACCAGCTCGACCGACTGCGTGTTGAACTCGATCTGGCAGGCCAGGAGCCCCAGCGAGGCCTGGGTGTAGGTGCCGTTGTCCAACAGGCCCACGAACTGCGCCAGCGCTTCAGGCGGGGGGTCGCTGCCGATGACGTTCTTGTAGACGAGGCGCACGAAGTCGGTGTTGGAGCGCGAGCCGGCCAGCTGCTCGAAGATGGGGGTGCCGATGGCCAGCGCGACGATGTCGGCGTAACTCATGCCGGCGTCGCGCAGGCTCAGGCCGATGCCCGCGAAGGTGGGGTTGGCGATCGCGCTGGCACCAAAGAGGCCACGCAGGATCTGCGCCACCTGTCCCGCATGACCGTCCACGGCGGTGTCGAATGCGATCGACTTGTCGGCGAAGCGCACCCGCTCGATCGACAGCAGCGAGTCGATGTCGGCCGCGCCGCCAGAGACCCTCCAGCCAGATCCGTCGCGCGCCAAGCTGTAAGTGGCCCGCCCGGCCTGGTAGACGGCGGTGTCGATGCCGGCGCCGCCGTCGATCCGGTTGGCCACCGCATTGGCATAGATCAGGTCGTTGCCACTTCCGCCCGTGGCGTTCTCGATCGTCACCGTGTCGTAGATGAAGACCGTGTAGGGGTCGCTGAACTGCGGCTGGGCACTGTTCACCGAGTTGTCGGCATTGCGCGTCGAGAAGGTCATCGGCTGCCCGAGCTTGCTCCACTGCGCGGGGCGCAGATCGATCTCCACCGCACGGCTGCCCGTGGCCACGATGGTGTCGTTGCCACCACCATCCCACAGGGTTTGGTTGTAGCGGGCCTCGCCATCGAAGGTGTAGAGCGTGTCACCGGCGTTGTAGGCCAGGTTGGCGCCGTACAGATACTGCAGTGCTGCGATGTCCCAACGCATTGGCGTGGTGGGCGCGAAGTCCGACTGCAGCGCCAGGTCGTTGAAGGTGCTGCGGCCAGGGATGTCGTTGTAGGCCATCACCATGGTCTGCGTCGACTGCGTGGTCAGGGTGTCCGTGCCGGTGAAGGGCAGCTTCGTGGGGTTCTCGGGCCAGCCCGTCAGCACGCCCGACAAGCCGGTGTCGTGCGGATGCTTCAGCCCCAGCGCGTGGCCCACCTCGTGCAGCAGGGTCAGGAAGTTCTGCGTGCCGCGCGCCCAGCCCTCGGGAAACAGGAAGCCCGAGTTCATCCAGGTGTCGCCGGCGCCGGCAAAGTCCTGTGGGAACCAAGACACCCCCCAGCTGGTGGCCTCCATGCCCGGCGACGCCGAATTGCCGAAGCGCAGCACGCCGGCATCGACAGACGAGGCCGCCACTTCGGTGAAGCTCAGATTGGCCACATTCGCAAAGGCCTGCAGCACCTGGCGCGCAGCCTCCTGTTGGGTCGGACTGAAGGGCGTGAAAGAGCCGAGCTTGGTGCCGAAGCCCGCCCCGAGGGGTTCGTTTTCCCCGTAGTTGCCGACGACCCCCGCGCGCGTGTCGAAGGCAGCCGTGGTTGCGGGGAAAGAGAAGGTCACGGTCGCGCCGGTGCCCGCGCCTCCGGTCCCCCATTTCGACCCCCCGATGAGCGCGTCGATCAAGGTGGTGCCGCTGGGCTGGACGAGGCTGGTCTGCTCGCCGGTGTACGTGGTCGGGCTCGAGGCCATGGGCGTGTGCTCCTGAGGTGTGGGTTGATAGAACCCGGCGGGCCCCGCACGGTCGCAGGCGCCTGTAGCCGCGGCTGATTCCACCCAGGGCGAAGGGGAAAGTCAATCGCGCAGACGAAGCAGCAGGCACCGCTGGGACGGGTGCGTCCGTTCCCCCTACAGGCTTGCGCCCACCCGCTCGGCCAGGAAGTCGAACACCCGCCGCACCACCGGGTTGCCGCGGATTTCGCGGTGCACCACCAGCCACACCGGCAGCTTGGGCGTCACCAGCTCGGGCAGCAGGGGCACCAGGCCGGGCGTGTCACGCACCAGGAAGCTGGCCAGAAAGCCGATGCCAGCGCCCGCCTGCACGAGCTGCGTGTAGGCCACCTGGTCGTCGGTGCGCAGACCGAAGTGCTCGCGCGTGAGCGGCAGGCCCGCGGCGGCCGCACCTTGGAGGATGGCCTCGTTCTGGTCGTAGCCGATCAGGCGGTGGCCGGCCAGCTCCTCGACGCGGCGTGGCGTGCCGGCACGCGCCAAATAGTCGCGGTGGGCGCAGGCCTGGATGTTCAGTTCACCGAGCTTGCGCGCCACCAGACCGGCTTGCTGGGGCCGCAGCATGCGCAGCGCGATGTCGGCCTCGCGACGCAGCAGATTGCTCACTGCGTTCGTGGCCACCAGCTCGATCTGGATGCCCGGCTCTTCGGCGTGCAGCTCGGCCAGCAGCGGCGGCAGCAGGCAGCAGGCGGCCACCTGGCTGGCGCTCAGGCGCACCTTGCCCTGGCTGCTCTGGCTGCGGCGCACCAGTTGCTGGCCCAGCTGCTCGGCGCCGGCGGCCATCTGGCGCGCGGCCTCGGCCAAGGCCAGCGCCGCGGCGGTGGGCTGCACGCCGCGCCCGGTGCGTTCGAACAGGGCCACGCCCAACTGCGCTTCGAGCTGGGCGATGTGGCG
>JBDHSJ010000405.1:0-3011 GCA_039808065.1 Burkholderiaceae bacterium | reverse complement strand
ATGGCCACCACCACCATCCGCCTCGACGACAACTTCAAAGCCCGCCTGGCCGAAGCCGCCGAACGCGCCGGCACCACAGCCCATGCCTACATCCTCGAAGCCGTGGCACAGCGCGTCGAGCAATCCGAGCTGGAGCATGAGCTGCATCAGGTGGCCGAGCAGCGCTGGGCCAGGATCGTGCGCGGGGGCAAGACCTTGAGCCTGGATGACGCACAGGCCCATCTGGCCAAGCGCAGCGCCAAGGCCGGCACCCGCAAGCGCGCATGAGCACGCGCGTTGAGCTGGCGCCAGAGATCCTCGAAGACCTCGACCGCGTGTCCGACCATGTGGCCAGCCACGACCCACTGGCCGCGCCGGCGCGCGTGCAGCAGATCCTGGATGCGCTCAAGCTGCTGCAGCACAGCCCTGAGATCGGCCGGCCGGTGGCCGCCGGTCAGCGTGAGCTGGTGATCGGCCGCGGCGCCCAGGGTTATGTGGCGCGCTACCGCTACCTGCCCGATGTCGATGTGGCCGTGGTGCTGGCGATCTGCAGCCAGCGTGAGCTGGGGTATCGCCGTTGAGCCCAGGCGGGGCGATTGATCTTCAGGGCATGCAGTTCCAGCCCTAAATCCTTCATACCTGATACAGAAATCTGTACCATCAAACCATGAAAACCACCCTGGACCTGAACGACCAGCTGCTGGCCGACGCCAAGGCCCTGGCCGCGCAGCAGCGCACCAGCCTGACCCGCTTGATCGAGGAAGGCCTGCAACTGCGCCTGCGCGCCAAGCCGGTGCGGCCTGCCTTTGCGAAGGCCCGGCTGCCCGTATTCAAGGGGCGCGGCGGATTGGTCGCGGGGCTGAACGCCACCAGCAACAAGGCCCTGCTGGAAGCGCTCGGCGATGACGCCTGACGTGAATGTGCTGGTGGCCGCCTCGCGCAGCGACCACCCGCACCACCCGGCTGCAAGGGCCTGGCTGGAGCAAGCCTTGGCCGCGGCGGATACTCATCCGCTAGCGGTGATGCCGATGGTGCTGGCCAGTCTGCTCCGCCTGGTGACCAGCCCCAAGATCTTTGTGCAGCCCACGCCGATGGCCGAAGCGCTGCGATTTGTCGATGCGCTGCTTGATCAACCCGGCGTCCAGCTGTCAGGCCTGGGTCCGGAGTGGCCGAAGTTGCGCCAGCTCTGCCTGGACGGCCCGCTCAGCGGCAACGATCTGCCTGACGCCTGGCTCGCGGCGGCGGTGGATCACCAGGGCGAGCATCTGGTGAGCTTTGACCGCGACTTCCGCAAGCTGCTGAAGCGCAGCCAGTTCACGCTGCTGAAGGGCTGACAACTTCAGCCCAGCGAACCCGCGCGAGCCGAGACTCAACCATCCCCACGCCGCCGCTCCCGCAGCATGAACAAATACAGCCCCTCCACCTTCTCCCGCGCCCAGGGCGTCTTGCGCAGGAGCTTCAGGCTGGAGGCGATGCTGGGGTCGTGGGTGAAGCAGCGCAGCGGGATGCGCTCGCCCAGCTCGGCCCAACCGAAGTAAGCCACCAGCTCGTTCAGGATCTTTTCCAACGTCATGCCGTGCAGGGGGTTGCGCGGCTGGCCGTTGGTGGTGGGCGGTGGCGTGGGCGGATTGGCGGCGTTCATGTCCCGCATGCTGCCTGCAAAACCGCCCAGGCCGCTGGCTCGGCAGCCGGTGCATCCATCTCGGCCGTCCATCGCAGCGCCCGCGCGCGGGCGCCCCGCGCCACCCACACTGCCGGCCCTTCGCCCCTCAGCCCTGCGGCCTCCTGTCATGACGACTTCCCGCCTGTGCCCCCCGCTCCTCCGCCGCCTGGGCGCCTTGCTGCGGCCCGTTGTGGTGCCGCTGCTCTGCAGCCTGGCCCTGGCCGGCCCGGCTGCGGCGGGCGAAGACCATGGCACGAAGGCGCCCATCGCCGTGGCCCCCGTGGACGACGCCTGGCGCGCCGCGCTGCCGCGCGACGCCCAGCTGGCCACCCAGGCCTATCTGGATCGCCTGCCCGCCGCCAGCGTGCAACGCGCCAACCAATACGAGGAGGGCGGCTACTGGCTGCAGCTGTGGGAATTTCTGCTCGGCCTGGGCATTGCCGCGCTGATGCTCGGCGGCCGGCGCGCCGCACGGGTGCGCGACTGGGCGCAGCGGGTGGGCCGCTACAGCCTGGCGCGCGACGCCCTGTTCGGCGCCGTCTACGGCAGCAGCGCCGCGCTGCTGAGCCTGCCGCTGAACTTCTACCGCGGCTATGTGCGCGAGCATGCCTACGGCATGTCCACCCAAGGCCCGGCGGATTGGTGGGGCGAGTGGGCGCTCGGCCTGGGGCTGGAGGCCCTGGGGGCCGCCGTCGTGGTGGCAGTGCTGTACGCGGTGATCCGCCGCGCCGGCGAGCGCTGGTGGCTCTGGGGCACGGCGGCCTGCAGCGCCCTGCTGGCCCTGCTGTTGCTGGTGCAGCCGGTGTGGATCGCCCCGCTCTTCAATACCTACGAGCCGCTGGAGCCCGGCCTGGTGCGCGAAGCCGTGCTGACGCTGGCGCGTGCCAACGGCGTGCCTACCGATGAGGTGTACCGCGTGGATGCTTCGCGCCAGACGCAGCGCATCAGCGCCAATGTGAGCGGCTTGGGGCAATCGGCGCAGATCCGCCTGAACGACAACCTGCTGAACCGCACCTCGCTGCCCGAGATCCGCGCCGTGATGGCGCATGAGCTCGGCCATTACGTGCTGAACCATGGGCCCAAGATGCTGATGCAGTTCAGCCTGCTGATCCTGTTCGGCTTCCTGTTCAGCCAATGGGCGCTGCGCCGCCTGTTCGCCCGCTTCGGCGCCCGATGGGGCACGCAGAGCGTGGGCGATGTGGCCAGCCTGCCCCTGCTGGCGGCGGTGTTCTCGGTCTTCATGCTGCTGGCCACGCCGGTGTTCAACACCATCATCCGCACCCAGGAGATCGAGGCCGACCGCTTCGGCCTGAACCTGGCGCGCGACCCGCATGGCTTTGCCGAGGCGATGCTGAAGCTGGCCGACTAC
>JBDHSJ010000404.1:0-3018 GCA_039808065.1 Burkholderiaceae bacterium | reverse complement strand
GCGGGCACGGATGAGGCGCCTGAGACGGTCTGGTGGGATGTCCTTGCGCGCTTCCCACACAAGCGGGTTTGGGTGGTGCGCAACAAGACGGTTCCACATCTGATCCTTGAGCATCTGGCATCCGATGCGGATGTCGGTGTTCGATCAGAAGTCGCTAGAAAGCGCAAGCTACTTCCAAAGCTTCAGATGCAGTTAATGCGTGATCCCGATGAAGGTGTTCGTCGCGCGTTGGCCTCCAACAAGAAATGTGTTCGCGAAGTCTTGTTGGAGCTGGCTATGGACCCGCTTCCATCGGTATGTGAACTAGCCGAACGGCAGTTGCAGGCTCGCTTTGAAGAGCCAAGGAGCTGTCAGTGAACGCGACCAACCCCCGCGAGCAAGACATCCTTGCCGTCTCCGCCCGCCTGTTCGCCCAGAATGGCTACCCGGGCACCGCGATGAGCCAGGTCGCCCAGGCCTGCGGCCTGAGCAAGCCCGCGCTCTACCACTACGTGCCGGACAAGGCCGAGCTGCTGGCGCGCATCTGCGAGGCGCATATCGAGAAGCTTGCCGCCCTGGTGCGCGAGGTGCGCGCGCAGCACCTGGAGCCCGAGGCGCAGCTGCGGGCGCTGGTGGCGCGCTTTTTGGCCGTCTACACGGCAGCGCGCCATGAGCACCGAGTGCTGACCGAGGACTTGAAGTTCCTGCCCGAACCGCGCCAGCAGCGCGTGCGTGAGCTGGAGCGCGAGGTGGTGAACGGCTTTGCCGCCGCGCTGTCCGCGTTGCGCCCGGGGCTGGAAACCGCCGGCCTGGCCAAGCCCGTGACCATGCTGCTGTTCGGCATGATCAATTGGACCTACACCTGGCACCGGCCCGATGGTCCGGTGAGCGACGCGCAGCTGGCCGAGGTGGTGGCCCAGCTGCTGCTCGGCGGCCTGCCCGCCGTGGCGGCCTGACCTTCAATTCAAAGGGAGAGAAGAAGCACCATGCTCGATCACATGACTTTCCGCGTGGCCAACCTGGAACGCAGCGTCACCTTCTATGCCGCCGCGCTGGCGCCGCTGGGCTACACCCTGGGCCCGGCCTTTGAACATGAGGGCCAGCGCATGCAGGGCTTCAGCCAGAACGGCCAGCTCGACACCTGGCTGATCCAGGGCCCCTCGCCCTTCGGTGGTGCGCCCACCACCACGGCCTGCCATCTGGCTTGGCGCGCGGCCAACCGCGCCGAGGTCGATGCCTTCTACGCTGCCGCCATTCAGGCGGGCGGGCGCGACAACGGGGCGCCCGGCCTGCGTCCGCATTACCACCCGAACTACTACGGCGCCTTTGTCATCGACCCCGACGGCAACAACATCGAAGCCGTCTGCCACGAGCCGGCATGACCGCGACCACGCTCGTTCGTCGCCTCGGCGCCGAGGATGTCGAGGCCTACCGCACCCTGAGCCTGCGTGCCTATGCCGAGCATCCGGATGCCTTCACGGCCACCGTGAGCGAGCGTGCGGCCCTGCCGATGAACTTCTGGCTGGCGCGCTGCAGCGAGGCCGAGGATGCGCCCGAGTGCGTGTTCGGCGCCTTTGCCGATGGCGTGCTGGTGGGCAGCGCCGGCCTGGAGTTCGAAAGCCGGCCCAAGACCTGCCACAAGGCCCTGCTGTTCGGCATGTACGTCGCCCCGGAGGCGCGTGGGTTGGGGCTGGGGGCGGACCTGGTGCATGCGGTGCTGGCCGCCGCGCGTGAGCGGGAGTGGGTGCGGGTGGTGAGGCTCACGCTGACCGAGGGCAACGCCGCTGCCGAGTCCCTCTACGCCCGCTGCGGCTTCAAGCGCTTTGGCGTGGAGCCGATGGCGATGCGGGATGTGGAGACGGGGCAGTTCTTTGGCAAGGTGCACATGGCTTGTGTGCTGGGGAGCAGCTTGTGAGTTGTTCGGTGCAGCCCGCAGGGGCTTCACCCCTGCACCCGACCCGCATTTCTTTGCTGCGCCAAAGAAACGCGGGGCAAAGAAAGGCGCTGAAGAACACAGTCGCCCTAGGGGCGAACTGTGATGGCGGTGCTTGGGCTCACACTGACACGAGCCCCCATCTGACTTCGACGGGCAGGACAACGAAGGCGCCCGGAGTACCGGTCGTCCCGGGTACCGCAAACCATCACCTTCTGCGCTCCGAAGAACAGACCCCCAACGCGCTTCGGTCTTTGATGTTGCTGGTTGGGGGTCTGTTCTTCGGTGCTTGGCGGCCATGGTCCTCGCTGGTCAGGTCGACCGGTACTCCGGTCGCCTTCGTCATCAGCGGCCGTGGCAGGCAGATGAGCGGTGTGGGAGCCATGTGAACCAGCCGTGCATTCGCCTGAAGGTCCTAGACCGAAGGCGGCAGTTCAGCGCCTTTCTTTTCCCCCCTTTTCTTTGGCGCAGCAAAGAAAAGGGGGTCGCCCGCCGGGGCGAAATCCCGGCGCGGTCTCACGCAGTGAGCGACCCCAGGAACAAGAGCCAAGGATCACCATGACCACCCCCCACACCCTCCAAAGCTTCATCGCCGGCCGCTGGGTCGGCCAAGGCCCCAAGCAGGCCCTGCGCTCCGCCATCAATGGCAAGGTCGTTGCCCACACCCACGAAGAGCAACTGAACTTCGAGGAGATGGTGGCCTATGCCCGCAGCACCGGCCTCAACACCCTGCTGAAGACCCATTTCCAGGACCGCGCCCGCACCCTCAAGGCCCTGGCCGCCTACCTGATGGAGCGCAAGGAAGAGCTGTATGCCATCAGCGCCCACACTGGCGCCACGCGCAGCGATTCCTGGATCGACGTCGAGGGCGGCATCGGCACCCTGTTCGCGTTCGCCAGCATCGGCGGCAAGGACCTGCCCAGCAGCAATGTGCTGCACGAAGGCCCACCCATGCGCCTGGGGGCCGAGAACCACTTCATCGGCAGCCATGTGCTGGTGCCGCGCCGTGGCATCGCCCTGCACATCAACGCCTTCAACTTCCCGATCTGGGGCATGTTGGAAAAGTTCGCGCCCAGCTACCTGGCCGGCATGCCCTGCCTCGTCAA
>JBDHSJ010000403.1:0-3030 GCA_039808065.1 Burkholderiaceae bacterium | reverse complement strand
GCAGACGATTGAGCATCTGCTCAGTGCCTGTGCCGGACTGGGCCTGGACAACCTGCGAATCGACATCAGCGCCGACGAGGTGCCCATCCTCGATGGCTCGGCGGCCAGCTTCGTGTTCCTGTTGCAGTCGGCCGGCATCCAGCTGCAGGATGCGCCCAAGCGCTTCCTGCGCGTGAAGAAGACCGTGGAAGTGCGGCGTGGCGAGGGCAAGCGCCTGGTGTGGGCCCGGCTCGAACCGCACCATGGCTACACCCTGAGCTTCGAGATCGAGTTCGACAACCCGGCCGTGGCCGCCACCGGCAGCCGCTACACCTTCGACATGGGCTCGGGCGCCTACAAGCGCGAAATCGCCCGCGCCCGCACCTTCGGCATGACCAGCGACATCGAGCTGATGCGCTCGCGCGGCCTGACCCTGGGCGGCAATATGGACAACGCCATCGTGGTCGATGACGACAAGGTGCTGAATGCGGAAGGCCTGCGCTACGACGACGAGTTCGTCAAACACAAGATCCTCGACGCCATCGGCGACATGCAGGTCGCGGCGCACCCGCTGTTGGCCGCCTACACCAGCTTCAAGGGCGGGCACGCGCTGAACAACGAGCTGCTGCGCGCCTTGCTGGCCGACCCCACGGCCTACGAGTTCGTCGAGTTTCAGGACCCGGCCCAGGCCCCGGCCGGCTTCGCTGAGCTGGCCCCGGCCTGGTGAAAGGGGCCGCGGAATGATGATCGGCTTTCGCATCGTCTTCGGCCTGCTGCTGCTGGCCGCCCTGGTCTGCTTTGGCCTGGCCTTGGTCAAGCGCGAACCGCGCTGGCAGCGCATCGGGGTGGCCATCCTGAAATGGACGCTGATCGCGGCGCTCGGCTTCTTCGCCGTGCTGTTCGCCGACCGCGCCCTGGGCGGCTGAGGCCATGGATTGGCTGCAGCACAACCGCCAGGCCTGGAACGCCGATGCCGCTGCCGGCGGGCCTTGGTCCACGCCGGTAGATGACGCCGCGCTGGCGCGCGCCGCGAAGGGCGACTGGCAGGTGCATCTGACGCCCAAACTGCCGGTGCCGCGCGAATGGTTCGCTGGTGAGATCGCCGGCCGCGATCTGCTCGGCCTGGCCTCGGGCGGCGGCCAGCAGATGCCGCTGTTTGCTGCCGCGGGTGCACGCGTCACCAGCTTCGATTTTTCCGAGGGCCAGCTGGGCCTGGACGCCGCGGTGTGCGAGCGCGCCGGCCTGCCGCTGCGCTGCGTACAGGGCGATATGCGCAATCTCACCGAACTGGCCGACGCCAGCTTCGACCTGATCTTCCACCCGGCCTCGAATTGCTTCGTACCTGAGGTGCTGCCGGTCTGGCGCGAATGCTGGCGCGTACTGCGCCCGGGCGGGGTGTTGCTGGCCGGTTTCATGAACCCGGCCGTCTATCTGTTCGATCATGAAGTGGCCGACGCCAGCGGCCAACTGCAGGTCTGCCATCGCCTGCCCTATTCGGAACTGGAGCAGCCGGAGGCTCAGGCCCGTCGCCAAGCACTCGGGCAGCCGCTCGAGTTCAGCCATTCGCTTGACACCTTGATCGGCGGCCAGCTGCAGGCCGGCTTTCTGCTCACGGCGTTGTTCGAGGACCATTGGTTTGACAACAGCTGGCTCTACAGCCGCCACGCGCCCATCTGCATCGCCACCCGCGCCATCAAGCCGGCCTAGGGCCGGCCCGAAGTCGGGCTTCGCGCCGCCTGTGTCACCATCGGCGCACAAATGGATACAAGCCCTGCCTGCCGCCGCAGCAGGTCCAGCCGGATCGCGCTGGCCTTGCTGGCGCTGGCCTGCGCGCTGCCGGCCTGGGCCGCCGAGCGCCTCGTCTGGGCCGGTTCGCCCTACGCGCCGATGGTCATCTCGGCCGGGCCGCTGAAGGGGCAGGGCTATGTGGACCGCATGATTGCCGAAGTGCTGCAACCGGGCCTGCCGCAGTTCAGTCATGAGCAGCTGATGGCCTCGCCCAACCGGCTCGACATCGAGCTGATGCGCAGCGACATCGCCGTCTGCAGCCCGGCCTTGAGCAAGACGCCAAGGCGCGTGGAGCGCTACCGCTACACCCTGCCGCTGTTCCGCTTCCTGCCCGTGGGTGTGGTGTTGCGGCGCGAGCAGGCGTTGCGGGCCGAGCCCGGACCACTTTCCCTGCAGCAGCTGCTGGCGCAGGGCCTGCGCTTTGCCGTGGTGGGTTACCGCGCCCATGGCCCGCAGGTGGAGGCCTTGCTGGACCGGCACGAGGCGCAGCGCCAGCGCTTCATCCTCAGCCAGTCCAACCAGGCGGTGCTGGCCATGCTGGCGCGCGGCCATGGTGTGGACGCCGTGCTGGTCTATGGCTTCGAGCTGCGTCATTTCGCCCTGCAGCAGCCCGAGCTGGGGGGCGAGCTGGTATGGCGGCCGCTGCAGGAACTGGACGAGACCCAGCTTTCCTACACCGCCTGCACGCGCAACCCGGCCGGCGAGCGCGCCGCCCAAGCCATCGACAACCTGCTGCAGCGCCCCGGCGTGCGTGAACGCATCCAGGCGCTCTACGAAGCCTGGCTGGACGAAGAAGGCCAGCGCCAGCTGGCCGCTTTGCGGCAGCGCATGGGGGCGCAGTTCTGGCAGGAATGAGCACGGTGCCAGCGGCCTGTCTGTAGGCCGCTCCGCGCTTCCCTTGCCGATACCTGCATATTGGATCCAAAGAGAAGGATCCCTCATCCAATGCCGTAGCGAGCGCGGCTGAAGCGGCCGCGCAAGCGCCCCCGAGCTTCCCAGAATCGCGCCCCGCTCGCCTTTCCCCGGGGCCGTCCATGCGCCTACCCAATCTGCTTGCCAGCCGCCCGGGCCGGCTGCTGGCCTTCTTCCTGCTCTACGTCACCGAGGGCATCCCGCTGGGCTTTGCCGCCACTGCCGTGGCCACGCAGTTGCGCCGTTACGGCGTGGGGCCGGCCGAGATCGGGGCCTTCGTCGCTTCCTTCTACCTGCCCTGGGCCTTCAAGTGGGCCTTCGGGCCGATGGTGGACGTGTTCCGCTCGCAGC
>JBDHSJ010000402.1:0-3048 GCA_039808065.1 Burkholderiaceae bacterium | reverse complement strand
ACACCGCCCGCGCCGTGGAGGTGGTGCTGGCCGCCGCCGTGCAAGCCCTGCTGCGCCTGGACGACACCGAGCACGCGCTGCTGCAGCGCCACAGCGAGCTGGCGCAGCGCAACTGGAACGGGCGACTGGTGGGGCGGCTGGCGGCCACCCCGGCACTGCGCGCCGCGCTGAGCACGCTCGCGCATTGACCCCGGGGTCAGTGCGCCCCCTCCACCGCCACGGGCTTGACGCGCAGCGCCCACACCACCCCGGCCACCAGCAGGCCGATGCCCAGCAGCGCCAGCCCCGCCGGCAGCGCGCCGCGCAGCCCATAGCCATAGGCCAGCGCGGCCAGGGTTTCGAACACGATTAGCTGGCCTACCAGGGTGGTGGGCAGGCGCTGGCTGGCCTCGTTCCAGCACAGGGTGCCGCCCCAGCTGGAGAACAGGCCGATGGCCAGCATCAGACCGATGAACGCCAGCGCGCGCGGGCCCAGGGGCAGGGCGAAATCGGCCGCGATGCCAGGGCCCCCGAGGGCTTGCAGGGCCCAGAGCGCGGCCAGGCCGATGGCCGCCATGGGCAGCGTCACCAAGCCCTGCGCCGTAGCCCAGGCCCTGGGGTTGCGGTCGGAGTGCTCACGCAGCCAGTCGGCGTTGCGGATCGGGTACCAGGTCCAGCAGGCCAGCGCCACCAGGGCGATGGCCGCACCCTCGGCGTAGCGGCGCGTGTCGCCGCTGGCCAGCGCGCCCAGCTCGGTCTGGTTCACGCAGGCGATGCCCAGGCCGATCAGGGCCAGCGACGGCGCCAGCCGGCCCCAGGGCAGGCGGCCGTCGCGCACGGCGTTGCGGCGGTTGCTGCTGATGGCGATGACCACCGGCAGCGTGCCGATGATGACGCTCACGAGCGGGTTGCCGGCGCGCTGGATGGCGGCGGCCAGCGCCAGGTAGTAGAGGAAGTTGCCGATGGCGCTGAGCTTGGCGGCTTCCCACCAGTCGGCGGGCTTGAGGGCACGCAAGTCCGCGCGGTCCAGCAGGGCCAGGGGCAGGCAGATCAGACCGAAGGCCAGGTAACGACCCACCGCCAGCAAGGCCGGTGGGTACTCGGGCAGCATCAAGGGGGCGACGAAAACCAGGCCCCACATCAGGCCTGCTGCCAGCGCAAAGGCGGTGCCGGAAAACAGAGGAGACATCGGGCCACTGTGGCACGGCCCGCTGCCGCCTGACTTATTGCACCGTGCGACGCTGCATTCGCCAGGCGCGCAGCAGCGCGCGCGTCTCCTCATCCGGCCGCGGCGTGAGCTTGCGGTACTCGCGGCAATCGGAGGTGCGCGTCAGCAGCTTGTGGTTGATGAGTTCGCGCCGCAGCGTGGCCGGGTCGCCGAACTGATGCAGGCCGTTCAGGCATTCGTTGACCTCGCGCTCGCTGTACACGCGCTTGAGCTCGAAGTGCTGCCACAGCAGCCACATCACCAGGCGCTGCACGCTGAACTTGGTGGGCCAGCGCAGCAGGCGGCCGCGGCTGTCGAACTGGGTCAGCGCCTTGCGCGCGGTCTCGCTCAGCGGCAGGGGCTCGGGGCGGTCCTCAGCCGCCAGCGGAGCAGCGGGTGGCGGCGCCAGCGCGGCCTGCAGAGCCTGCAGATTGCGAAACCCCTGGGCGCGGGCGATCAGGTTCAGCAGCTCGACATGCGAGGGCGGCTGCTCGCGTTCGCGCAGCGCGCGCCCGAGGCTGCGCGCAAAGGCGCTGGCGTCTTGAACGACGAAGGATAGGGAATGGCTCATGGACGACTCCAGAGCATGTGCATGACCCGCGGCAGCGGGCGCTGGGGATTGCCGGCTTCCAGCTGGCACATGCAAATGAAGCAACGCATGGGCAAGCGGATTCCAAGGATTGGGGCAGGTTTAGCTCGCGTCCGGAAACGCGCGGCAACGCCTGGGTGAACTGCCGACCGCAGGCGATCCTAAAGCAACACGGGGCGCCTGAGCGCCCCGTGAATCAGTGCATCAACACCGGCGTCTGCGACAAATTCGCGTACCGCTCGATGAAGTCGTCGTAATCCTCTTCGCTCGGATCGCCCTCGGACAGGGCCTCGACCCCTTCCTGGAACTGCTGGGCCAGCGCGCCTTCGATGAAGATTTCCTTGCGGGCGAACTTGTCGACGATCTCGAAGCCGCCACGGGAGAGCGAACGCTCGTCATGAGCGCCCTCGGCAACAGGTACATCGAACTGCACGACGATGTAGCTGGCAGATTGGTAGAGCAGGTGCATAGGGTCCTCCTCGTGCCGAATTGAGGGTGCTTATCGGTCCTTCAAGACCCTTTGAAAGTCTTGACGGCGAGACCATCTTGGCATGGAGCCTGGCGCAGCGTCTGCAAAAGGTCTTGCGGGTGTGGCATGGGCGCGGCGTTTTGTCACGCCGGGGCGCGCTTCAGGATTCGAAATCCAGCAGCTCCAGCTCGGTGCGCAAGTCCTCGTCGAAGCGCTGCACCCAGCGGCGCGGCATGTGGCCGCGCGCCGGGTCCAGCCAGACATCGATGCGGTAGCGGGCATCCGCCGGGTGCTGGCCGCGCAGGTGCAGCAGGGGTCGCGCCGGCGTGTCGGCCGTGCCAGCGTCTGGCGGCTCCTCGCCCACCGGCTCAAAGACCCAGCGCTGCACGCCCCCGCGCCACCCCACCAGGTCAATGCCCAAGGGCGGCAGGGGGCGCTGCGGGTCGCGTGCCTGTGCCAGGGCGGCCAGTTGCAGCAGCCAGCTCAGCCGGTCCTGCACCGGCGGCTGCAGTTCCAGGGCCTGGCGCAGGCGGCCGTGGCGGCGCACCTCGAAGCGCTGCGGCTCCAGCCCCCCCGCGCCCACCCGCCCCTCCGATTGCCACTCCGGCAGCTCGCGGCCCTCCACCTGGCGCTGCAGCAGCAAACGGTAGCGCTCGCCATCGCGTTCCCAGATCAGCTCGGCCAGGCCCTGCTGACCGGGCTGCACGAGCCGGTAGCGAAACCGCTGCGGATCGGGCAGCGCGGCCAGCGGCGCCGGTTCGGGCGTGGCGGCGTCCGCGGTGGGCGGCAGGGCGTCGGGCGGCA
>JBDHSJ010000401.1:0-3070 GCA_039808065.1 Burkholderiaceae bacterium | reverse complement strand
GCTCTGACTTGGCGCAACTGTCTGAACGGAGTGAGCGAAGCGAACGCAGTGAGTTTTGCGCCTGGGCCCGCTCTTCGAGCACCGCAGGGCACCCCTCGCCGCAGGCGAGGGGCGTAGGCATCGGGGCTTGACCTTTTGGTTCCTTTTGGGTCAAGCCAAAAGGAACTCGGCTGCCGGGCCGAGACCCGGCGGGCTCTCATGCGGGGCGCCAACTCCTGTTCAGCAAACCGAAGACCGCGAACTGCCTACGCAGCAGGACGGCGTCTCCAAACTGGCCTCGCCCCTCAAACAAAGCCACGCACCGGCAGCTCCGCCCCGCGCTGCAGCCAGTTGCGCGGCGAGTAGGCGCTGCTCGCGTCTGTCACATGCAGGGTGTAGGCATGGCGTGAGACGGCGGAGCGGTTGGCCGCGCTGTAGTGCGGCAGCAGGCCGTGGAACACCACCAGGGTGCCCGCCGCGCATTCCAGCGGCACGGCGCGGCTGCCATCGGGCCAGGGCGTGGCGTCCAGCTTTTCCATGCCGGCGCCCGCGTCCTGCTTGACGAAGCGCTCGCGCAAGGGGCCGCGGTGGCCGCCCGGCTCGGTCCAGAGGCAGCCGTTGTTCAGCGTGGCGTCTTCCAGCGCGAACCAGAAGGTGGTGACCGTGATCGGCGTGGTGTCGAAGAAGCTGGCGTCCTGGTGCCAGCCCACCTCACCGCCGATGCCGGGCTGCTTGAAGATGTACATCGACTGCCAGATCTGCGGCGCGCTCAGGCCCAGATCGCGCGCCAGCTCGGCCAGGGCCGGGCCGCGCGAGAAGCGCTCGAACACCGGATCGAGGTCGTGCAGGGCGTGGCCGATCTTGTTGATCGACAGCGCCTTGGCCTGCTTCAGCTGGCCCTGGGCGTCGAAGGCCTCTTCCTCGAAGAAGCAGCGGATCTTGTCGGCCGAACCCATGAAGTAGTCGTCGGTGTGGCGCGACTGCTCGTTGGTCGTGAAGATGGCCCGGCTCACGTTCGGGTCGAAGGCGTCGACGAGGGCCTCCGCCCGCTGACGCAGTTCTGCAATCTCGGCGGCGGTCTTGAAGTTGGGCAGGACGAGATAGCCGTCTTGCTGGTACTGCTGCTGTTGGGTCTCGGTCAACATGGGGGGCCATCGGCAATCGATGGCGCAAGGGTAGGACCTGTTCGCAGCGCGAGAGGCCAGGCTCTTTCCCTCCGGGATGACACCAGGTCTACGGAGTGAAGGTGGGGCTGACGCCGCGCCAGCCCGCTTCAGCCGGGATCCGCCAGCACACCGAAGTGCGCTTCCGGCTCGGCACGCACAAAGGCGGTGATGCGTTGGATGGCCGCCTCGTCGTCCACCAGATCGGGCAGTCCGCCGGCGGCGGCCTGCGCCAGCGCGTCCTCGTCCGTCTGGCCCTGGCGGTAGACCTCCAGCACCCGCCGCAGCGCCTGGGCGCGCACGCTCAGGCCCAGTTGCCCGTAGGCGGCGATGACCTCCAGCAGTTCGCTCTCACCCAGATTGGCAAGGCCGTCCCAGCTCTCGTTCGCGAACTCGTCCTCCAGATGGAAGACCGCAATCAGCAGGCGAAAGCCCAGCGGCAGCGCGGCGATGTCCGCCTCGTCATGACCCTGCCCAGAGCGGCCGCCGCGGGTGAAGACGTTGCAGGGCAGGTATTGCAGCGCGTCGAACAGCAGCGCGTCGTCCGCGATCTGCCAAAAGGCCAGCGGGATCTCATCGCGCGCGGCCTCCTCGGGCCAGAACTGGCGCAGCATTTCGTTCAGGCCTTGCAGTGCGGGCCGCAAGCTGGGTGGCAGGGTCGTCTTCATGGCAGGGGCCGGCGCGGAAAGAACATCGCGGTGCGGCGCTGGTACTCGGCATAGCCCGGGCGCTTGCGCACGCTGTAGTGCTCGGCCGGCTTGGCGCCCGAGTAATGCGTCAGCACCCCGTACATCACCCAGCTCATGTAGATCAGCGCGGCGGCCAGCAGCAGGCCCAGCCAGGTCGGGCCGGCCGCCGCCAGCACCCACACCGAGGGCAGGCTGCTCAGCGCCAGCGCGTTCCACACCATCCACTCGCCGAAGTAGTTCGGGTGGCGGCTGTAGCGCCACAGGACCACATCGCAATGCGCCTGCTTGTGACCGGCCTGCCGCATGCGCGCGCCGAAGTGCGCCTTCTGCGTGTCGGCCACGTTCTCGAACACCAGCGCCGCCAGCCACAGCGCGTAGCCGGCCAGCTCCAGCGCACTGAGGCCGCGCGTCGGGTTGGCCGCCTGCAGCAGCGCCGGCAGCGCCAGCACGCTCATATTGGCCAGGCCTTGCGAGGCGGTCTCGAACAGCAGCGCCGCCCTCTCGTTCCAGCCGCGGCGCTGCCAGCGCAGGCGCTGGTACTGGTAGCGCGGCAGCTCGCGCTCGAAGTGGCCATGCCGCCAGCCCACCAGGGCCATCAGCCCCATGCGGCCGCCGGCCACCAGGTAGAGCAGACCGATCACCAGCGTGCGCGCATTCGAGCAGTCGGCCAGCAGCAGCACCTGCAGCCCGATCAGGGCCAGGCCCAGCGGCCAGGCGATGTCCACATAGGACATGCGCCCGGTGCGCCAGGCCGGCAGCAGGGCCACGCCCGCAAAGAGCAGGGCCTGCAGGGCGGCATTGACCCAGAGCAGGGTGGCATCCGGCAGCGCGACGTGCAACAGCGCGAACACGGCGGCAATGGGCAGGCTGGCCAGGAGGTGGGCGCGGAGCTGGTTCATCAAGGGGCTGACGGTGGCGATCGCGGGCCCGACGATAGCCGCGCTGGCGGCGCCCACCGGATCAGGCAGCCGATGCCATCCAGAACGCGCCCCAGAGATGGCCATCGGGATCGGCCAGATCGCGGGCGTACATGAAGCCAAAGTCTTGCACCGGGTTCACATCGGCCCGGCCACCGTGTGCGGCCGCGGCCTCGTTCAAGCGGTCCACGGCATCGCGGCTGTCCAGGCCGAGGTTGAGCATGTGGCCGGCGCTGCCGGCCGGTGGGAAGGGCCGATCCGTGAAGCTGCGCCACTTGGCGTGGGTCATCAGCATGAGGTGGATGGCCTCGCTCCAGACCAG
>JBDHSJ010000400.1:0-3102 GCA_039808065.1 Burkholderiaceae bacterium | reverse complement strand
GAGCGACAAAGCCCTCCGCATTAGCGCGCGTCTCGCAGCGACTGCTCTGATGTTCGCTGCCGGCACGGCGCGAGCAGGCGGCGGTGGTCTCGGCGGGATCACGGCCAGCGTCGGCATGGTGGCCGGCGTTGTTGCGGCCTGCGGCGCCCTGATTGCCACCATTGGCATCGGCATCTGTGGCTACAAGGTGGTGATGGAAGGCGCGACCTTCCGAGACATCAGCAACAAGCTGCTGGGCTGCGGAATCATCGGCGGCGCTGCGGCTATCGCTGGCGCCTTCAGTGGCGGCGGCACCCCCTGATAGAGAGAGGTCATCGCGTGCGCGAAACGATCTTCAAGGGGGCAACACGCCCCCCGATGAAATGGGGCGTACCACTCTTCGCTTTGGTCCTGGTGCTTATCCCCAACTTCATGCTGACGTTGCTGTTGGGGGCCTTCGTAAGCCCTTGGGCCTACGCCGTGTTTCCCCCCATCGGAGCTGGTGCATTCATTTGGATGCGACAGGTCAGCGCGCGCGATGACCAGCGCCTTGCCCAGTGGGGCAAGGCCATGAAGTTGACCCTGCTCAACAAGAACCGGGCCCTGTTCATGGGCCTGCGCAGCTATTCGCCCTACCGCAGTCATGGAGCCACGAATGTCTGGCGACGCTAAGCAAATCAGCCCGCGCTTCTGGCGCCAAGGCATCAACGACACGACCGTGGCCGAGTTCGTGAGCATCTCGAACCAGATCAACGAACACGACACCTTCACGCGCGGTGGTGACGTTCTGCGCACCTGGCGTGTCGGCGGCGTCACCTTCGAAGGCGTCAACGAGACCCGCATCAGCGCCCGCCACGAGGCGCTGTGCGCGCTCTTGCGCAACCTGCCGGACTCGCGCTGCACCATCTACTTGCACCGCATCCAGCGCAAGGCAACAGATCGCCTGCGCGATGCCGACGCTCCGCTGTTCGCGGCGCAGTTCTCCCGCGCCTACCAGGACAAGCTTCAGGCTGAACCCTTCTTGCTGAAGGAGTTCTATCTCACGCTGCTGTACCGACCCTTCGAGTCGGAGCGGGATCGCAAGTTGGCCAAGGCCAGCCAGACCCGTGAGGGCATGAACCTCTGGATGGACGAAGTGCAGGCAACCATGAGCGACCTGGGAGCCCTGGTGGAGTCCGCCCTGGACGAGTTCGACCCCGCCTTGCTTGGCACCCGAATCGAGGCCGATGGCCGGGACTACTGGGAAGCTGGCGAGCTGTACTCATTTCTGCTCAACGGCCGTTGGTCCAAGGTGCGCGTGCCTGCAGGCCCCGCCTGGAAACTGCTGCCAGAGGCACGCCTGACCTTTGGCGGCAGCGAGCTGGAAATCAACCAGCACGGCGAGAAGCGCTTTGTCTCCGTCATCGACATCAAGGAGTACCCGGTCGTGGTCGATCCGGGTTCACTGAGCGCGCTGCTCTACGTGGACTCGGAATACATCGAGACCCAGTGCATCAGTCTGATCCCGCGCCGCCAGGCCATGGCCGCCCTGACGCTGCAGCGCAACCAGCTCCGCGCCAGTGGTGATGTGGTGCAAACCCAGATCGACGCCATGGATGTCGCGCTCGACCAGCTCGGCGACGGCCAGTTCGGCATGGGCGAGTACAGCTACACCCTCGCTGTGTTTGGCAACACCGCGGCAGAGGCCCGCCGCCTGGCCAAGACGGCGCAAGGCGCTGTCTCCAAGCTCACTGAGATCCAGATGGTGCCGGTCGAGATCCTGGCCGACGCCGCCTGGTACAGCCAGCTCCCCGGCAATCTGCAATGGCGCACCCGCAAGGCGTTGGTCAGCACCCGCGTTTTCGCAGCGATGGCGAGCTGCCACACCTTTCTGCTGGGCAAACGCGACCGCAATCCCTGGGGCGAGGCCCTGGCCATGATGCGGACTCCTGCCGGTCACGCCTTCTACCTGAACCTGCACGCTACCAACCCGGACGCGGACGCCGACGAGGAGGGAAAGAAGCTGCCAGGCAACACGGTGCTGATCGGCCAGACCGGCAGCGGCAAGACGACGCTGCTGACCGCTCTGATGGCGCTGACGCCGAAGTGGGCGCAGCCGCCGCGAATCGTCAGCTTCTCGCTCGACCGCGACACCGAGATCATCATTCGCGCCCTGGGCGGCACCTTCACGCAGTTCGAGTACGGCGCACCCACCGGCTTGAACCCGTTGCAGCGACCCGCGACAGAGACCCGCATCCTGCATTGGGTCTCTCTGGTGCGCCGTTGCATCGAAACCCCCACGCTGCCGCTCGTGCCGGATGAGCAGCGGGCCATAGAACGGGCTGTGCGAGCCGTGGCGGCACTGCCGACACACGAGCGGACCTTCACAACGGTGCTGGGCTTCCTGCCGCACAGCGAGCACGGCAACAGCCTCTTTGACCGCTTCGAGCGCTGGACCCGGGGCAACGAGCTGGGCTGGGTGTTCGACGGTGGCGGGGACTCGATTGGCGACGCGTCCGCTCACCGCTACCTGGGCTTCGACTACACGGCCATCTTGGACGCGGAAGAGATTCGCGTCCCGATCATGATGGACCTGCTGTCCATCGTGCAGGAGATGGTTGACGGCACGCCCTTCATTTATCACGTCGCCGAAGCCTGGAAGGCACTGGGCGATCCGATCTTTGCGGCCTTCGTCAAACACGGCCAGAAGACCATCCGGAAAAAGAGCGGCCTGGGCATCTTCGACACCCAGGAAATCAAGGACCTTCTCGATAACGAGAACGGCCGCACCATGATCGAGCAGTCAGTCACCAAGATCTGCCTGCCGAACGCCGATGCGTCGCTGAGTGAATACCAGCGCGCGAACTTCAGCGAAGCCGAGTTCAACGTCATCCGCGACTTGGGCCGGCGCGGCAGCCGCCAGTTCCTGATCAAGCAGAACGCCTCCAGCAGCGTCTGCGAGTTCGACCTGGGCGGCATGGACGACGCCCTCGCGGTCCTGTCCACCTCACTGGACAACCTGAACCTGCTCGACGAGATCCGCCGCATTCACGGCGAGAACCCCGAGCAGTGGCTGCAACCCTTCTACCAAGCCGTGCGCAATGCGCGCATCAGCCACCGAAAGGCCGCGTGATGAAGCAGATC
>JBDHSJ010000399.1:0-3141 GCA_039808065.1 Burkholderiaceae bacterium | reverse complement strand
AGGCTTTCATCAGAAGCGGCTGGTGTAGGGCGCTTGCGGCGTGGGCTTCAGCAGCTTCAGGCCACCGGGCCGCGTGCAGGCATCCAGCAGGGCGGCGGTCTCGGCGTCGGGCAGGCCGTCATAGCGGGCCGGGCGGTAGCGCATCTGGAAGGCGATCAGCTGGTCGCGGGTGTAGGCGTCGAGGGTCTGTTCCAAGTCGGCGCTGTGGGCGGGCGCGAAGCCATGCTCACCCAGGCGGGCCTGGAACCAGGCCAGGTCGGGCAGCTGCTGTTCGTACTGGGCCTTCAGCTGCGCCACCAGGGCCTCGTCGGGCCAGGGGATCAGGCCCTCCTCGGCCAGGCGCTTCCAGGGGAAGAGGGGCCCCGGGTCCTGCTTGCTGCGCGGCTGGATCTCGCCATGGCCGACGATGCGCTCGGGGCGGATCTTGTGGCGCGCCACGATGTCCTTGGTGAGCGCCACCACGGCCTCGATCTGCTCGGGCGGGAAGGGTCTGAAGTCCCAGCTGCCGTCTGGCCGCCGCGTGCCGCCGCGGTTGACGATCTCGATGCCGATCGAGCTCGCATTCAGGCCCGCATGGCCCTTCCAGTAGCTGGGGCCGGCATGCCAGGCGCGGCGGCTTTCGTCCACCAGGCGGTAGATGCGCACCGGCTCTTCGCTGACCAGGTAATGGCTGCTGACCGGCGCGGCGCTGGGTTCGGTCAGGGTCTTGAGCGAGGAGTTGAAATCGCCCACCGTGTAGTGCATCACCAGAAAGAGCACGCGGCTGTCCTGGTTCTGGGAGCGGTGGCTGTCGTCGATGCGCAGGCCGGCGCAGCCGGTCAGCAGCAGGGCAAGCAAGGGGGCAAGAAGTCGCTTCATCGGGTTCGCATCCAGGTGTGGGCCAGCTGCGCCGCAGTGGTGTGCGGCTGCAGCTGGCCACTGGTCAGCGGCAATTGGGGCGGCAGGGCCTCACGCAGGCCGTCCAGCACCAGCGGGTGCAGCAGCAGCGCACGGCCGGCGGCCAGCACGGGTTTTTCGCCAAAGCGGCGGCTCAAGGCGAGCGGCAGGCGGGCCAGCTCGGTGCCGGCGCGGCGCAGCAGGGCGCGGGCTTGCGGGTCTTGCGCGGCTGCCTCGGCCACGGCCAGGGCCAGGCGGCCGATGCTGCCGCGGTCGCCACCGTACATGAACTGGCGGCTGCGCGCCCAGTCCGGCCCGCCCAGGCGCTCGAACAGCGCACAGGCCAGGGGCGAATCGCGCCAGCTCTCGGGGGCTTCGTCCTCGCGCCGCCACACCGTGGCCAAGGCCTCGCGGGCGATCCAGTAGCCGCCGCCTTCATCGCCCAGCAGGTAGCCGCGGCCACCGGCGCGGTGCAGCTGGCCGCTGGCGTCCAGGTGCACGGCAATGGCGCCGGTGCCGGCGTAGACGAGGTAGCCCGCGCCCGGCGCAAAGGCGGCGCGGTAGGCAATGTCCATGTCGCTGTGGCAGGCCACGCGCGCGGGTTCGATGTGCAGGGCTTCGGCCAGGCGGCGGTTCAGCTCCCGGGCCACCGGGCCCTCGGGCTCGGCCACGCCGGTGATGCCGCCGTACAGCGCCACCGCCTGCCCCAGCGGCGCCAGGGCCTGGGCCAGCTCGGTCAGAGCCTGCTGCAGCTGCTGCCGTTTGGCGGGGTCGGCCAGCAGCAGGCCGCTGATGGGCGCCACCTCGCCCTCGGCGCACAGGCTGCCCTGCGCATTCACCGCCGCCCAGCGGGTTTGCGTGCCGCCGGCGTCCAGGCCGATGGAAAGCAGCTTCATGCACGCCCCCAACTGGTGCGTGGGCCTTCGAGGCCGGTGGCGCTGATGGCGCAGGCCACCAGCGCGTCGGCTCGGTCCGGCCAATCGAAGGGGCCGGGCCCGCGCAGCTCGCCGCGCCAGGCTCCGGCTTCGCGCCACCACAGCCAGCGCCGCAGCGGGGCCTCTTCCGGCCCGCGCAGCTGCCATTGCGCCGCGCCGCCCACGGGGCGCACGCGCTCCAGCTGCAGCGCACCCGGTGGCGCATCCGCCAGCCAGGGCGTGGCCGGGGGCAGGGCGGCCTGGGCGTAGCTCTGGGTGCGCAGGCGCTCGCTCAAACCACGGCGGTTCTGGCCCAGCGCCACCCAGCTGAAGTGCACATGGCCGCCGGTCTGGGCCTGGCGCGTCACGACGATCTGCGCCTCGATCTCCTCCACCGGCCAGCTGTCGTCCTTCTCCGTCACCTTGCTGGTGAAGAGGCCGGGCCACAGGTGCCGGCCCTTGGGGTTGAGTTGCTGCCAGCTGCGCAGCAGGGGCTCGAAGGCCTGGGCGGTTTGGGCGCGCGGCCAGTAGAGCTGCGGCACCAGATAGTCCAGCCAGCCTTCGCTCAACCAGCGCTCCACATCGGCGTACAGCTGGTCGTACTGGCTGAAGCCCTGGATGCCGGCGGGGCGCAGCGCCGGCTTCATCAGGCCGAAGGGGCTGATGCCAAAGCGTGCCGTCGGGCGCAGCTCATGCACGCTGGCGTGCAGGCGTTGCACCAGCGCGTCCACCTGGGCGCGGCGCCAGTCGGCGCGGCTCAGGTTGCCGCCGCTGGATTGGTAGCCAGACCAGGCCGGCTCGTCGGGGAAATCCACCCACTGGCCGGCGGCGTCCTTCACCGGGTAGGGGTAGAAGTAGTCGTCGATGTGCAGGCCGTCGAGCGCGTAGCGGGCCAGCAGGTCGCGCGCCACGGCCAGGGTCTGGGCGGCGGCGCCGTCTTCGGCCGGGTCCAGCCAAAGCTGGTCGCCATAGCGGCGCACCCACTCGGGCCGGGCCTGGCTCACATGCGTGGGGCTGCGCGGGCCCTTGGCGGCGCTGGGCTGGGCGCGGTAGGGGTTGAGCCAGGCGTGCAGCTCCAGCCCGGCGGCATGGGCCTCGCGCAGCCACAGGGCCAGCGGGTCCCAGGCGGGGTCGGGCGCCTGGCCCTGGGCCCCGCTCAGCCATTCGGCCCAGGGTTCCAGCGCACTCGGGTACAGCGCATCGGCAGCGGTGCGCACCTGCAGGATCAGCGCGTTCAGGCCCAGGCGCGCGGCCTGCTGCACGGCGCGGCGCGCTTCTTCCTGCTGCAAGGCCGTGGGCAGGCCGGGGCGGCTGGGCCAGTCGATGTTTGCCACCGTGGCCACCCAGGCGG
>JBDHSJ010000398.1:0-3144 GCA_039808065.1 Burkholderiaceae bacterium | reverse complement strand
CCTCCCCAGAGCAGGCGCATCAGTTTTCCGGGGTTTCCGGCGCGCGCGTGACCTTGAACCAGCGCACCGCGCCGCCACGCGTCAGCATGACGTGGAACAGCAAGCCACCCAGGGCCACCGTCTCACCGCGCCGCGGCACCCGGCCATGTTCGTGCGCGACCAGGCCGCCGATGGTGTCGAAGTCCTGCTCGGGCAGCATCAGGCCGAAGGCCGTGTTGACGGCCTCGATGGCGGTGTCGCCGGCCACGCGCTGGCTGCCATCGGCCAGGGTGTAGAGGCCGCCGTCGCCCTGGCGCTCGCGGTCGTCGAACTCGTCCTCGATCTCGCCGACGATCTCCTCCAGCACGTCCTCAATCGTCACCAGGCCGGCGGTGTTGCCGAATTCATCGATGACGATGGCCAGGTGGTTGCGGTTGGTGCGGAAGTCGCGCAGCAGTTCGTTCAGGCCCTTGCTTTCCGGCACGAACACGGGCGGGCGCAGCAGGGTGCGCAAGTTCAGTTCGGGCGCCCGCTGCAGCTTCAGCAAGTCCTTGGCCAGCAGGATGCCGATGATGTTGTCGCGTGCGCCCTCGAAGACCGGGAAGCGCGAGTGCGCGGTGCCGATCACGCTGGCCAGCAGCTCCTCATAGGGCGCGTCGATGTCCAGCAGGTCCATGCGAGGGGCGGCCACCATCACGTCGCCGGCTGAGAGCTCGGCCATGCGCAGCACACCTTCGAGCATCTGGCGCGATTCGGGCTCGATGAGCTCGCGGCTTTCGGCCTCGGCCAGGGTCTCCATCAACTCCTTCTTCGAGTCGGGGCCGGGGTGAAGGAACTCCAGCACTCGCTCAAGCAGGCCGCGCGGACTCTCTTTGGGCTCACCCGGACGACCGCCAGCGGGTCGACTCGGCGCAGGGTCGGACATCAGATCCGGGGCTCGAGGCCCCGCACAAACAGGGGGCGGCAAGGATAGCGGATGGCCATGACGCACTTGAAACCGAAGGTCTGGCCCCAAAATGGTCTGTTTTTCCGATCGGCCCCAACCTGCCCATGTCCACTCAGCCGCAACCCATCCCCGCCACCATCCTCACGGGCTTTCTCGGCGCCGGCAAGACCACGCTGCTCAAGCGCGTGCTGTCCGAGGCGCATGGCCAGAAGATCGCCGTGATCGAGAACGAGTTCGGCGAGGAAAACATCGACAACGAAATCCTGGTGGCCGACACCAACGAGCAGATCATCCAGATGAGCAATGGCTGCATCTGCTGCACGATCCGTGAAGACCTGCGCTCCACCCTGGCCGACCTGGCGCGCCGCCGCCGCGCCGGTGAGCTGGACTTCGAGCGCGTGGTCATCGAAACCACCGGTGTGGCCGACCCCGGCCCGGTGGCGCAGACCTTTTTCATCGACGACGAGATTGCCGAGAGCTTCGTGCTCGACGCCATCCTGACCCTGGTGGACGCCAAACACGCCGATGCGCAGCTGGACAGCCGCCAGGAAGCACGCCGGCAAGTGGGCTTCGCCGATCAGATCTTCATCAGCAAGAGTGAGCTCTGCGAACCGGCTGCGGTGGACGCCCTGGTGCACCGCATCAAGCACATGAACCCGCGCGCGCCGCAGCGCAAGGTCCATTTCGGCGAGGTGCCGCTCAGCGAGGTGTTCGACCTGCGCGGCTTCAACCTCAACGCCAAGCTCGACATCGATCCGGAATTCCTCAAGGTCGAGGAACATGGTCACCACCACCATGACCACGACCATCACCACGAACACGGTGAGCACTGCGGCCACGACCACCACCACGAACACGGTGAGCACTGCGATCACCCGCACCACCACCACCACGACGACGACGTCAAGAGCTTCGTCTACCGCGCCGAGCGCGCCTTCAACCCGGCCAAGCTGGAAGACTTCCTCGGCGCCATCGTCCAGGTGTATGGTCCGAAGATGCTGCGCTACAAGGGCGTGCTGAACATGAAGGGCAGCGAACGCAAGGTGATCTTCCAGGGCGTGCACCAGCTGATGGGCTCGGATCTGGGGCCGAAATGGGCCGCCGGCGAGAAGCGGGTCAGCAAGATGGTGTTCATCGGCATCGATCTGCCCCGCGAGGTGCTGGAACAGGGCCTGGAAGGCTGCCTGGTTTGAGGGTAAGTCTGGGGCGAGGCGCTGACTACAATCCCGCGCCCAAAACGCCCCGAGCGGTTCCAGGATCGTCACTTTGGGCCGTATAAATCAGCAGGGCACTGGCCCTGTGAGGAGTAAATAGGTGAGCAAGACCCTGACCCCCAAACCCGCAGCGAGCCCAGCCGCCAAGGCCCCGGCCAAGCCGGCGGCCAAGGCGGGCGGCAATGAGGCTTGGCGCAACAAGCCCGGTCACGAGCTGACCGATGCCGAAGTGCTCGCCATGCCTGACAGCGAGTACATGAACGACCAGCAGTTGGCGTTTTTCCGCAGCAAGCTGCAGGCCTTGCGTGACAGCATCCTCTCCAACGCCGGTGAGACCACCGAGCATCTGCGAGAGGACACCACCATCGTGCCCGACCCCGCCGACCGCGCCACCATCGAGGAAGAGCATGCGCTGGAGCTGCGCACGCGTGACCGCGAGCGCAAGCTGCTGAAGAAGATCATGCAGTCGATCGCTCGCCTGGACAGTGGCGAGTACGGCTACTGCGACGAGACGGGTGAACCCATCGGCCTGGGCCGCTTGATCGCCCGCCCGACTGCGACGCTCTCGCTGGAAGCGCAACAGCGCCGCGAGATGAAACAGAAGATGTTCGGGGACTGAGGTCCCGGATCCGACAAGGCGCGCATGGCCGACGATCCCAAGCAATCGGAAAGCTTCCTGCGCAAGGTGGCGCGCTTTGTCGCCAATCCGACCACGGATTGGAAGGAGATCAACTCGCGTCAAGACGATCCTGAGAGCGAACTCGCCAAGGCCGAACTGAAGGCCATGATCGAGCGCAAGCGCCGCAATGACTTCGTGCGCAAGCGCGAGTTCGACATGCTGCGCCGCCTGCGCCGGGAGGGCCTGACGCCCGAACAGCTGGCTGCTGCCGGCGCGCAGAACAACTCGGTCATCAGCGACGCTGAAAGACCGCTGGGCGAAGCCAATCGCGACGACGTCGAGGCGGTGCGCGACAAGATCAACCAGATCGAGCAGCAGATGGTCAA
>JBDHSJ010000397.1:0-3160 GCA_039808065.1 Burkholderiaceae bacterium | reverse complement strand
GCCGAGCTGATTCCCTATGTGCAGGGCCTGGGCTTCACCCATCTGGAACTGCTGCCCATCAGCGAGCACCCCTTCGATGGCTCCTGGGGCTACCAGACCCTCGGGCTCTTTGCCCCCACGGCACGCTTCGGCCCGCCCGAGGGGTTTGCCCGCTTTGTGCAGGCCTGCCACGCCGCCGGCTTAGGCCTGCTGCTGGATTGGGTGCCGGCCCATTTCCCCATGGACGCCCACGGCCTGGCGCGCTTCGACGGCACCGCGCTCTACGAGTACGCCGACCCGAAGGAAGGCTTCCACCGCGACTGGAACACGTTGATCTACAACTTCGGCCGCGCCGAGGTGCGCAGCTTCCTGACCAGCAGCGCGCTCTTCTGGGTGGAACGCTTTGGCGTGGACGGCCTGCGCGTGGACGCCGTGGCCTCGATGCTCTACCGCGACTATTCGCGCCCCTACGGCGAGTGGGTGCCCAACCACCAGGGCGGGCGCGAGAACCTCGAAGCCATCAGCCTGCTCAAACACGTCAACGAGCAGGTCAGCGCCGCCGGCGGCATCACCGTAGCCGAGGAATCCACGGCCTTCCCCGGTGTCAGTGCGCCCACCGATGCTGGTGGCCTGGGCTTCCACTTCAAGTGGAACATGGGCTGGATGAACGACACCCTGCGCACCATGCACCAGGACCCGGTGCACCGGCGCTGGCATCACAGCGGCCTGACCTTTGGCCTGGTCTACGCCTTCAGCGAGAACTTCATGCTGCCGCTCAGCCACGACGAGGTGGTGCACGGCAAGGGCTCGCTGCTGGACAAGATGCCCGGCGATGCCTGGCAACAGTTCGCCAACCTGCGCGCCTATTACGGCTTCATGTGGGGCCACCCCGGCAAGAAGCTGCTCTTCATGGGCCAGGAATGGGGTCAGCGCGGCGAATGGAACCAAGACACTGGCCTGCCCTGGGCGCAGGCCGAAGAAGCCCCGCATGCCGGTGTGCGTCGCCTGGTGCAGGACTTGAACGCGCTCTACCGCGCCGAGCCCGCCTTGCACCGGCTGGACTGCGAGGCCGCCGGCTTCGAATGGCTGGTCAGCGATGACGCCGAGAACTCCGTGCTGGCCTGGCTGCGCCACGATGGCCAGGGCCATATGGTGATGGTGGTGTGCAACCTCACGCCCGTGCCGCGAGCGGACTATCGCCTCGGCTGCCCGGGTGCCGCTTGGCGCGAGCGGCTCAACACCGACAGCGAACATTACGGCGGCTCCAATGTCGGCAACGGTGGCGGCCCGCTGACGGTCGAGCCCATCCCCGCCCACGGCCGCAGCCACAGCCTGGCGCTGAACCTGCCGCCGCTGGCCACCGTCTTTCTGAGTCCCTGCTGATGCGCCTGCCCGACCAACTCCAACCCGGCCGCGTGGCTCCCCTGGGCAGCGCACTGCGCGATGGCGGCGTGAACTTCGCGGTCTTCTCCGAGCACGCCACTGCCGTCGAGGTCTGCCTGTTCGATGCCGAAGGACAGCGCGAACTGCGCCGCTACCCGCTGCATGGGCCCGAGGACGGCATCTGGCACGGCTTCCTGCCCGGCGCCCAGGCGGGCCTGGTCTACGGCCTGCGTGCCCATGGGCCCTACGCACCCGAGCGCGGCCACCTTTTCAACCCCCACAAGCTGCTGCTCGACCCGCAGGCGCGCGAGATCGTGGGGCGCTTTGGCTGGCGTGCCGAGCACCACGGCTATGTGCTGGGTGACCCCGAAGGCCCGCGCAGCTTCGATGCCCGCGACAACGCCGTGCAGGCCCTGAAAGCCCGCGTGGCCGCCGAGCTCCCTGGGCCGGCTGCGCGTGCCCATGCCCCGCATCACGCCACGGCCGATCTGGTGATCTACGAGGTGCACGTCAAAGGCTTCACGCGCCAGCTGCCAGCGGTGCCCGAGGCCCTGCGCGGCACCTACGCGGGCCTGGGGCACCCGGCCGCCATTGCGCACCTCAAGCGCCTGGGCGTGAACGCCGTCGAACTGCTGCCCATCCACTACGCCATCGACGAGCCGCACCTGGCCGACAAGGGCCTGCCCAATTACTGGGGCTACAACTCGCTGGGCTTTTTCTGCCCCGACCCGCGCTGGGCGCACGCCAAGGACCCGACCGAGATCCGGGCCGAGTTCCGCGCCATGGTGCAGGCCCTGCACGCGGCTGGCATCCAGGTGCTGCTGGATGTGGTCTACAACCACACGCCCGAGGGCAACGAGTTCGGCCCCACGCTGCATTTCCGCGGCCTGGACAACCGCAGCTACTACCACCTGCAGGCCGACGACCCCAGCCGCAATGAAAACTGGACCGGCTGCGGCAACACCCTGAACTGCGCCCACCCGCGCGTGGCCCAGCTGGTGCTGGATTCGCTGCGCTGCTGGGTGCAGGAATACGGCGTCGATGGCTTCCGCTTCGACCTGGCTCCGGTGCTGGGCCGCACGCAGCTGGGGAGCTACGACCCGCAGGCCGCCTTCTTCACCGCGCTGCGCCAGGACCCGGTGCTGGGCGCGGTGCATCTGATTGCCGAGCCCTGGGACGCGGGGCCGAATGGCTACCAGGTGGGGCACTTTCCGGGCCGCTTCTTGGAGTGGAACGACAAGTACCGCGACGCCGTGCGCGGCTACTGGCTCAACACGGGCGTGAGCCGCGGCGAGTTCGCGCGCCGCCTCGCCGCCTCCAGCGATGTGTTCCACCATGGCGGCCGGCGGCCCAGCGCCAGCGTCAACTTCGTGAGCTGCCACGACGGCTTCACCCTGCTGGATCTGCTGAGCTACAGCCGCAAGCACAACCACGCCAATGGCGAGGACAACCGCGATGGGCGCGACAACGAGCTGTGCGCCAACCTGGGCGCCGAGGGCCCGAGCGAGGACCCGGCGATTGCCGAGAAGCGCCGTCGCCTGCAGCGCGCCATGCTGGCCACGCTGGCCTTCTCTCAGGGCACGCCCATGCTCAATGCCGGCGATGAGCTGGGCAACAGCCAGGGCGGCAACAACAACGCCTACTGCCAGGACAACCCGACGACCTGGCTGGACTGGGCGTCGGCCGACGCTTCGCTCATCGAGTTCGTGGGGCGCTGCTTTGCCTTGCGAGCCGAGTTGCCGCTGCTGCGCCACGCGCTCTGGTTCACCGGCCCGGGGGCCGGACAGGCCCATGTGCA
>JBDHSJ010000396.1:0-3166 GCA_039808065.1 Burkholderiaceae bacterium | reverse complement strand
ATGCCCGACGGCGGCAACTGGAAAGAGATGTTCGGCGCCGCCGAAGAAGGCGATCTGGAGCTGCTGCGCTACCACCTGGAGCGTGGCGTGGACCCGAACTTTGCGCACCCGGAGTACCTGGCCACGGCCCTGGTGGCGGCCATCCTGAAGGGGCAGCTGGCGGCGGCCGACCTGTTGCTCGAATTCGGTGCCCGGCCCGATCTGCACTCCGAGGCCGATGGCCTGAACCCGGCCCAGGCGGCTTGGTTGGGCGGGCATGGGGCATTGGCGCTGCGGTTGGATCCGAACCGGCGCTGGGCGCAGCAGGCGCCCCCGGCACGGCCGCTGTGGCGGCGCCTGCTCGGTTTGGGCTGAGGCTCAGTCGCTGCTGCTACTGGCGCTGTCGCTGCCACCGCCGCTGTCGCAGCTGCCGCCGCCGTCCGAGCTGTTGTCCGAACCGCCGTCCGAGCCGCTGTCGCCACAGCGGGGTCGGCTGTCGCCAGCATCGCGGCCAAAGGCGAAGGCGCTGCCGCTGCTCGCCGCGGAATAGGACGGCACGCTGTCGGTGTCATCGCGCCGGCTGGGGGGGCGGCCGCGCAGGCGGTCGGCGCGCGGGGCCGGTGCAGTGGCGCGCCGGGCCCGGCGCCACAGCCAGAAACCGCCACCGAACAGCAGGATCACGATCAGCCACTTCAGCATGGCGTTCTCCAGGGGCGCGGCGCCCGCAGTCGTTCAGGCACGCAGCGTCAGGCCACGGCCCTCGATGATGCGCCCGATCACCGCGGCCTGCGCGAAGCCCTGGGCGGCAAAGCAGGCTTGCACTGCGGGCAGGGCCGCAGCGCTGCAGCTCACCAGCAGGCCGCCGCTGGTCTGCGGGTCGCTCAGCAGCGCGCGGTCCACGGGGTCGAAGCCGGCCGGCAGCGCGACCTCGGCGCCATAGGCGGCCCAGTTGCGCCCGCTGGCGCCGGTGACGAAGCCGCGCGCGGCCAGCTCGCGCACACCCGGCAGCAGGGGCACGGCGGGCCAGTCGATCTCCACGCCCAGGGCGGCGCCGCGCGCCAGTTCCAGCGCGTGGCCGGCCAGGCCGAAGCCTGTCACGTCGGTGAGCGCGTGCACGCCGTCGATGGCCGCGAGTTCCGGCCCCGGCGTATTGAGCTTCGTCGTCGCGCCGATCATCTCGGCGTAGCCGGCGGCGTCCAGCTGGTCCTTCTTCAGCGCGGCCGAGTACACGCCCACGCCCAGCGGCTTGCCCAGCACCAGCAGGTCGCCCGGCTGCGCGTCGGCATTGCGCTTGACGCGACCCGGGTGCACCAGGCCCAGCGCCACCAGCCCGTAGATGGGCTCGACCGAATCGATGGTGTGGCCGCCCGCGATCGGGATGTCGGCGGCGCGGCAGACCGAGGCGCCACCCTCGAGGATGCGCCCGATCGTCTGCGTGGAGAGCTGGGCGATCGGCATGCCGACGATGGCCAGCGCCAGGATGGGCCGGCCGCCCATGGCGTACACATCGCTGATGGCATTCGTGGCGGCGATGCGGCCGAAATCGAAGGGGTCGTCGACGATGGGCATGAAGAAGTCCGTCGTCGCGATCAGGGCCTGCTCGTCGTTCAGCCGGTAGACAGCGGCATCGTCGGCGGTCTCGATGCCGACCAGCAGCTCCGGCGGTACGGGCAGCGCGGAGCTGCCCTTCAGGATCTCTCTCAGCAGGCCGGGGGCGATCTTGCAGCCACAGCCACCACCGTGGCTGAGGGAGGTGAGGCGGGGTTCGGTCACGGGCTCTCCTTGAACAGGGGCGCAGTTTAGGAAGCCGGTCCGCGTGCCGCACCCGCCAGCAGCTGCACCACCAGGGCCTGCAGGGCGGCGCGTTCGTGCGCGGGCTCGAAGTCGGCGGCGCGCGCCTGCACCTGCGGGGCCAGGTGCTCCAGGATCTGCGGGTGCTGGCGCAGCTGCTGCAGCTGCGTGGCCAGCGCGGCGGCATCGCCGGGCGCGAAGAGCAGCGGCCAGTCACTGCCCAGCAGGCCCAGATTGCCGTCCACCCGCGAGGCCAGCACCGGCGTGCCCGAGCGCAGGGCCTCGATCAGCACATGGGCGCCGCCCTCCATGCGGCTGGGGTGCACGAGCAGGTTGGCGCGCGCGATGCGTGCACGCGCCTCGCCATGCGGGCGCGCGCCCAGCCAGCGGTAATGCGGGGCTTCGCGCATCAGTGCCAGGGCGGCGCGGCCCAGGGCCGGATCCAGCGCGGCGCCCAGGTGGTCGATGTGGATGCCGGCCTGCGGGTCCAGGTGGCGCACGGCCTCGAACAGGGTGGCCGGGTCTTTTTCGGCGCGCAGGTGGCCGACCACCAGCGCACGCAGATGCCGATGCGGCCTGGGCCCGCCGGCGCGGGCAGGGCAGCTTTGCAGGATCACCCGCGCCTTGGCCCGCCACGCCGGCGGCAGGGCCTGCGGCGCCAGCCGGTTCAGCAGCACCAGGGCGTCGGCGCGCGCCAGGCTGGCCAGGGTGTCGGCATCGCCGGCAGCGAGGTCGCGGTAGAGGTCGGTGCCGGTCAGCACCAGCAGCAGCGGGCGCTGCGCCGGCCAGGCGGCGATGCTGGCGGCCGAACGGCGCGCGTGCAGGGCGATCAGCAGCGCGCCGGCCGGGTCGCCCGGGCGCCATTGCGTGCGCAGGTCCACGCGGTGCTCCGGCGCCAGCAGGCGCGCATAGCGCCGGGCCGTCTGGGCATTGCCGTTGTGCACATCGGCCGGTGCGGGGGTGACGAGGGTCAGCTTGGGCATGATGCGGGCCTCGGCAGTGTCGCCGCCCTCGCCCCTACCTCCCGCGCCATGCCGTTCCCGCCCAGCCTGAGCCCCGTTGGTCCGCTGCCATTGGCCGCGGCCCCGGACGGCGGTGGCTGGCAGCGGGCGGAGCAGCGGCGCCTGAGCCTGGCGCTGCTGGTTTCGCTGGTGTTGCACCTGCTGCTGGCCAGCCTGAGCCTGGGCGGTCTGGGGCCGGGGCTGCCGGGCTTCCAACTGCCCTGGGAAGAGCGGCGTGTGGCGGTGCCGGAGCTGGAACTGGTGCTGCCGCCCGCCGCACCGGCGGCCCCGCCGGCCGCAGCGGCCCCTGAGCCCCTGCCGGTGGCCTTGCCAGAGCCGGCCGCGCCGGCGCTGGACGCCTTCGAGGTCAGCGTGCCGCGCACCGCCGCGGCGCC
>JBDHSJ010000395.1:0-3171 GCA_039808065.1 Burkholderiaceae bacterium | reverse complement strand
GGGTGGCGTTCCTCGTCCGGCCGCGTGGCGCCCGGTGCCTTGCACGGGGGCGCAAGCCGCCCTCACGCCACTTCATAGGTGGTGATCTCGAAGGGGTTGCCGTCTGGGTCGCTGAAGTAGAGGGAGACCGACTCACGGTGGTCCACCACCTGGGGCGCCTGCCCCAGCACCGCGGCCAGATGGGTGCGCCACGCCTGGAAGCCGGCCGCATCCACGCGCAGCGCCAGCGTGGCGTGGTGCGGCTGCACCGGGCGCTCGAACAGCGCCAGGTGCAGCACGCCGGCCGGGTCGCTGAGCGTCAGCGGCCCGCCATCGGCCGCCCAGTGGGCCAGCTCGGGCAGGCGCCGCAGGCCCAGGGCCTGGGCGTACCAGGCTTCGGCGGCGGTGCGGTCGCGCACATGGACGTGGACATGGTCGATGGCTTGAAGGGCAGGCGGGTGGCTCATGGCAATCCGGTTCCGGAGTGAAAGGGCCACCAGCCTGCAAGTTCAACTGCACTTCAAGTCAAGACCCCCGCTCAGAAGAAGCCAAGCGCGTTGTCGCTGTAGCTCACCAGCAGGTTCTTGGTCTGCTGGTAATGCTCCAGCATGGCCTTGTGCGTCTCACGGCCGATGCCCGATTCCTTGTAGCCGCCGAAGGCCGCGTGCGCCGGGTAGGCGTGGTAGCAATTGGTCCACACCCGGCCGGCCTGGATGGCGCGGCCCATCCGGTAGGCGCGGCTGCCGTCCCGCGTCCACACGCCCGCACCCAGGCCGTAGGGCGTGTCGTTGGCAATGCGCAGGGCCTCGGCCTCGTCCTTGAAGGTGGTGACGGCCAGCACCGGGCCGAAGATTTCCTCGCGGAACACGCGCATCTGGTTGTGGCCCAGGAAGAGCGTGGGCTGCACGTAATAGCCCTCGGCCAGCTCGCCCGCCAGCTGGGCGCGCGCGCCGCCGGCCAGCACCTGGGCGCCCTCCTGCTTGCCCACTTCGAGGTAGCTGAGGATCTTGTCCAGCTGCAGGGCCGAGGCCTGGGCGCCCATCATGGTTTCGGTGTCCAGCGGGTTGCCCTGCTTGATGGCGGCCACGCGCTTGAGCGCACGCTCCATGAAACGGTCATACATCGAGGCCTGGATCAGCGCCCGGCTCGGGCAGGTGCAGACCTCGCCCTGGTTGAAGGCGAACAGCACCAGGCCTTCGATGGCCTTGTCGAACAGCGCATCGTCCTGGGCGGCGATGTCGTCAAAGAAGATGTTGGGGCTCTTGCCGCCCAGCTCCAGCGTCACCGGAATCAGATTGGCGGCGGCGGCCTGGGCGATGTGGCGGCCGGTGGCCGTGCTGCCCGTGAAGGCCAGCTTGGCAATGCGGCGACTGGCGGCCAGGGCCTGGCCAGCCTCGCGGCCCAGGCCGTTCACCACGTTCAGCACGCCCGGGGGCAGCAGGTCGGCGATCAGCTCCGTCAACAGCAGGATGCTGACCGGCGTGCTCTCGGCGGGCTTGAGCACCACGCAGTTGCCGGCCGCCAGGGCGGGCGCCAGCTTCCAGGCAGCCATCAAGATGGGGAAGTTCCAGGGAATGATCTGGCCCACCACACCGAGCGGCTCGTGGAAGTGGTAGGCGATGGTGTCCTTGTCGATCTCGCTCAGCGCGCCTTCCTGCGCGCGCAGGCAGCCCGCGAAGTAGCGGAAGTGGTCGGCCGCGAGGGGCAGGTCGGCGTTCAGGGTTTCACGGATGGGCTTGCCGTTGTCCACCGTCTCGGCATAGGCCAGGCGTCCCAGATTGGCCTCGATGCGGTCGGCGATCTGCAGCAGCACTTGAGCGCGCTGGGCCGGTGGCGTGGCGCCCCAGGCCGGCGCGGCGCGGTGCGCGGCGTCGAGCGCGCGTTCGATGTCGATCTCGCCCGAGCGCGCCACCTGGGTGTAGACCTTGCCGCTGATGGGCGTGATGACCTCCAGCGTGCGGCCATCGGCCGCGGGCTGCCAGCGGCCGTCAATGAAGTTGTCGTAGCGCGGGGCAAAGGCGTGCGGGGCACCGGCGGCACCGGGTTGGGCATACAGCATGGCGGGTCTCCTGGGGCGGCAGAACGGGTTGGAAGGTCCGGACGGCGGCCGCGATCTGCCCGCCCGGTTGGGGCTGCCTTTGCAGGGGCCGTGCCAGGGCAGCGGGCGCGGGTTTCGAGCGCAAAGACGCAAGCCGCGCGTCAGCCGGCGGCGCTGCAATCGGGCGCGCTGTTCCAGGCGCTGGCACAGCGTCCCAATCTGGGACAGTGCCCCGGACCCAGCGGCTCAAACCCTGGCCGGAGCTGCCCCAGCGCCTTAGCCTGCCCCCAACGCTCGGAGAACCCATGGCCGTCATCGACCCCGGACCGCCCGCCCAGCACCTGGCCCTGGCCCGCCGCCAGCTGGAACAGCAGGGCCAACTCGGCGAGGGCCTGCTGCACCCGCTGCTGGCGCAAAGCTGGCGGCGCAGCCGCGCCTTCGGCCTGGAACCCCTGGGTGCCGCGCCCGCCAGTGCCCCGCATGCCAGCGCCGCCCAGCTGGCGCGCGCCCGCGCCGCCAGCGGCGACCTGCTGGCCCAGGCGCGGCCGGTGCTGGAGTTCGTGCAGCAGCAGGTGCAGGGCAGCAGCAGCCTGGTGATCCTGGCCGATGCCCAGGGCACCCTGCTCGAAGCCCTGGGCGACGACGGCTTTGCCGACCGCGCCGCCCGCGTGGCGCTGCGCCCGGGCGCCAGCTGGCACGAGCAATGGCGCGGCACCAATGCCATCGGCACCGCGCTGGCCGAGGACCAAGCCGTGCTGGTGCGGGGTGGCGAGCATTACCTGCCACGCAACGGCTTCCTGAGCTGCGCCGCCGCGCCCATCCATGCCCCCGACGGCCGCCTGCTGGGCGTGCTGGACATCTCCGGCGAGCGCCGCCGCTGGCACCCGCACACCCTGGGCCTGGCGCGCGCCGCCGCCCGCATGGTCGAGCAGCGCCTATTCGCCACCCGCTGCGCGGCCCCCTGGCTGCTGGCCGTGCACGAACAAGCCGAGGGCCTAGGCTCGGTGGCCGAGGGCCGGCTGGCGCTGGACGATGACGGCCTGCTGGCCGCCGCCGATCGCGCCGCCTGCGCCGCCCTGGGCCTGGCCGCCCCCAGCGCCCTGCCCTTGGCCGAGCTGCTGGAGCTGGGCCCCGACACCCTGGCCGAGATGGCC
>JBDHSJ010000394.1:0-3173 GCA_039808065.1 Burkholderiaceae bacterium | reverse complement strand
CAGCGCCTGCTCACCGAAGTGGTGTTCGGCGAGGCCGGCCTGGCCGGCCACAGCGAGCGCCGGGAGCAGCAGCTCAAGCGTCTGAGCTGGGCCGTCATTGGCCTGAGCTTGCTGATCGGCTTGGGCCTGATCACGGCCTGGACGGTGAGCTTCTTCAACAACCGCGCCGGCCTGCAACAGGCTGCCGCGGCCGCCAACACCGCGCGCCAGAGCCTGGCTTCAGTGGGCGCGCCCGCGGCTGGCGATCTGGCCAGCCTGGTGCAGGCGCTCGACGACATGCGCACCGTGCCACCGGCCGTGCACGACCCGGTCGACCAACCGCGTGGCGGCATGCGCTGGGGCCTGTACCAAGGCCGCGCGGTCGACGAGCAGGTGCAGGAACGCTACCGCGCGGCCCTGCAGCGCGGCCTGATTCCGCGCATCGCGCTGCAGCTGGAAACCGTGATGGCAGCGCCGCAGGCCACGCCCGACGCCGTTTATGCCGCGCTCAAGACCTATTTGATGCTGTTCGATGCCAAGCGCATGAACAGGGAATGGTTCGTCGGCGCGGTGGGAGACCTGTGGCGAGGGGCCTTCGACCCCGCGCTGGTGGCGCGCGCGCTGCCGCACCTGCAGGCTCTGGCCGCGGCGGGCGAACTGCAGGCCGATGCCGTGCACACGCGCAATGCCCAGCTGGTCACCAATGCCCGTACGCGGGTGGCGGGCTCCTCGCTGGTGGACAGGGCCTACGCCATGCTGCGCCTGTCCGGCGCGGGCGAGGGTTTGCGCCTGTCCGAAGTGCTGGGGGCCAGCGGCGTGGGCGTGTTGGAGCGCGCCTCGGGCGCAGCGCTGACCGAGCCGATCCCGGCCGTCTTCACCGCCGAAGGCTATCGCCGCGCCGTCAAGCCGCGCATCGCCGAGGTGGCCAAGCTGATGGGCGAAGAAGAAGCCTGGGTGATGGGCTCGCAGGCCTCCGGCGTGGGCTCGCGTGACCCCGCGCAGGTGGCCGCCGAGGTGCAGCGGCGCTACTTTGCCGACTATGAGCAGACCTGGCGCGGCGTGCTGGCCGACATCCGGCTGCGTCGGCTCGACGGTCTGCGCGGTGCGCTCAATGCCTCGCAGGTGCTCTCCACCTCCGACTCCGCGCTCAAGCGTCTGATCCAGGCCGCCGTCGAGCAGACCCGTCTGGCCAACCCCACCGGCACCGGCGATGTGGCCGGCAAGGCGGCCGAAGATGAAGCCAAGCGCAAGCTGGCCGAAAAGGCCACCTCCGCCACTTCGGGCCTGTTCGGCGCGCAGGCAGGGCAGGTGGTGGGCACGGTGCTGCCCAAGGACGTGGCACGCCAACTTGAACAGCAGCTGGAAGACCGCTTTGCCGACCTGCGTCGCTTGCTGGGCGATGGCAAGACCGGCGAGATCGATGCGGCCATCGCCCTCATCAACGATGTGGCGGCCGAGCTGGTGGCGCTGCAGCAAAAGCTCAGCAGCGGCCAGGGCGTCAAAGAGATGCCGGCCCGCCTGCTGAACGCCAAGGCGCAGGCCGACCGCTTTGCCATGCCGGTGTCGGGCGTCATCAAGGGCCTGGTGGCGGTGGCTGAGGGCGAGGCTGGCGGCGGCATCAAGCAGGAGATCAAGGCCGGCGTGGGCGGCGCGGCGGCGATGTGCAAGCGCGCCATCCCCGGCAAGTACCCCTTCAACCGCAACAGCCCCAACGATGTGGGCGTGCAGGACTTCGTCAACGTCTTCAAGGCTGGTGGTGAGCTGGATGCCTTCTTCACCGGCACGCTGGCGAACTTTGTCGACAAGTCCGGTGCGGTCTGGCGCCTCAAGGCCACGGGGGAGGGCTCACCGCCCGTCTCCGCCGCCACCCTGCGCCAGTTCCAGAACGCCGATGCCATTCGCACGGCCTTCCTGGGCGGTGGCGCCAATGCCCAGGTGGTGGTGGACCTCAGCGTGGCCAGCAGCGACGGCGAGCTGCAGCTGGACTACGACGGCACCAGCCACAAGCTCAAGGCCGGTGGCAGTGCGCGCCTGAACTGGCCCGCACGACCTGGCGCCAAGCTGACGATTGGCGGCGCACCGGTCGTGCAGGTGGAGGGCGCCTGGGCGCTGTTCCGCCTGGTCGACAAGGGGCAGCTCGATGCGGCCAGCGCCGGCGACCGCCTGCGCCTGGGCTACACCGCTGGCAATGGGCAGAAGGCCACCATCGAGCTGCGCGTGGGCAGCGCGGCCTTCAACCCCTTCCGCTTGCGCGAGCTGGACAGCTTCGGCTGCCCGCAGGAGTAACCCTGCATGGCCCAGCTCGGCTTCCACGGCAAGGTTCCTGCGGTGGGGGACTTCGTCAGCCGCGGCTTTTCGCGTCCACTCTGCCAGGCCCTGGACGACTGGCTGCAGGCCGCCTTGCAGTCCGCACAGCAAGGCGGTGCCACGCGCGAAAGCCTGGAGCGCCATTCCGTGCCGGTGCTGTTGCACATCAAGCCTGGTGCCCTGTGCCCAAGTGGATTCTTGGGCGCCTTGGTGCCCAGCAGCGATCGTGTGGGGCGCTTCTTTCCGCTGTGCATCGGGCTGGAGCAAGAACCGGGCGACCCCTACACCGGTCTGCTCTGGCCCAGCCTGGCGATGGCGGTGGCGCTGTGCCGTATCGGCATCGAGGCGCAGCAGGAGCTGCTGGGCCCTGATGCCTTGCAGGCGCGCATGGCCGAGCTGCCGCCGGCCACCGGTTGGAATGACTGGTTGCGCGGCGCGCAACCGTTCCGTAGCGCCGAAGACATCACCTTGCCCGGTCTGCCGGAGTCCATGCAGCGCCTGGCCTTCCAAGGGCCGGAAGCGCGCATGCAGGGGGCGCATTGCGCCACCTGTTCGCACCTGCCGCCGAGCTTCCAGGCCGCGGGTGCGCTGATCACCCAGGCTGATGGTTTTGATGTGTTCTTTGCCAGCCGTGCCAGCCCGCTTCGCGGTGCGGACTTCGCGGCCCTGTTCGATGGCCGCTGGACGGCCGGCGGCTGGGTCTGGTTTGGCCCGCCCGATGACGATGAGACCCGGCCTCCCGCCGCACCGGCACAGGCCCCTGCCAAGGATTCCCCAACGTGCTGAACATTGATGAACTGCTGAACCCGATCTCCGATGCGGAGCCGGCTGGCGAGGAGTGCGCCTACACGCTCAAGTTCCAGGAGGTCACCAGCCTCTGCGAATAC
>JBDHSJ010000393.1:0-3188 GCA_039808065.1 Burkholderiaceae bacterium | reverse complement strand
TGCGCAGCGCCGAGGGCCTGGCAGCCTTCCAGGCCGACCGGGCGCATGGCCCCGGCATCGACCCGGTGCTGCAGCAGCAGCCCGCCGAGCGGCTGCGGCGCCTGCAGGCCGACGGCGCCAGCCGCATCGCCCTGGCCATGCTGGCCCGCCAGCACGGTGTGTCGGTCGCGTTTGCCGACCCGGCTGAATTGCGCCAGTTCGAGCGCAGCCAGCCGGATCTGGCCGGCAGCCTGCGCTGGTTACCTGTGCAAGGCCAGCCGGAGCTGGTGGGCCGCCACATCGCCTGCTCTCGCAACGACGGCGGACGGCGTGCGCTGGTGCAGCTCAACGCCTTGCTGGCACGCACCGACATCCGCGAGCAGCTTCAGATCGTCTACGAAGCGCAGCTGATGCCCACCGAGCGCGAGCGGCTGTTGATGCTGCGCTCGCGTCTGGGCGACGGCTTCTGGCGGGTGTGAGGTGCGGCGGGCGCCGCGCCCGCTAGACCGTGAAGCGCGGCCCGCCCGAAGGGCCCTCGGCCATGAAGCTGGTGATGCCCCCGAGCACCGCGCGAATGCAGGCCGTGACCGTTGCGGAAGCCAGCATCTGCGCTTCCGTGCTGCAGGCGCCGAGCAGCTGCAGGGCGCCACAGGCCTCGGGGATGGGCCTCGCCGACATGGTGCGCAGCGTTTCCAGCAGCGCGTCGTAGGCGTGATGTGCGCGTGGTGAGGTGTTGACCACGGCCACTGGTTTGCCCACAAAGCCCTCGAAGCTCACTAACCAGTCCAGGGCGTTCTTCATCACCCCCGAGACCCCATGGGCGTACTCGGGGCTGGCAATCAGCAGGGCATCCGCCGCTCCCACCGCCGATCGAAGCTCGATCACTGCGACCGGGGGCGCGGCTTCCAGATCCGGATTGAACAGCGGCAAGCGCCCCAGGCCCGGGTACACGGTCACTTCCAGCCCGACCGGGGCCAGCTGGGCTGCGGCGCGGCAGAAGGCGGCATTGATCGAATGGGCGCGCAGGCTGCCGGCGAGGGCGAGGAGGTTCATGGACGGCTGAATGGGGGACCTGGCAACTCAGAGCGGGTGCCAGGGGACTCGGGACGAAGCCGAACGGACTGCTGCAGTGTCGGACCCGCCCGGTGGGACTGGCGACTTCGCACCGTTCCGCGCCCCTGCTCGCGGCAGAGCGAGCGCTCTCAGAGTGCCTGCAGGTCGACCTTCGACATCGGAATCGCACTCTCCATCACGATGCGCAGCGCCAGCTCCGGCCCTAGCACGTCCTTGGCCATTTCCATCAGGTTCTGGATGGCGCTGGCGTACAGCAGCGGCCACTCCGCCGGGCTCTTGCAGAACTCCTTCAGCACCGGCAGCAGCGCGGGCCACAGGGCCTTCAGGTAGCCCGCTGGCAGATCGCTCGGGCGATGGTCTTCCGGGATGCGTGGCACGCCGAAATCGGCCTCGCCGACCGTCTTGGCCACATGCGCGAACATCTCCTGCACATCGGGCAGCGGTGAGCAGCCCAGTTGCTGGGCCGCACCCGCTGCCAGGCCCCAGACCGAGATCGGCTCCTCCACCAGCAGCCGATTCAGCGCATCGCCAAAGAAGTACCGCTGGCCCTTGGCTGTTTCGACCACCATGAAGACGGCCTTCTCGAGCTGGCCGGCTGCCAACGCGCGGGCGCGCAGATCGGCCTGGCAGGCATAGCCAGCCAGCGCGCCCAACGCGCTGAGCACGGATTCGACATGCACGCCACGCTCGTTCTTGAAGGCCGACATCAGGCGGTGCAGCACCTCCTTGCCACCGATCTTGGCGCCGATGTAAGGGTCGGACTTGCGCTGGGCCTCCACCGCGCGCAGCAGCGCCTCGGAAGCCGGGTCCCGAGGGGCGCGATGGCGCTCGGGCGTGGGGGCGGCTGCGGGTGCCCCGCTGAATTTCGAAAGCAGTTTCTTGAACATGGTGACTCTTCTTTTGTTGGTGACTGCGCGCGAGCGGCGAGTCCTCTCCCTCAAACGGATACGGCCCGGCTCATCGGGTCCCGGGCGGCCGGGCGACATCATCGATGCCGGCATGGCTCGGTCAGACGGGGTGCTCCCCGGATTGGGTGGCCAAGGCGCCCGCCTCAGGGCAGGTGACCCAGGACGTTGCCCGGCCGCCCGAACCGGACCGCGAGGGCACGGCTCAGCGCGACGTCGGCAGGCGGCGCGGCCACCACCAGCTGGTGTCAGGCTCTACATAGCCGGGCGGCAGCGCATCGCTGCGCAGCAGCACCACTTCGCGCGGATGCTGGGCCATGAAGCGGATCTCGCGTTCGTGGTGGCTGTCGAACAGGGCCTTGAAGCTGCCGTCGGCCAGCGCCGCCTGCAGCCCCGCCTCGATGCGTTCGGCCAGCTCCACCCGCCGCGGGTGCACCCAGAAGAAGATCGGGAAGGAAAAGTACAGCGCCTTGGTGGGTTCGATCACCAGATCGGGAAAGCGTGCGCCGAACCGCTCCAGCTCTACTTCAGCCTCGTTCAGCCCGCGCGGGAAGGCATCGAAGCGGCCCGCGGCCAGCATGGCAAACAGGTTGTCGTAGCCCCTGGCCGTGACGACTTGGAAGCCATTGGCGCGCAGGATGGGCAGATCCGCCCAATCCGTGTTCAGCCCCAGGCGCAGTTCCCGCCGCATGGCGTCGGGGTCCATGCGGGCGAAGCGGGCCTGGTTCTGGCGCCGGATCAGCAGCAGGCGCATGCCCACCAGGCCGCGCAGGAGGTCGATGCGCACCGGCCGCAGCCGCTGCTCGCGTTCCGCATTGGTGCCAAAGGCCAGCACATCCAGCTGGCCCTGTTCCAGTTCCCGCAGCGCGCGCGCCTGGCTGTAGGCCCCGCCGTCCACCATCTCCAACCCCGGAGGCAGCCCCTGGCCGCCGCGCGCCAGGGCCAGGTTCAGCAGCCGCCAGCGGTAGTCGTAGATCGGGCCGGCCGGGTAGCAGCGCAGCACCGGGGGCAGCGTCGAACCCTGCCCCCAGGCCGGCAGGGCCGCACCCGCCGTGATTGCCAGGCTGTGGCGGCGGGTGAGCGGCAGGGCGCTGGCCATGGGTCAGTGTGGCATGCGGGGACGGGACACCCGCTGTTGGGGTGGTCTTGCGCCAGCGGGTCTGCGGTCGATTGCGTGCTCGAGAGGCTCAGGGGATCTGGCCTATCCCAGCAACTGCTTCAAACACCCCA
>JBDHSJ010000392.1:0-3189 GCA_039808065.1 Burkholderiaceae bacterium | reverse complement strand
GCCCGCCAGCAGGCCGACGAACTCGTCGAAGGCGGCGATCTCGGTGGTGCAGGCGCCCGAAAGCTGTTCGCGCACCTGCTCGCGCTGGCGTTCGCGCTCGGCCGCTGGGCCTTGCGGGTCCCACTGCGCGAGCACGCGCTGGCGGTAGGCCTCGGCGGCGGTTTCAGGGTCGATGTTCAGCGCCCAGAGCCCGGGGGCGCCGGGGATGGCGCGCGGTTGCGGGCCCAGCGGCTGCGCCAGCATCTCGTCCAGGTTGGAGGCCGGATCGGTGCTGACCAGCAGCACCCGCCGGCCCGCATCCGCCAGGGCCAGGGCCGCCGCGCAGGCCAGCGAGGTCTTGCCCACACCGCCCTTGCCGGTGAAGAACAGAAAGCGGGTGGCCCAGGCGGCCAGCTCGGCGCGCAGATCGGCGCTGGGTTCGTGGGTATTCATGGCGCCAGTGTGGGCGCAGGACCGCTCGGCGGGGTTGATCTGACGCAGCCGGCTTGACGGATTGAGCGCAGCTGCTACATTAATTCGTAATTCTACGAACAACGCAGAACTCCAAAACATGGCCAAAGCCTGCGCCGCCCCCACCTGCGCACCCCAGCGCACCGCCGACGACCTGGACGAGACCGAGCTGGCCAGCCTGTGCAAGGCCCTGGCCCACCCGGCGCGGGTGCAGCTGTTGCGCCATCTGGCGCGCATCGACTCCTGCTACTTCGGCAACCTGTCCGAGCTCACCGGCCTGGCGCCCTCCACCACCTCGCAGCACGTCAAGGTGCTGAAGGAGGCCGGGCTCATCCTCGGCTCCTCTGAGGAGCAACGCACCTGCTACTGCGTCAACCCCGAACGCCTGGCGCTGCTCAAGCGCTGGGTCCTGGCCCTGTGAGGGGCCTCTCTTTTTTACCCTCATATTCGTTATTCGACGAATCACTAAGGAGCATCGCCATGCACACCCCCTCCGCCCTCCCGGTTGCCGTCATCGGCGCTGGCCCCGTCGGCCTGGCTGCCGCCGCCCATTTGCTGCAGCGCGGCCTGCCCGTGCAGGTCCTCGAAGCCGGCAGCGGCCCCGCCGCGCACCTGCAGAGCTACGGTCAGGTGCGCCTGTTCTCGCCCTGGCGCTTCAACATCGACCGCGCGGCGCGCGCCCTGCTGCTGCGTGAGGGCTGGCAGCCCCCGGTGGATGAAGACGCCCTGCCCACGGCGGCCGAGCTGCGCGAGCACTACCTGCTGCCGCTGGCGCAAAGCACCGCCCTGCGTCCCCATGTGCGCTACGGCGCGCGCGTGCTGGCCATCAGCCGCGAGCGCTTCGACAAGGCCAAGACGCGCGGGCGCGAACAGGCCGCCTTCGTGCTGCAGTGGCAGGGCCCACAGGGCGTGGAGGAGCTGCGCGCCCGTGCCGTCATCGACGCCAGCGGCACCTGGGGCCAGCCCAACCCGCTGGGCGCGCATGGCCTGCCCGTGCCGGGCGAACGCGAGTGGGCCGAGCGCATCCGCTACGGCATGCCCGACATCCTGGGCGGCGAGCGCGCCCGCTACGCCGGCCGGCGTGTGCTGGTGGTGGGTGCCGGGCATTCGGCCGCCGGCAATCTGCTCGCGCTGGCGCAGCTGGCCGAAGAAGTGCCCGGCACGGTCATCGTCTGGGCCGTGCGCGGGCAGGACCTGCGCCGCCTGTTCGGCGGCGGCAGCAAGGACGGCCTGCCGGCGCGCGGCGCGCTGGGCGAGCGCCTGCGCAATCTCACCGAAGCCCTGGAGCTGCACACCGGCTTTGCCATCGGCCGCCTGAGCCAGGGGCCGGACGGCTTGCTGCAGGTGCACAGCCAGGCGGACGCGCGCCGCATCGAGGGCATCGAGCAGATCGTGGCCGCCACCGGCGCGCGCCCGGACCTGGCCCTGGCCCGCGAGCTGCGCCTGCGCCTGGACCCCTGGCTGGAAAGCACCGACGCCCTGGCCCCGCTGATCGACCCCAACGAGCACAGCTGCGGCACCGTGCGCCCGCATGGCCACCGCGAGCTGCAGCACCCCGAAGCCGGCTTCTACGCCATCGGCGCCAAAAGCTACGGCCGTGCGCCCAACTTCCTGATGGCCACGGGCTACGAGCAGGCCCGCTCGGTCGCGGCGGCTCTGGCCGGCGACCTGGCCGCCGCCGATGATGTGCAGTTGGAACTGCCCGAGACCGGCGTGTGCTCGGTGGATTTCGGCCGCGAAGCCCCGGGCGCGGCCTGCTGCGGCGGCCCGGCCGTGCAGGACAGCAGCGCTTGCTGCGTCAAGGACGAAGCCGCCAAGGCCGCCGGAGCGACGGGTTGCGGCTGCGGCCCGGCGCCCAGCCAAGCGGCCAAGCCCAAGGCCAGCGCCTGCTGTGCCTGAGCCGCGCGACACCAGCCTGGTGCTGCGCCTGGGCACGGCGCAGACCCTGGCCTGGGCCTCCAGCTACTACCTGCCCGCCATGCTGGCGCAGCCCATGGCGCGCGAGCTGGGCCTGGCCCCGGCCTGGGTTTACGGCGCCTTCTCGCTCGCCCTGGTGGTGTCGGCCCTGGTGGGGCCGCGCGCCGGGCATTGGATCGACCGCCACGGCGGCCGCCCCGTGCTGGCCACCAGCAGCCTGCTGTTCGCGCTGGCGCTGGGCGTGCTGGCGTTGGCGCCGAATGCCGCCGTGCTGCTGCTGGGCTGGGCCCTGCTGGGCCTGGCCATGGGCGGCGGCCTGTACGAGGCCGCGTTTGCCGCGCTCGTCTACCTGAAGGGCCCGCAGGCGCGCACGGCCATCACCGGCATCACGCTGATTGCCGGCTTCGCCAGCACCGTGGGCTGGCCGCTGAGCGCCGCGCTGGAGCAAAGCCTGGGCTGGCGCGCCGCCGTGGGCAGCTGGGCCGCGCTGCACCTGCTGCTGGGGTTGCCGCTGAACCTGAGCCTGCCGCGTGGCCATGCGGGCAACGGCACGCCACGCGCGGTGGAGGCCGCGCTGCCCAAGCACAGCGCCGCACCTGCGCCAGAGGCCAGCCTGCGGCTGCTGGCCCTGCTCGCCTTCGTGTTCGCCGCCACCTGGTTCATCAGCACCGCCATTGCCGTGCACCTGCCCGTGCTGCTGATGGCCAGCGGCGCCCCGCTGGCCGCGGCGGTGGCGGCCGGCGCGCTGGTGGGGCCGGCCCAGGTGGGCGGCCGGGTGCTGGAGTTCCTGGGCCTGCGGCGCCAGCACCCGCTGCGCACGGC
>JBDHSJ010000391.1:0-3211 GCA_039808065.1 Burkholderiaceae bacterium | reverse complement strand
GCCGAGTTCCGCCGCCTGCTGCGTCAGTTCGCCGCCGAGCTGGGGCCGGGCACCACGGCCCTCTTCTATTACGCCGGCCACGCCATCCAGTCGCGTGGCGACAACTTCCTGCTGCCTGTGCAACTGGAGCCCGGCAGCCAGCTGGAGCTGGAGGATGACTCCCTCAGCCTCAGCCATGTGCTGCGCGTGCTGGAAGACGCGCGCAGTGCGCCCAACATCATCATCCTCGACGCTTGTCGCAGCGACCCCCTGGCCGGTCAAGGCCGCTTGCAGATCAGCCGCGGCTTGGCGCGCGTGGACCCGCCGGTCGGCAGCCTGCTGGTGTACGCCACCGCCCCGGGAGCGGAGGCGCTGGATGGCCGCGGGCGCAATGGCCTGTTCACCAAGCATCTGCTGGCGCACCTGAAGCACCCGGGCGTGCCGCTCAGCGAACTGCTGCAACAAGTGGCCTCGGATGTCGAGGACGAGGCGCGTCAGCTCTACGGCTTCAAGCAGGTGCCTTACCGCAGCTTCTCCTACTCGGGCACCCTGTGCCTGGCCGAATGCAATGAGGCCAAGGCCTCGACCCAGCTTGCCGAGCTGAAGCGGCGCAGCGAAGAGGCGATGGAGCGCATGCGTCAGCTTGAAAGCGAGAACGCGCGCCTGAGTGCGGGGGCGGGCGAGCCGGCGCGCATCGAGCAGCTGCGGCGCGAGGCCAAGCTGCGCGATGGCGAGATGTCCGAGCTGCGCCAACTGCTGCAGGAATACCGCCAGCGCATCACCGCGCTGGAAAAAGAGGGCAGCGAACGCGCGCAGCAAAAGACGGCCGACAAGAACGGCCCGGCAGAGAAGGCGGTGCGCCCGGTGGTGGTGCCCGCGTTCTGATTCGTTGCCGGCGCCTCCCGCGCCGGTGTTTTCAGGGTGGCAATTGCGAAAGGGTGTTCATGCGAATCGTGTTCGGCACGAAGTGGGCGAGGCTTTGCCTCGCGGGCTTGATGGTGGCTGGCGCCTCGGCGCAGGCGGAGGAGGCGCCAGCCCGGGACTGGCTGCTGTTCGGCAGTCAGCGCCTGTGGATGGCGGCGTTCGAGGCGAACGTGGTGGACGCAGCGGTCACGCTTCCGCCGGGTTCTTCCACGCCGGTGCTGCGCACCTCTGCCAAGAGCATCACGGCCTCGGACCTGGTCCCCATCACCACCCTGGGGGTGCGTGTGGGCAACTTCGGGGGCTTTGTGTCGGTGCTGCCGCAGGTGAGTACCGCGGCCGCGGGCCAGGTGGCGGGCGGCTCCTTCCGGCGCAGCGAGCATGACATCGGCTTCAGCTACCAGCTGACGCCGAACCTGGCGATGTCCCTGATCCGCAAATGGGGCAAGTTCGCGCCGGTCACGTCGAGCGAGGCCCAGGCGCTGCTGGGCGCCACCGGCGTCCAGGAGGGCGTGGGCACGCTGCTGGGGCTCAGCGCCAGTGCACCGCTGGAGGAGCGGCTCTCGCTGTTTGCCAATCTGGGCTATGGCCCAGGGCGCTTCAAGACCTCTGAGCTGTTCGGCCAAACCGTCAAGACCAAGGCGCAGTACACGCTGGCTGAGATGGGCCTGGCCTACCGGCTGCTGGGCCCGGGCGCCATCCGCGGCGTCAACAACGTCTCCGTGCAGATGGGCTACCGCTTGCAGGTGGTCGACTTCCGCGACGCCCAGTTGCCGACCCTGGCACTCAACGGCACCCCGCTCGCCACGGAGCGCGTGAAGTTGCGCGCCAGCACCCAGGGGCTGGCGCTGGGGCTCAGCGCCGTCTTCTGATCACCAGGCGCTGCTGAGGCTGAGCGCCAGCAGCCGCCCCGGTCGCTCGGCATAGCTGCCCGCGCCGCGCAGCTCGAAGCTGCGCTGGTTCGTGGCATTGGTCAGCAGCGCGCGCAGGGTGATGGGGCGGCTGCCGATCTGCAGCGGCCAGCGCAGGCCCAGATCCAGCTCGGTCAGGGCCGGCAGCTCCACGCGGTTGTCGCGCGTGGCGGCCATCGGTCCGGTATGCGAGAGGCCGGCGTCGAAGCTGGCGCCGCCCAAGGCCTTGGGCGTCCAGACGGCGTTGAGCTTGAGCACGCGCTCGGCCTGGCCCACCGGCCGCTCGCCCACCCGACCCAGGCGCACGGCCTCGCCGCGCACCTCGGGCTGCATCAGCACCGCGCCGGCCACCACGCGCACTTCGGCGCTGGCCTGGCCCGCCAGCGAGAGCTCCAGGCCGCGATGGCGCACATCGCCCAGCTGGGTGTAGAGCTGCGCGGCATCGAGGTTGAAGTAGGGCTTGCGCACGTCAAAGAAGCCGGCCACCAGGCGCAGGCGCGGCGCGATTTGCCAGCGCAGGCCGGCGTCGAGCTGGCGCGTCAGGATCGCGGGCAGGGCCTGGTTGCGGTTGCTGGCATTGCCGGGGGCGATGCCGCTTTCCTCCAGCCCGCGCGTGAAGCCGCCGTAAGCCACCCAGCCGGGCGCCAGGTGCCAGGCGCCGCTCAGGTTGTAGAGCCAGGGCTGGGCGCGGTCTTCCACCTCGGCTTGGCCGGGGCGGGCAAAGCGCTTGCGGTAGCTGCTGCGCTGCAGGCCGGCATTGGCTTCGAACTGACGACCATGGCGCAGCTCGTAGGCCAGGCCCAGCCAGTGCTGATCGACCTCGTCGCGCGTGCGCGCGCCGAACCGGAACTGCGGCTTCGGCACGGTGACGGGCTCGCCCATGCGGCTGGGGCCCAGGTCCAGGGTCTGCGAGCCGCCGTTGCGGCGCTCACGCACGCGCCCCGCCGCCTGCGCGTGCAGGCGCTGGCGCCAGTCGCCTTCGCCAAAGGTCCAGGACAGGCGCAGCTCGCCGCTGTCGGCCGCCACGCGGCTGGGCGGGTCGACGATCAGCAGGCGCCGGCCGCTGCCATCGGGCTGCACGTCCAGCAACAGGTGCGTGAAGCTCTGGCGGTCATCGAACTCGGAATGGAACAGGCCGGCGCGCAGCTCCCAGGCCGGGCTGAAGCGGTGCCGCAGCAGCGCGCCGCGGTTCAGGCCCACGCCGGAGTAATAGGCCCATTCCGGGCCATCGAAGCGACGCGGCGTGCTCAGCGGCGGCAGACCCGGCGTGGCGGTGGACAGCTGCGGGCCGATCTGGTCGTGCGTGGTGTCATGGCGCGAAAAGAAGGCCATGGCCTCGGTGTCGGCATCGGGCCGCCACCACAACGCCAGGCTCGCGTTCCAGGCATTGCTGTCGGTGC
>JBDHSJ010000390.1:0-3215 GCA_039808065.1 Burkholderiaceae bacterium | reverse complement strand
CCGCGCCCGCTCCAGGGTGCGGGTTCGTCCAGGGCCTCTTTCAGCAGCGTGGATTGCAGCGCGTCGAGCAGGTCCACGCGCAGCGGCCAGGCATGCCCGCGCAGGCGCGCCAGGCCCAGGGCCTGCTCCTCGAAGGCGATCAGGTCCGCGGTGGAAACGACCTGCTGCCGGGCGCGCAGGCGGTCCACCAGGCGGCGCAGCGCCCAGCGTGCGGCGGCAGCGCCGCCTTGGCTCCATTGCTGTTGGTAGAAGAAGGGCGAGGGCATGCCGGCCGCGTAGCCGCCCAGGGCATCGACCTGGCGGAACTCGTAGGGCACCAGGTAGCAACCGGCCTCGCGCTCATTGCCGGGCTGCGGGCTGATCGGCTCCTCAGCCTGCTGGATCTGCGGCCAGGCCCGCTGCAGGGCGGGCAGATGCCAGCCGCCGCACACCACCAGCACGCGCTCGAAGCGCGCGGCCGCCCAGGCGATCCAGCGCGCCATGCAGGCCTCGCGCTGTTCGTCTTCGTCGCCGGCCTCTTCATCCCCGCGCAACTCCTGGAAGTAGGTGGCTAGGCGCGGCGCCAGCGCGGGGTCGTCGGGCGGCAGGGCCTCGAACAGATGGTCCCAGAGCGCGTCGTCGCCATCGCAGCCGGTGCGGCGGCACAGGGCTTGCACCACTTCGGCGTAACGGTCGCGCTGCGGGCGGCGTTCGGGCTTGCGGGTGCGGTAGCGCCAGTGCGGCAGGTCGATGAAGCGCAGCTCGGCTTCTACTGCGGCGCCTTCTTGCAGGGCGACCCACTCGGGCGAGTAATCGAGCAGCGGATACCAGCATTGCTGGGCGCTGTGATCGGCTTCGTTGGCGTAGCTGTAGAGGGCGATCGGCAGCTCGTGCTTGAGCAGCAGCTCTTGAATTCTTGGGTTGAAGTCGGCGGGGCCTTCGATGAGGATGGCCTGCGGCTGGTGCGTGCGGATGTGGTGGCGGACGCGGTGGGCGCAGGCGGGGCTGTGATGGCGGATGCCGAGGATGTGGACGGTCATCGCTTACCTGCGCTACGTTCGCGATCGGGTAGTGCGGTCCAGCGTCATGGCAGCAGCTGGAGGCCAAACAAGCTGCCATCGAACTCAGCTCCCTCGGTGTCCGTGAGCTTTCCACCATGCTCAGCAAAGGTGACCAGGGATTGAATTGCGTGCTGGGCGGCTAGGCACAGTGCCTGCATGGATCCTTCGCCATAGATGTGGCGTGGTGTCGAGTCGATGCCTTGCAGCTCAACAGTGCATGCGTACTGGCTTGGTTGCGCAGAGAGCTCAGGCGCGAACAGGCGGACCCTAACGGGGGTTGCGGCTGCTCCTTCGCGATGGGCGATCAGCTCAAGTGTGGCGATAGGTGTCTGCATGAGAAGGCTTGCTCAGGTTCTGATCGAAAGACCCCGCCGGGATTTCGCCCCGGCCGGCGACTCCCTTTCTTGCTCGTGCAAGAAAGGAAGCAAAGAACACGGCCCCGATGCGCAGCCCCGGCCTTTGGCCGGGGTCCCCTGCGATGCTCGCTTGGCTGGGCCGGCCCAAAACTCGCTGCGTTCGCGTTGCTCACTCCGCTCAGACAGTTGGGCCGAGTCAGTTGGGGATCGCGCGCTGGCGCGCGCTGCCCAGCCAAGCTGCGCTTCTCGGCAGCGCATAGGGGCAGCAGCCCGAACAGCCGAACAGCCAGCAGCCGAAAAAGGGAGCGATGAGGTAAGCCCGGTCTGTTGGGTGTTCGGCTGTTGGCTGTTCGGCTGTTTGGAGTTCCCCCTATGCCAAGCCGAGGAGCACAGAAGAGTGGGCCCGCGCGCGCTAGCGCGCCTCGTGCTCTGACTTGGCGCAACTGTCTGAACGGAGTGAGCAACGCGAACGCAGTGAGTTTTGCGCCTGGGCCCGCTCTTCGAGCACCGCAGGGCACCCCTGGCGCAGCCAGGGGCGCAGGCATCGGGGTCGCCTTTCTTTTCCCCCCTTTTCTTTGGCGAAGCAAAGAAAAGGGGGGCGGGTGCAGGGGTGAAGCCCCTGCGGGCTCTCACGAAAGAAGAGGCCACGCAAGTCACTCCGGCAACAAATGCCTCGCCGCATGAAACGCCTTCCAAGCCTCCCCCTTGCGCTTGGAAGCCCGCTGCTCGATGTAGCGCCGGATCTTCTTCAGATCCTCCGCGCTGTCCTTCGCCGCCGCCCCTGCCAGCAGTTCCACGATGTCCCCCGCCTGCCCAGAGTCCCCGCGCAGGTAATGCCCCCGCAAGGCCACCGCATGCGCCACCGCCACCGCCTCGGCGGTGCTGACGACGGATGACAGGCGCTCCCCGGCCTGGCCTTGCTCATCCAGCCCGGTGCGCAGCTCACGGAAGGTCGTCACCAGCACCTCCAGCAGCTCCGGCGCGGGGGTGCGCGGCACGCCGTCCTGGGCCAGTAGGCGGCTCACTTCGGCCTGCACCAGGGCCAGTTCCTGGTCCAGGTCGGCAATGGGGAACACGGTCTCGAAACTGAAGCGGCGCTTGAGCGCGGCGGACATCTCGTTGACGCCGCGGTCGCGCGTGTTGGCGGTGGCGATGAGGTTGAAGCCCGGTGCGGCGAACACGGCTTCGCCCAGCTCCGGCACGGCCAGCAGGCGCTCAGAGAGGATGGAGAGCAGGGCGTCCTGCACCTCGGGCGGGCAGCGGGTGATTTCCTCGAAGCGGGCGATGCGGCCTTCGCGCATGGCGCGCATCAGCGGCGAGGGCACCAGGGCGCGTTGGCTTGGGCCTTCGTTCAGCAGCAGGGCGTAGTTCCAGCCGTAGCGGATCTGGTCTTCGGTGGTGGCGGCGCTGCCCTGCACGGTCAGCGTGCTGTGCCCGCAGATGGCCGCGGCCAGCAGCTCCGACAGCAGGCTCTTGGCGGTGCCCGGCTCGCCCACCAGCAAGAGCGCCCGGCTGGAGGCCAGGCCGACCATGGCGCGCTCGATCAGGCTGGGCGCGCAGACGATCTTGGGCCGAGCGGCGCCCTCGCCCAGTATGAAGCGGCGCACCGCGGGCATGGAGAGCTGCCAGCCCGGCGGGCGCGGGCCCTTGTCAGTGGCCGCCAGGGCGGCCAGTTCTTCGGCGTAGAGCTGTTCGGCGGGGGGGCGTTGCACCTTCATGGTCATTCCTTCAGCGGAGCCATCAGCTCCAGATCACGCAGCAGCTCGCTCAGCGCCACCGGGTGCAGCTGCGCAAACGCCACCTGGCCGTCGGCGCCCCA
>JBDHSJ010000389.1:0-3221 GCA_039808065.1 Burkholderiaceae bacterium | reverse complement strand
GTGGAGATGGTCAGCTTGGCCGCCGCCTTGCCGCCCACCAGCTCCTTGGCGCGCTCGCGCATTTCCTGCGCAGCCTTGTTGGTGAAGGTGATGGCGGCAATCTGCTCGGGCCGCAGGCCGCTCTGCAGCAAGCGCACGATCTTGTGCGTGATGACGCGTGTCTTGCCCGAGCCCGCACCGGCCAGCACCAGGCAGGGCGAGTGCAAATGATTGACGGCCGCCATCTGGGCGGCGTTCAGACCGACCGCGCTCACGGTTTGACCGGCAGCGGCGCCACCACCGGCGGCGGCGCACGCAGGCCCAGGGCCAGGGCCAGCAGCAGGTAGTACAGGAAGGCGATGCGCGCCGCATCGACGAGGCTGTCGAACAGCCCGACGACGGCGAATCCCAGCAGCGCGCCGGCCAGCGCGGGCGCGAGCGGGTGCTCGCGTGCCGCGCCCAGGCTCAGCCGGCCCAGCGCCAGCAGCCACAGGCTGGTGGCCAGCGCCAGGCCGATCAGCCCCTGCTCGAACAGCAGGTGCAGTGGCATGCTTTTCATGTGGAAGGGCATGTGGTGGCGGTCGCTGCTGGGGAACCAGTGCGCCAGCTCGCGGCTGAAGTCGCCATTGCGCAGCAGCTCAATGCCATCGGCGCCGCGCAGGGAGAGTTTGCGCAGCTCGATCTTCTGACCCGGCGTGGCCAGCGCGACGGCGAACACCAGTTCGCGCTTCGGCCAGCCACCCGCCGCCAGCTCGCCGGCGCCGCCCAGGCTCAGTTCATAGCGCTGCCAGCTCCAGTCGGCCTTGTCCACGCTCAGTTCGGCCGAGCGGCAAGCGGCCTCGTAAAGCAGATGCTTCTGGCACAGCTCGGCATGCAGTTGCACGGGATGCACGGCGCGCGCCTCCAGCACCAGCTTCAGGCCCGCCGGCGCATCCTTGACGCGCTGCGTCAGCCGCAGCAATTCGCCATGGCCCTGGACATGGGTGCCAGCCGCCAGCACCAGGCGGGGCCCGGCGCCCGCACTGGCCCAGCGGTAGTCACCCACCCGCTCGTCGACCGCCGCGTTGCTCTGGGCCTGCGCCACGAAGCGGCCGGCGCCCACGCCGAACAGCCAGGCCTGCCGGGCCTGCACGATGGCCAGCGCGCGCTCCCAATGGGTCAGACGGCCTTGGAAGTCTTGCGCTCCCGTGCTGAAACGCTCGGCCATGTAGGCGCCGCCGCCCAACGCGGCCACCACCGCGCCGATGGCCAGCAACAGCCCCGCCGCCCCGACTCGGGTGCGCCAGCTCAGGGTGGCCAGCAGGCTGCCCAGGCTGCCGCCCTGTGTCATGGGCCAGAGCATGCCGAGCAGTGCCAGCGGAAGCCACGCGGCTTCCAGCGCTGCATCGCCACCCCAGTTCCAGGCCACCAGGGCCGCCATCGCCAAGGTCCAGTACCAGGCTGCGGCGCGCAGGGCGTCCGCCAGTGGCCGACGCCACAAGCCCGGCGCACGCCAGGCCAGATGCGCCAGCACCATGCTGCTGCACCAGGCCAGGACGTAAGAGAGGTAGGCCGATTTGTCGAGCGCCAGGGCCACCAAGGCACACAGGCCGGCTGGCACCAGGGCCAGCACCAGCCCGAGCCCTGTCACCAGAGCGCGCTGGGCCGTGTCGGCGCGCTGCAAGGTGGGCGGCTGAAACAGCAGCGCCACCACGGCACCACAAACCCCGATCAGCCCGCGATAGCCGCTGCTCGGGAAGATCTGCCAACTGACCCAAGCGGCCACGCCCAACATGGCCAAGGCCCCCACGCGACCCGGCCAGGGGTCACGGCGCAAATCCTCGTCGCTCGGCACCTGGCCCGTCAGCCAGCTGGAAGCGGGATCGGCCATGCCACGGCGCTGATGCTGGCGCTGCCGCCAGGCGAGCAGCGCCGTCAGCGCCAGGCCCAGCAGTACCCCGAGATAGAGCGCACGTGAAAAGGTCGTCAGCCAGACGTACAGGCCAAAGACGAACAGCGCCACGGCCAGGCTGAAGCGCTTGACCCCCTGCTGGCGCAGCACCAGCACCAGCACGAAAGGCAGGCTCAGCGCCAGCGCCCCGTCGAGCGCGGCACCGCCCACATGCATTTCCCAAAAGCCGCTGGTGGTGCGGTAGTCGGCGCTGAAATTGGTGAGCCCCGTGAAGGCCAGGCGCTCGGCGAACGCGCCCCAGGCCACACCCAGCATCAGCAGTGCCATGCCGACCAGCAGGCTGGGCGTCAGGGCCTGCGGAGCACGCCGGGCCGCACGCAGCCACAGCGGCAGCATCAGCAAGAGGGCCAGCAGGGTCTTCGCCGGCCGCAAGCTGAAGCCGGGCTCCAGGTAGCCGTCAAACCAGCCCGGATCCGCCCCGGCATCCTGCAAACCCAACACCGCTGCCACCGACACCGACACCACCCAGGCCAGCAAGGCCAGCTTGACCGGTCCGCTCCAACGCAGCTCATGCCGCCACGGCGGCTGCGGGGCGGGCGGGCGCTGACGGTTCGGACCGCTCCAGGCCAGATAGCCGCCGGCCGCGCTGGCCAGCACCAGCAGATCCAGCTCCTCCAGCCACAGCCAGCCCGTCCAGGGCGCGAGCCCGATCAGCGGCACCAAGGCCAGCATCCAGCCCGGCCAGGGGGCCCAGAAGTAGCGCGCCAGCAAGGCCGCCAGCAGCACGCCCACCACCGCCGGCCCGGCGCCCAGCGGGTACTGGCTGGCCAGCGCCAGCGCCAGCGCCAGGCACAGCAGGCCCAACACACCGAGCGCGATGCGCACGCTCATCGGCGTGCGCCGCAGATGCGCGGGCAAGCGGCCGGCCGAGCGCGTCTCCGGCGGCAAATCGTCATCCATGCGGCGGGTCGAGCGCCGCCGCCGGCGCACCTGCAGCGCCTGCATCAGCGCAGCCAGACCAGCAGGACCAGACCCGCCACCACCACAGCGCCGCCGACCCACCAGAGCGTCGCGCGCCCGGGCGGCTCCGGTTCGGCGGCAGGGGTCGGCGCCGACTCGGCGGTCGGCCGACTGGGTGTCTGTTTGGGCTGCGGCAGGGTCTTGGCAGAGCGCTTGGGCGGCAGGGTGGCCGGGGTCGCGGGCTCGGCCGGCGAACTCGCCTTGGCTTCGTCCAGCGGCATGCGCATCGTCGGCGCCTCGGCGCGCTGCTTGCGCTGCACGGCATCCAGCGCGGCCGCCTCGGTGCTGGCCATGCCGGCGCTGGCATCAAGCCAGCCTTCCACCGCCTCGG
>JBDHSJ010000388.1:0-3226 GCA_039808065.1 Burkholderiaceae bacterium | reverse complement strand
GCGCGCACGCGCTCGGCCTCGTTCAGATCGATGCAGGCGAAGCCATCGGCCACCAGGCGCTGGGCCTCGAAGCAGCGCTCGATGCCATGACCATAGGCATTGGCCTTGACCACCGCCCAAACCCGTGCCCCACCGGCCAGCTCACGCGCCCGGCCGAGGTTGTGCGACAGGGCGGCGGTGTGAATGACGGCTTCGATCGGGCGGGGCATGCCGGCGATTCTGGCGTAAGGCCTTGTCAAGGGGCGTCGGTTACGCTTCGCCCGTTTCAGCGGCCGTCCAGCGGCCGCTCGCTGTTTGTTGTTTGCGAGGCGATTCCCCGGCGCGATGAAAAAAGGCTTCTACACCATCATGTCGGCGCAGTTCTTCAGCTCGCTGGCTGACAACGCGCTCTTCATCGCCGCCGTCGAACTGCTCAAACCCCTGGACGCCAGCGGCGCGCAGCGCGCCGCGCTGGTGCCGATGTTTGCGCTCTTTTACGTGCTGCTGGCCCCCTTTGTGGGCGCCTTTGCCGACGCTTTGCCGAAGGGCCGGGTGATGTTCATCGCCAACGGCATCAAGGTGGTGGGCTGTTTGATGATGCTGCTGGGCGTGCACCCGTTGCTGGCCTTCGCCGTGGTGGGCCTGGGCGCGGCGGCCTACTCGCCGGCCAAGTACGGCATCCTGACCGAGCTGCTGCCGCCCTCACAGCTCGTCAAGGCCAATGGCTGGATCGAGGGTCTGACGATCGCCTCCATCATCCTGGGCGTGGTGCTGGGCGGGCAGCTGATCGGCCCCACCATCGCGCCGCTGCTGATGGGCCTCGGGCTGCCGGGCATCGGCAGCGCGGCCGAAGCCGCCATCACCGCCATGGTGGGCCTGTATGTGCTGGCCGCGCTGTTCAACTTGAAGATCCCGCGCACCGAGGCGCCGCTGCGGCCGATGTGCGGCCCGCTGGACCTGGTGACGGACTTCATGCAGTGCAACCGCCGCCTGTGGCAGGACAAGCTGGGTCAGATCTCGCTGGCCACCACCACCCTGTTCTGGGGTGTCAGCGGCAATCTGCGCTACATCGTGCTGGCCTGGGCCGGCGCGGCCCTGGGCTACACCACCACCCAGGCTTCCAGCCTGGTGGGCGTGGTGGCCATCGGCACCGCGCTCGGTGCCCTGGTGGCCTCGTGGACGATGAAGCTGGACCGCGCGGTCCGGGTCATTCCGCTCGGCATTGCGCTGGGCCTGACCGTGATCCTGCTGGTCGGCATCCGTGACGTGAAGCTGGCCGCCCCCTTCCTCACGCTGCTGGGCGCCCTGGGCGGCTTTCTGGTCGTTCCGATGAACGCCCTGCTGCAACACCGCGGCCACAACCTGATGGGTGCGGGCCGCTCCATCGCCGTACAGAACTTCAATGAGCAGGCCTGCATCCTGGTGCTGGGCTTCCTCTACGTGGGCCTCACGGGTATTGGCCTGCATGCCTTTGCCGCCATCACCGCCTTCGGCCTGCTGGTGGCCGGGGTGATGGAGCTGATCCGCCGCTGGCATTTGCGCAATCTGCGCCGCCATCCGCAGGAGCTGGAGCGGCTGCTGGAGATTGCGCGCTGCGACGACTGCCACTGAGCAGCCCTGGCTGTTGCAAGGTATTGACAGCAGTCAACCCCTCTGCCCGCCAAGGGCGATGCGGCAACCTATCCTTGGATCAATCGCGCGTTCTAGGAACCCCGTGCCGCGACCGTTTGCGCCCGCGCGATCGGACCTGTGCGACTCGCGCTTCACTTCATTGGGAGCTTTGCATGGCATGGATTGATGATCTGAAGATCGGGCTGCGCCTGGGCCTGGCGTTTGGCCTGCTCATCGTGGCCCTGCTGGTCGTGGCGCTGACCGGGCGCTCCGCCATGAAGGGGATTGAGGAGCGCTTGATTGAAGCCACTGAAGACCGCGTGCCCAAGGTGCTGATGGTCAACGAGGTGATCGACAACGTGAACCAGATCGCCCGCTCGATCCGCAACATCGCCCTGATGGATGTGCCCGAGCAGCGCGAGGCCGAAGCCAAGGTGATCCAGGAGTCAGCTGCCGCCAACGCCAAGGTGCTGGAAAAGCTTCACCAGACGGTCAGGAGCCCCCGAGGCAAGCAGTCCCTTGAAAACATCGAGCGCCTGCGGGCGGTGTTCAACGAGCAGGTGCAGAAGGTGACCAAGAGCGCCATGCTGGGCGAGCGCGAAACCACGCGCGACCTGCTGCTGGGCGAGATGCGCAAGTCGCAACTGGATTACATGAAAGCCTTGGCCAACTTTGAAGACTTCCAGGTTGAGCTGATGATGGAGTCCAAGAAGGCGGCGAAGGCGCAAGCCCAGCGCGCCGAGTGGCTGCTGATCGCGGTCGGCCTGGTGGCTGCGCTGGTCGGCGCTGCTCTGGCGGTGCTGATCACCCGCTCCGTGACGTCGCCCATCAACCAGGCGGTGCAGATCGCCGGCACCGTAGCCGATGGCGACCTGCGCACGCGCATCCGCGTGGACCGCAAGGACGAAGCCGGCCAGTTGCTGGCCGCGCTGCAGCGCATGAACGACAGCCTGGTCAACATCGTCAGCAGCGTGCGCGGCAATGCCGACAGCGTGGCCACCGCCAGCGGCCAGATCGCCCAGGGCAATGCCGACCTGAGCCAGCGCACCGAAGAGCAGGCCAGCAATCTGCAGCAGACGGCGGCCTCGATGGAGCAGCTCACGGCCACCGTGAACCAGAACACCGACACCGCCCGCCAGGCGGCCCAGATGGCCAACACCGCCTCCACCGTGGCCGTGCAGGGCGGCGAGGTGGTGAGCCGGGTGGTCAGCACCATGGACGAGATCAGCGCCAGCTCGCGCAAGATCAGCGACATCATTGGCGTCATCGACGGCATCGCCTTCCAGACCAACATCCTGGCCTTGAACGCGGCCGTGGAGGCGGCCCGCGCCGGCGAGCAAGGCCGCGGCTTTGCCGTGGTGGCCGGTGAGGTGCGCGCGCTGGCCAGCCGCAGCGCCGAGGCGGCGCGCGAGATCAAGACCTTGATTCACGCCAGCGTGGAGCGGGTGGATGCCGGCAGCCAGCAGGTCAATGAGGCCGGGCGCACCATGCAGGAGGTGGTGAACCAGGTGCGCCGCGTGTCCGACATGCTGTCCGAGATCAGCGCCGCCAGCAGCGAGCAGAGCAAGGGCATCGGCCAGATCGGCGACGCCGTCTCGCAGCTCGATCAGGTCACCCAGCAGAACGCAGCACTGGT
>JBDHSJ010000387.1:0-3228 GCA_039808065.1 Burkholderiaceae bacterium | reverse complement strand
GCCTGCACCTGGGTCTTCATGGTCTGCGCCTGGCCCTTGCCGGTGCTGGTGAATTGCATGTCGCTGCGGTAGCCCTCGCCACCGCTGAAGGTGGTGCGACCCTCGCCGTGACCCTCCTTGCACTGGACCTTCCAGCGCCAGGTGCTGCCGCTGCGCTCGACGACCTCGGTCTTGCAGTCGTTCTGCCCCTGCGGGCTGCCCCAGGCGCTTTCCTTCATCGACTCCGCGCTAAAGCACATGCGGATCCCGCCGTTGGCCAGGTCGATGCCCTGGGCCTTCATGCGCTCCTGCATCATCTTGCGCACCTCGGGCGGCATCTGCGCCATCTCAGGGGGCATCTGACCGGGGGTGGGCATGGCCTTGCCATCCACCTCCAGGCTCAGGGTCTTCATCTCCCACAGGCCAGGCTTGGAGGGAGGGCTCTGGGCCAGCGCGGTGCCGGCCAGCAGGATCAGCAGTGCGGGATCAAGGCGCATCAGATGGCTCCTATCGGGCTATTGAGGCCTGCCGCGCATGAATCAGCACGATCAAGTGCCACCGTGGAGCCGGCTTCGCCGGGCCAGTGGTGGCGCCCCCTTGCGGGGAGGCGCCGCAGGCGCTTCGGGGGGGATTACTTCGCCTTCAGGCAGTCGGACATGAACTTCTTGCGCTCGTCGCCGGCCAGGTTCTTGGTCTTGGCGTCGGCATTGCAGGCCTTCATCTTGTCCTGCTGGGTGGCGGGGGCGGCGGGTGCTTCAGGCTTGGCCTTCAGGCAGTTGCTCATGAAGCTCTTGCGCTCGTCGCCGGCCAGGTTCTTGGTCTTGGCCTCGGCATTGCAGTGCTTCATCTTTTCCTGCTGGGGGCCGGCCCAGGCGCCACCGGCGGCCACGGCGAGCACAAGCATCAGGGGCAGGGCTTTGGTCTTCATCGCGTTTCCTCTCTGTGTGAATGCCAAGACGGCGGGGGGATCTTCCGTGAAGCGGCGCCCACGTGGGGCTACAAGATGCGACGCGGGTGGGCCAGCTGCTCGTGCGCCGCGTGCAGGCGCCGCACCAGCACCTTGATGAAGGCGCGGTCGAAGCGGTGCTGGCATTCGCCCGACAACGATCCGATCAGCTGCGGCGTGAAGCTGACCGTGGTGCAGACCTGGGTGACACGCACATCGGTGCTGTGGGTGCGCATCTCGGGGTTGGGGGCCAGGTAGGCCATTTCGCCCACCGAGGTGCCCACACCGAGCTGGGCGGCTACGCGTCCATCGCGCACGACCTCCACCGCCCCGAGGGCAATGATGTGCACGCTGTTGCCCTCCTGGCCTCGCTTGAACAAGTGGTGGCCGACGGGGTAGCGGCGCCAGCGCGCGCGCCGCACCACCTCCCACAGCTCCACGTCGCCGAACTCGGCAAAAAACTCCAGCTCGCGCAGCAGGTTGAAGCGCTCGGAGTCCTTCACTTCGGTGAAGCGGGCCAGCGGAATCAGCTGCTTGGCCACCAGGTCGGAGAGCGCGCGGGCGAACTCGTCCCAGTCGCGGTAGCGGTCCTCGGGGCGCTTGGCCAGGGCGCGCAGCACCACGGCGTCCATCTCGGGCCCTACGCCTTCACGCAGCTCCTGCAGCGAGCGCGGCGCCTGGTGGTAGATCTGGTGCATCAGCGCCATCTGCGCCGGCGCCTCGAAGGGCGGCTTGCCGGCGATCAGGTGGTAGAGCACGGCGCCCAGCGCGTACATGTCGGCGCGGGCATCCAGGTCGCCGCCCTCCAGCTGCTCGGGCGCCATGTAGGCCAGCGAACCGACGCGGTGCACCTGGGTCTGATCGCTCTCCAGATGCAGGGCGGAGCCGAAGTCGCTCACCTTCACATCCACCGCCTGGCCCTGCTCGTCGATGACGGCCAGCAGGTTGGCGGGCTTCACATCGCGGTGGATCAGGCCTTGGCGGAAGCAGTAGCCCAGTGCCATGGCGCACTTGAAGCCGAGTTCGACGATCTGGTCCAGCGGCAGCAGGCGGTCGGCGCGGCAGAAATGCTTGAGCGTGACACCGGGCACGAACTCCATCACCAGATAGGGCTCGGGCGCGTCCGTCACCGCGTCGAGGATCTGCACCACGTTCGGGTGCGTCAGCCGCCCGGCCAGCGAGGCCTCGGCGGCGAAGAAGTGGTCGCGCATGTTCAGCGCGGCCTCGCCGCTCAGGCTGGCCTCTTTCCAGGCGCGCACCTTCTTGATCGCCACATGCCGGTCCTGGAAGGCGTCGTGGCAAAGAAAGACGTCGGCCGTGGCGCCTTCGCCCAGGCGCCGGATTACCTTGTATTTGCCGATATGGCTGGGCAGCTCGGCCTGCGAAGGCGGTTCGCTGGCCGGAAAGGTGGAGCTCGGCGGCTGGGACTCACCCGTGACGGAGCTGGCGGTGGGGCTGGACATAAGGTGTCGATCCTGCCACCAGTCCTGCAGCGGGGCCATGCGGGCTTGAGAGCAGTTGTTGCATCGCCCTCCTAGAATCCCCAGCATGATTCATGCCACCCAGGCCCTGCTCGATGCCTTGGGCGCCGCCCTGCGCGAGATCGCCCCCGAGAACCCCCCCGCTCCCGCTTTTGAGGCCCCCAAGCAGGCCAGCCATGGTGATCTGGCGGTCACCGCTGCCATGCAACTGGCCAAGGCGCTGAAGGCCAACCCGCGCGAACTGGCCACCCGCCTGGTGGCAGCGCTCAACGCCCAGCCGGCCGTGCAGCAGTGGGTGGACGCCATTGAGATCGCCGGCCCCGGCTTCGTGAACCTGCGCCTCAAGCCCGCCGCCAAGCAGGCCGTGGTGGCCGAAGTGCTGCAGGCCGGCGCCGCCTTCGGCAGCCAGGCCCCGACGGGCAAGCATGTGATGGTCGAGTTCGTCTCGGCCAACCCGACCGGCCCACTGCATGTCGGCCATGCGCGCCAGGCGGCCTTGGGCGATGCGCTCTGTTCGCTCTTCAAGACCCAGGGCCACGACGTCACCCGGGAGTTTTATTACAACGACGCCGGCGTGCAGATCGCGACGCTGGCGAACTCGACCCAGATGCGCCTGAAAGGCTTCAAGCCCGGCGACGCCGAGTGGCCCGAGAGTGCCTACAACGGCGATTACATCCAGGACATCGCCGACGCCTTCCTGCGCAAGGAAACCGTCAAGGCCGACGACCGCGAGTTCACGGCCAGCGGCGACATCGAGGATCTGGACGGCATCCGCCAGTTCGCCGTCGCCTACCTGCGCCACGAGCAGGACCTGGACCTGCA
>JBDHSJ010000386.1:0-3230 GCA_039808065.1 Burkholderiaceae bacterium | reverse complement strand
GCCCTGGTGGGGGTGGGCGTGATGCAGCTGGGCCTGCCCGCGCCGCTGGCCGCGGCGCTGGCCGTCGCCTTGGCCATTGCCACCATGTTTGCGCTGCGCTGCCTGCACCCGCCGGGGGGCGCGGCGGCGCTGCTGATGGTGCTCAGCGGCATCCACGACCCGCGCTTCGCGCTGCTGCCCGTGGCCTGCAATTCGTTGCTGCTGGTGCTGGCCGGCATGGCCTACCACCCGCTCACCGGCCGGCGCTACCCGCACCCGCAATGGCCCGAGCCGGTGGCGCGTGACCGCGAGGCCCAAGGCCTGGATGCCGACCTGCAGGCCGTGCTGGCCCGCCACACCGAGGTGCTGGACATCAGCCCCGCCGACCTGCGCGGCCTGCTGGCCGAGCTGCAGCTGCAAGGCCAGCAGCGCCGCCTGACCCAGCTGCGCTGTGGCGACATCATGAGCCGCGCCCCCATCACCGTGCGGCGCGACACCCCGCTCACGCAGGCCTGGGGCCTCTTTCGCCAGCACCGCATCAAGGCCCTGCCGGTGGTGGACGCGGCCGGCGGCGTGATCGGCATCCTCACGCCCGCCGACGTGCTGCGCAGCGCCGAGGGCGCGGCGCAGCAAGCCCTGAGCTCGCGCATGGACACCCTGCGCCAGCTGCTGCGCGGCGGCGGCGAAGGCTTGCCCGAGCAGGTGGGCGAGGTGATGACCCGCGAGGTGCGCGTGGCCCGGGTGGACCGGCATCTGGCCGAGCTGCTGCCGCTCTTTGCCGGCAGCGGCCACCACCACCTGCCCATCCTGGGCCTGGATGGCCGCCTGGTGGGCATCCTGACGCAATCGGATGTGGTGAAGGCATTGGCTCAAATCGGCTTGCCGTCAGCCGGCTGAGGACGCCCCACGGCCGCCCTTGCTGACACACTGGCGGCTTCCCAAGTACCACCGCCAAGGCCTGTCATGTCACTGCGTTCGTGCCTGCTTTTTGCCGCCGCCCTGAGCTGCGCCGCCCTTGGGGTACGGGCACAGACCGAGCCCCCAGCCTTGGCAGCGCAGCTGAAGGCCGCACTGTCCGGCACCCAGGTGCCGGCGGTGGCAGCGCTGGAGATCGCGGACGGCCGCATCGCGCGCAGCGCGGTGCACGGTCTGCGCCGCAGCGACGCGACCGAGCCAGTGCGCAACGAGGACCCCTGGCTGATCGGCTCCAACGCCAAACCCATGACCGCGGCCCTGCTGGCGCGCTTGATCGACCGCGGCCACCTGGGTTGGGACACGCCGCTGGCCGAGCAGCTGCCTGAGCTGAAGGCGCAGATGCATCCGGCCTACCGGGAGATCACCCTCAGCCAGATGCTGTCGCACCGTGCGGGCCTGCCCGAGAACGTCAGCGACATGGCCTTCTTCAACCGCTTCTACACCGACCCACGCCCACTGCCCGAGCAGCGTCTGGCCTATGTGGCGCAGGCCCTGACCGAGGCGCCCGTGCACCCGCCCGGCAGCACCTTCAGCTACAGCAACACCGGCTACATCCTGGCAGCGGTGCTGGCCGAGCGCCGCGAGGGCATGCCCTTTGAGGCGCTGTTCCGCCGCGAACTGGCCGAGCCGCTGGGCCTGCGCGCGCTCGGCTACGGCCCGCCCCCGGCCGGTGCGCCCCAGGGCCACAGCGCCGGCCAGGCGGTGCGCAAGGCTGAGGACAGCAACCCGCTGATGTTTGCCCCGGCTGGCAATTTGCACCTGAGCCTGGAGGACTGGGCCGCCTTCTGCCTGGACCAGCTGGCCGGCGCACGCGGCCAAGGGCGCTTGCTCAGCGCCGACGCCTACCGCCGCATGCAGAGCGAAGGAGTGGCCGGCACGGTTGGCTGGGGCTGGCGGGCCAGCCTGGCCGGGCGCAGCGGTCCGGTGCTGATGCATGCCGGGTCTGACGGCAACTGGTACGCCCTGGTGGCGCTCTTCCCGCGCAGCGGTCGCGGTGCGCTGGCGGTGGTGAATGCCGGCCCGGACATGGGGGGCGATCAGGTCGCACAGGCCGCCCTCAGCCTGGTGCTGCCGCCCAAGGAGTGAGCGGCAGACCCTAGCGCGCTGCTTCAGCGGCCGCGGTCTCGTCGTCGCTGAGTGCCGCCTGCTCACCCGCATCGCGGTGCAGCTGCGCCAGCGCCAGCAGCAGCAGCCAGGCTTCGGCGCGCGCGGGGCCGGTGGCCTGCGCCTGCAGCAGCCGCTCGCCCAGGGCCTTGAAGCCGGCCTGCTGCAGCGCCGCCGCCAAGGCTTCTCCCTCGGGGCGCCAGCGTGCCGCCACTTGCGCCAGGCCGGTGTGCAGGGCCGTGGCCAGGTGCTGGCGCAGGCGTTCCAGCAGGCGGCTGCAAGGGTCTGTGCCGGCTTGCGCGGCGTGGCCCAGTGGCAGGCTGGCCAGCACGCCCGGGCGCTGGCTGGCGAAGTCGGGCACCTGCACCTGGTCGCAGGCCAGGGCCCAGGGCTCCAGGCAGGGCAGGCCGTCCTGCCAGCTCAGCAAGCCGGCGACATGGCGCAGCGGGCCGTGGCGGCCCTGCAAGGCCGCGGCCAGGCTGTCCAGGGCCAGCGGCAAATGGCCCTCGTGCGTGCGCTGCAGCAGCAGGGGCTCGCCCGCCGCGTCCTGCAGCGTGGCCAGCAGGCTCTGGGCCTGCGGGTCGTAGGCGCAGTCGATCTCGGTGCCGGCCGGCGTGAAGACGATGAAACGCCGCGCCGCGTGACGCGGCTGCAGCGCGGCATGGGGGTGGGCGCGGGCCTCGCGGCGCTGCGCGGCCACGGCATCGAAGCGCACCGGCGGGCCCAGCAGGCTCCAGTCCGCCGTCTGCGGCAACACGCTGTTCTGGCTGCTGCGTGCGCGCGCCAGCCGCAGGCTGCCATCGGCGCGGCGCGCGGCGCCCTGCGCCAGCAGCTGGCCCTGGGCCAGGGCTTCGAGCAGCAGGCCCGGCGCCAGGCGTTCGCGTGCGCGCGCTTGAGCCTCGGCGGCGGCATCGCTGCCCTCGCTCACGCTCCAGTCGTGGCGCAGCACCAGGCGGGTGCCGGTGTCCAGATCGGCGAGCACCAGCTCGGTCTGGCGCTGCGGGCCGTCACGGCGCGTGCGCGCGCCCAGGGTCATCAGGCGCAGGCGGTCCAGTGCGGTTTCACCGGCTTGGCCCAGCCCCAGCACGGCGCCGGCCTGGCCGGGCTGGCCGCCGGCGGCGAGGCGCAGCGCCAGCTCGGCCAGCAGGTCCACGCCATCGGCCGCGTCGTAG
>JBDHSJ010000385.1:0-3238 GCA_039808065.1 Burkholderiaceae bacterium | reverse complement strand
CGCGAGCGCAGCGAGTGGATTCTGCGCAAGTGGCAGGAATGCGAGCGCCGCGTCGAGCAGCTGGAGGCCCTGCGCGTGCAATGGCGCGATGGGGAGCTGCTGCCCTTTCTGGGCGGCCAGCTGCGCCTGCGCGCCAGTGATGAGCCGGCGCCGCGCCGCGCCGCCGTGGCGAGTTGGCAGGAGGCGGCGCTGCCGGGCGAACTCCCCGAACTGTGGCTGCGCCTGCCGCCGCTGGCACAGGAATCCCAGTGGCGCGATGCGGTGCAAGCCTGGCTGCAGCAGCGCGCGCGCAGCCATTTCGAGCCGCGCCTGGCCCATTTCGCCGAGCTGCTGCAGGTGCGTGTGGAAAAGCTGCGCCTGTCCAGCGCCCAGGGGCGCTGGGGCAGCGCCAACAGCCGTGGCGTCATCAGCCTGAACTGGCGGCTGATCCATTTCAGCCCCGCGGTGATCGACTACGTCATCGCCCACGAGGTGGCGCATCTGCGTGAGATGAACCACAGCCCGCGCTTCTGGAGCCTGGTGGCCGAGCTGCTGCCGGGCTTCGAAAACCCGCGCGCCGAACTCAAGCGCGCCCAGCTGCCGCCGCTGTAAGGCGCGCGCGGCGTGGCGGTCGCCTCCTCCTGATTGAGGAGAACGACCTGTATCTTGATGTTAAGTCTCTGTCTTCATTGAGGAAATCGCCTCCTTCTTCCGACTTCCCCCTTTTGGGGGGCTGGCCGTCCTGATGGCGCGGCAACACACTGCGCGCCATCGCTGTCATCCAGGCGATCCCTCAGGGAGAGAAGACGAACCGCCGCCGCACCTGCAAAGGTCGGCGGCGGATTCGCTTTCAGAGCGCGCTGAAGCGCCAGATGCCGTCTGCGCTCAGCGCGCGTCCGGCCTGACCGGCCAGCCAGAGATGATTCAGGTGCGCAATCGCCTCGCCCATGGCGAAGGTGGTCTGGTGCAGATCCAGCTTGCGCGGGAACAGCACCGGCAGCACCTCGGCGGCGCTGCGCGGGCCCTGCGCCAAAGCGGCGCGCAGTTCGGCCAGGCGTTCGCGGTGGTGCTCTTGCAACTGCCCGATGCGGCGCTGCAGGCCGCGGAAAGGGCGGCCATGGGCGGGCAGCACCAGGGTCGAGTCGGGCAGGTCGGCCAGGCGGGCCAGCGAGTCCAGGTAAAGCTTCAGCGGGTCGGCTTCGGGCTCGACATCCACCACCGAGACATTGGTGGATATGCGCGGCAGCACCATGTCGCCGGCGATCAGCAGGCCCTGCGCAGGCGCGCTGAAGCACAGGTGCTCGGGCGAATGGCCCTGGCCGGCGCGCGCCTGCCAGCGCCCCGTGCCGATCGGCAGCCACTCGCCGTCCAGCAGGCGCCGGTAGGCCGGTGGCACGGCCGGGACCAGACTGGGGTAGTAGCTGGCGCGAGCGCGGATCTTGGCCTGCGCCTCTTCGTCCACCAGGCCATGGCTGGCAAAGAAGTCGGCCGCGGCGCTGCCGCCCATGCCCACGGTGGAGCCGCTGGCCAGGCGAGCGACCTGGTAGTCGGTGGCGCTCATCCACAGGCGCGCGCCCAAGCGCTCGCACAGCCAGGCGGCGTTGCCCATGTGATCGGGGTGGAAGTGGGTGACGATGACCCGCCGCACCGCGGCGCCGGCCAGCGGGCCCTGCTCCAGCACCTGCAGCCAGGCGCCGCGCGTGGCTTCGTCGGCAATGCCGCAATCCACGATCGCCCAGCCGGGTCCGGCCACAGGATCGTCGTCGCGCAACAGCCACAGGTTGATGTGGTCCAGCGCGAAGGGCAGCCGCATGCGCAGCCACAGCAGGCCGGGCTGGATCTCGATCGTGCGGCCTGGTTCGGGCAGGGTGTCGCCGAACGGAAAGTCCAGCGCGGCTTCTTGGGCGTTGGCCATACGGGGTGTATTTGTTACCGGGCGGGCACGATAGCCGACGTCGAATCTGTAACGCAGTTACAAATTCCGGGGGCCTAGCGTGCGCTCCTTCTCATAGAGGCGAGTCCCCAGGAATGTGCCGGGATTACCCCAGCATGACAAAAGGTGTCGATCCGTACACTGCGCCGCCCATGACCGGAGTGGCGGGCTTTCACGCCCACTGGCTGGCCGTTGAGGAGAGATTCCCCATGTTCCTGCGCACTTCCATTCGGGCGACCACGCTGGCGTCGCTCCTTTCGTTGAGCCTGGGCGTTTTGGCGCAAAGCGGCGACGCCGGGCTCAGCGATCAAGAGCGGGCCAAGCGAGACGCTGGCAAGGTCTTCAACTTCATCAAGTTCCACGCCGTGCGGGCGGTCAAGCCGGCCGAGAAGCCGGCTGACAAGCCTGTAGAGACCCGTGCGGCGGTGGCACCGGCGCCCGTGGCCCGGCGTGCCAGCGATGTCCAGGTGGCCACATTGGACGGGGCACGTGCCGCCGAAGCGGTGCAGACCCAGGGCGTGGGCGCACCCGCCAACCAGGCGGCGGCGCCCACATCGGCAGCGGCCCAGTCCGCCACGCTGGCGAGCCCGATCGGACCGAGCGAGTCTGCGCCCCAGGCGACCTCGACTCAGGGGGCCGGAGCCGCCGTATTGCCTGCTGCCGCCCTCGTGGCCACGCCCAATCAGCCCGCCGCCACGGTGACGCCGCCGGCCGCCGAGCCCGAGCCGGAAGAAGACGCCGGCCTGCAGCTGATTCAGTACGTCGAGCCCGAACTTCCGCGCGCCAACAACGTCTCGACGCTGACGGGTGGCACCGTCACGGTGCGGTTCGAAGTGGGGCCCGATGGCAAGGTGGTGAGCGCCGTGCCCCGTGAAGGCGCGCCCCGTCGTCTGGCGCAGGCGGCCGCCCGGGCCGTGCAGCAATGGCGTTTTGCCCCGCTGAATGCGGCGCGGGAAGCGGAAGTCGACATCGTGTTCAAGCTCGATTGAGCGTGACGCATTGCCGTGTACAGGGGATGGGGGGCGAAGGCGTGCAGTATTCGCCTTGTCGCCCCGGAAGAGCGCCTCTATCGTCGCGCCTTCCTTCAGTCTGAGGAGTTTGGGATGGCGTGGGGTGGTGTGAAGCGTGGGCTGTGTGTGATGGTGGCTGCGGCCTTGGCTGGCGGCGCCTGGGCGCAGTCGGACGGCAAGCTCAGCGACACCGAGCGCGCCAAGCGCGATGCTGAGAAGGTCTTCAGCTTCATCAAGTTCCATACCGTCAAGCCGGCCGCCGCCGCGGCACCGGCCGAGCCCGCCCCCACGGCCGCCAAGCCGGCCGCGGCGCCGG
>JBDHSJ010000384.1:0-3248 GCA_039808065.1 Burkholderiaceae bacterium | reverse complement strand
CGTTCTGGCGCGAGGGCATGCACCACCTCATCACCGGCTACGACCACCTGCTCTTCCTGCTCTGCCTGCTGCTGCCCGCCGTACTGGCGCGGCGCCGCAGCGCACCCGGCTGGAAGCCGCTGCAGCGCCCGGGCCAGGCCCTGGGCGCGGTGCTGGGCATCGTCAGCGCCTTCACGCTGGCGCACAGCCTGACGCTCGCCCTGGCGGCCTTCGGGCGCCTGCAGCTGCCACCGCAATGGGTCGAGCCGGTCATCGCGCTCAGCATCGTGCTGGCCGCGCTGGACAACCTGCGCCCATTCCTGCCCGGCCCGCGCTGGGGCGTGGCGCTTGGCTTCGGCCTGGTGCATGGCTTTGGCTTTGCCGGCGTCCTGGCCGAGCTGGAGCTGCCCGCCGGTGCGCTGGCCTGGGCGCTGCTGCAGTTCAACCTCGGGCTGGAGCTGGCCCAGGTGGGCCTGGTGCTGCTGGCCATGGGCCTGCTGTGGGCGCTGCGGCGCTGGGCCGGCTACCCGCGCTGGGTGCTGGGCCTGGGCTCCACGCTGGCGGCGGCACTGGGCAGCCTGTGGATGGTGCAGCGCTTGGCCTGAGGTCGTCAGATCAGGGCGGCGAACACCGGCCTGTTCGGCCGCGGGCGCGGCGGTGGGCGGCCGAGAATTTCAGCACCCTGCCTCCGGTTCTGACCATGCGCGCTGTCTTGTCCTTGATGCTCGTTCTGCTCCTGACTGCCTGCGGTGGCGGCGGTGGGGGCGGCGGCTCGACGGGAGGCGGCGGCACCACGCCCACCACGCCGGCCGTGCCGCCCACGCTGGCCGGGGTGGTGTCGGTGGGCGTGCCCTTGGGCGGGGCGCAGATCAGCGTGGTGGACGCCAAGGGCACAGCCCTGGGCAGCACCCGCAGCAACGCGGGCGATGGGCGCTACAGCCTCAAGCTCTCGGCCGCCAGCCCCAGCCTGCCGCTGATGCTGCAGGCGCGCGGCATCGACTCTGCCGGCCTGCCCGTGCTGCTGCATGCCTTGGTGCCGGCCGCCCCCAACGACGCCAGCACCACCGTGCACCTGACGCCGCTCTCGCAAGCCGTGAGCGCGCTGGCCCTGGGCGCCGAACCGCAGACCGCCTTCGCCAAGCCGGCCGAGGCCAAGCTGGCCGACACCGCCGCTGTGCTGAGCGGCGCCGGCACCTTGCTCAAGACCCTGATCAAGACCGCCGCCTCGGACGCCAAGATCACCAGCCTGGAGGCCTTTGACCTGCTGGCCGACAGCCGCCTGGCCACGCCCAAGAGCGCGGCCGACCTCATGCTGGCCTCGCTACGCCTGCAGGTCGATGGCCCGAGCGGCAAGCTCTTGCTGGGTACCCGCTTCCTGGCCAACCCCACGCCCGAGGTGGAAGTGAGCCTGGCCACCGCCAAGACCGAGCTGGCCAAGGGCAGCACCGGCGTGCCGGCCAATGCCATCACCAGCACGCTGAAGGTGACCAGCGCAGCGGCCTCGGTCGTCACCAACGCCGCCACGCTGGACAGCATCGTCAGCACCCTGAACCCCCTGCTGGCCCAGGCCAGCACCACGGCCGCCACCTACAAGGCCAGCACCGCCCTCACGGGCTATGACGAGCACGACGGCCGCAACGCCGACGCCCTGGCCGCCGCCCTGGTGGCGGCCGCGGCCGAAGGTCTGCAACTCGGTCCCCTGCAGCTCCTGGGCTGCGCCGATCTGGTCGTCAAGAAGGGCGACTGCCTGCGCGTGGTGGTGGCCAGCACCCTGAGCGACCGCACCGGCAAGCCGGTGCGCCGGCTGGTGGACGCTGCCACCTACAACACCACCACCAAGCGCTGGTCCCTGATCGGCAACGGCCACCCGCTGGCCTTTGAGGTCTGGGCCTCCAGCACCCAGCTGCTCAAGCGCGACGCCAGCGCCGACACGCTGGGCAGCGGCAGCACCGCCCTCACCACCCCCTTCCCGGGCGTGGAAGTGCGCCTGCAGGCCACGGACGAAGCCTTCACCAGCTACCTGGTGCTGGCGGGCACGGTGCAGACCCCGCTGAACTACGCCCTGCCCCTGGCCGCCTGCAACCAGCGCCATCTGTGTGTGGCCCCCACCGGTGCAGCCGGGGTCATTCCCACCGGCGCGCCGCAGGACCACCAGCTGCGCCCCAGCGCCGTGGGTTGGCTGGGCAATGCGGATGGATTGAACGGTGCGGCCTACAAGGCCAGCTTCACTCGCAACGTGACCGGCGCCACGCCCGAGACCCGCACCGCCTACCTGCATGCGGGCATGGTGTCCGAGGTGGCGGCGGCCCGCCACCCGGCGCTGGACGGTGTGAGCGCCAGCGAGCCGCTCACGCTGGCCGCGCTGGGCCGGGGCCTGACGCTGAAATGGAGCAACTGGGCCCAAGCCAACCCAGACCTGCGCCTGGCGCAGATCCGCCTGGTGGTGCGCTATCCGGACCGCATCGCCACCCTGCCGCTGGACGTGCTGGACGTGACCGAAGACCCGGTGCTGCGCGTGGCGCTGACGCCTGGCCAGGGCCAGCTCGGGCACGACATCTGGCTGACCGCTGTTGACACGGCCGGCCGCCGCCTGCACACGCGCTACGCGCTGGGCACCAGCGACTGAGCCTCAGTGCTCAGGTCTTGGGCAGGGTGACGCCCTTTTGCCCTTGGTACTTGCCGCCGCGATCGCGGTAGCTGGTTTCGCACACCTCGTCCGATTCGAAGAACAGCACCTGGGCGCAACCCTCCCCGGCGTAGATCTTGGCTGGCAGCGGCGTGGTGTTGCTGAATTCGAGCGTCACATGGCCTTCCCACTCGGGCTCGAAGGGCGTGACGTTGACGATGATCCCGCAGCGCGCGTAGGTGCTCTTGCCCAGGCAAATGGTCAGCACATTGCGCGGGATGCGGAAGTACTCGACGGTGCGCGCCAGCGCGAAGCTGTTGGGCGGAATGATGCAGACCTCTTCGTCGATGGCGACGAAGCTTTTCTCATCGAAGTTCTTCGGGTCCACCACGGTGCTGTGCACATTCGTGAAGACCTTGAACTCGGGCGCGCAGCGGATGTCGTAACCGTAGGAGCTGGTGCCGTAGCTGACGATGCGCCGGCCATTGACCTCGCGCACCTGGCCCGGCTCGAAGGGCTCGATCATCCCGTGCTGCTCCGCCATGCGGCGGATCCACTTGTCGCTCTTGATGCTCATGGGCTGTCTCCGGTCGGGGGGCCGGATTCTGCCCTGCGGTGCTCAGTCAGCGCCCTTACCCTGCAA
>JBDHSJ010000383.1:0-3252 GCA_039808065.1 Burkholderiaceae bacterium | reverse complement strand
GCGCCACGATGCAGGAGATCGTCGCCAGCGTCGGACGGGTCAGCGACGTCATCGGCGAGATTTCGGCCTCGAGCTCGGAGCAGAGCCAGCACCTGGGGGGCGTGGCGGGCTCGATGACGGAACTGGACCAGATGTCGCAGTCGAACGCCGCGCTGGTGGAGGAAGGCGCGGCCGCGGCGGAAAGCCTGAAGGAGCAGGCCGCCAAGCTGGCGTCGCTGGTGAGCAAGTACCAGGTTCCCGGCATGGCGCGCCGCTGAAGCCGGCAGCATGACGAAGGACACGGCGGCCCACGGGCCGCCGCGCGCCTGATGGGCCGCTGGGCGCTCCGGCATGGCCCGAATGGACCATGACAGGGACTCGGGTCTTCCCTAGGGTTACGGACCTGGAATCCAGGACCTCAAACCGCCCTGGGACGAGCCCTCTAACCCCGACCTGTCATGCGCCAACTCTCTCTCACCGCCCTCTCCCTGGCCCTGCTGCTGACCGCCTGCGGCGGCGGCGACCCCAGCCCCAGCACGGTCCCGGCCGAAGTGAAGGCCTTCGTGGCCCAGGCTGCCGGCCCGCAGCGCCGCGCCACCGCCGTGGCCGCTCCCAGCAGCGACGTCAGCGCCACCCAGCTGTTCGACTGGGCCGAGTTCAAGTACGGCCCCTTGTTCCCCAAGACCGGCACGCAAAACTTCGAGCTGGACCATGAGGGCCTGCACTTCCAGGTGCGCGCTTACGCCAACGGCAACTTTCTCGGCCTGGCCAGCAACGGTCAGGTCTACGGTCTGGGGCCCTTCACCGGCGGGCAGTTGCAGAGCTTTGGACTGGCCAGCGCGTTCGCGACCCAGGTGCAGGCGGATCGCTGCAGCGTCTACCCGAGCCAATGCGGCAACACCGGCCCGCTGGGCAGCCTGAACGAATGCACGGCACCCGCCGCGCAGACGCTCGTCAGCGGCCGTCGCCTGCTGGCCAACTATGTGATTTCCGGCACCGGCGAAGGCGCCAGCAACGGCGAGTACACGCTCGACCTGCGTGTCGAAGGCAGTGGCAGCTTCGAAGGTCAGAGCGCCATCAAGGTGCGCAGCCTCGTCAACGGCACCTTCACCGCGGAGGGCCAGACCAGCACCAACAAGATGGAGGGCGTGAGCTACGAGCAGGTGGCGGATGGCGGCCTGATCCGCAGCCTCGGCGATGAATCGGAGAACGAGATCCAGATCGGCGGCACGCTGATGAAGCAGAGCATGCGTGTCGTCATGACGCCGCCCGAACTCAACACCGAGTTCACCCTGCGCCCCGGCCAGTCGCTCACCAAGACCAGCACCTCGCGCGTCACCAGCAGCACCAGCATGGGTGGCGTGAGCCAGCCGGCCACCACCAACACGGTCAACAGCACCTCCGTCTACACCTACGAGGCACGCGAAACCGTGACGGTGCAGGGCCGCAGCTATGACACCTGCCGCTACAAGGAAGTCGACCCGAGCATGCCCAATCTGGTGACGAAGAGCTGGATCCTGGTGGGCCACGGCATCCCGGTGCGCACGCTCAACACCACGCCGGACAGCACCCAGACGCTGGAAGCGAAGTCGATCGAGCTGAACGGCAGCCGCTTGTAAGGCAAGCCAACGCCTTGCAAAGCAGTAGCGGGGGCTCAAGGCCTCCGCTTTGCTTGTGTAGCCTGCCTGCGCTCAGGCAATCATCCCCAGCGCCCGCGGCAGCGCCAGGCTGAGGGCTGGCCAGTAGGTCACCAGCGCCAGGAACACCAGCATGGTCAGCAGCCAGGGCCAGGTGGCGATGGTCAGCTCGGTGATGCCCATCTTGGTGATGCCCGAGGCCACGTAGAGGTTCAGGCCGACCGGCGGGTGGCACATGCCGACCTCCATATTGACGACCATGATGATGCCGAAGTGCACCGGGTCGATGCCCAGCTTCATCGCGATCGGGAACAGGATCGGCGCCAGGATCAGCACGATGGAGCTGGGCTCCATGAAGTTGCCGGCGATCAGCAGCAGGATGTTGGCAATGATCAGGAAGCCGATCACGCCCACGCCGGTGCCGATCATGGCGTCCGCCATCTGCTGCGGGATGTTCTCGTGCGTCATCAGGAAGCTGAACAGGACCGCGTTCGTGATGATGTAGAGCAGCATCGCGCTCATATTGGCGCTCGAGAGCAGCACCTTGGGCACGTCTCTCAGGCCCATGTCCTTGTAGATGAACACGGCGGTGATGAAGGCCCAGACGGCGCTCATGGCCGCGGCCTCGGTGGGTGTGAACATGCCGCTGTAGATGCCCCCCATGACGATGACGATCAGCAGCAGGCCCCAGATCGACTCGCGCAGCGCCTTGGCGCGTTCGGGCCAAGTGGCCTTGGGCTGGCGCGGGTAGTTGAACTTCTTCGCCCGGTACCAGGTGGTGAAGCCGAGGAAGAAGGCCAGCAGCAGGCCCGGCAGCACGCCGGCCATGAACAGGGCGCCGACCGAGGTGTTGGTCGACACTGAGTACATCACCATCACGATCGAGGGCGGGATCAGGATGCCCAGCGCCCCCGAGGTGGTGATGACGCCGGCGCCGAAGCGGTTCGGGAAGCCCGCCTTGACCATCGCCGGCAACAAGATGGAGCCGATGGCCACCACCGTGGCCGGGCTGGAGCCCGAGACCGCGGCGAACAGCGCACAGGCCAGCACCCCGCCCAGGCCCAGGCCGCCATGCCAGTGACCGACCATCGAGGTGGCGAAGCGGATCATCCGTTTCGCCACGCCGCCATGGGTGAGAAAGTTGCCGGCCAGGATGAAGAACGGGATCGCCATGATCTCGAACTTCTCGATGCCGGTGAACAGCTTGAGCGCGACCGATTCGATCGGTACCTGGGTGAATGCGAACAGGAAGCTCAGCACCGTCAGGCCGAGTGAGATGCTGATCGGCATGCCGGTCAGCATCAGCACGACCAGCAGGCCGAAGATGATGGCGGCGCTCATTGCTTGGTCTCCTTGTCTTCAACGCGTGGATGCAGGTCGTCGTTCATGCGGAACACCTGATCCAGCTGGCCGGGCACGGCCGGGTCTTCCTCATCCAAGCCATCGACATGGCCATGGTCGTGGTGCGGCAGCTCGCCGGTACGCACGAAGGCCACCGTGACCTGCAGGAAGCGAAAGCACATCAGCGCGGAGCCGAGGGGAATGGCGGCATAGACGACCCAGGTCGGCCACTCCAGATCCGGCGTCGTCGGGCCTTCGAACAGACCCTCGATCGACAGGCCGAAGGCCTTGTAGA
>JBDHSJ010000382.1:0-3268 GCA_039808065.1 Burkholderiaceae bacterium | reverse complement strand
CCGCAGACCCGTGAAGCCCTGGTGCTGGGCGCTGGCCTGGCCGGTGCCGCCTGCGCCGCTGCCCTGCGCGCCGAAGGTTTGAACGTCACTGTGCTGGACGCCGCCAGCGCGCCTGCGCAGGGTGCCAGCGGCAACCCTGGGGGTCTGTTCCACGGCAGCGTGCATGCCGACGACGGCCCGCACGCGCGCTGGAACCGCGCGGCCGCCTTGCGCGCGGCGCAGGGCCTGCAAGACCTGCCCTGGGTGCAGCGCGGCCTGCTGCGCCTGGCGGGCGATGCCGACCCGGCTGCACTCGGCCAGCTGCTGGCCCGTCAAGCGCTACCCGCCGACTACCTGCAGGCCCTGGAGGCCTCGGCCGCGGCGAACTTGAGCGCGCTGCCGCTGACGCAGACCGCATGGCATTACCCTGGCGGCGGCGCGCTCTGCCCAGCCGACTGGGTGCGCAACCGCCTGGCCGGCTGCACGCTGCGCCTGGGTGAAAGCGCCGCGGCGCTGCGTCGGCAGGCGCCGCACTGGCTGGTGCTGGATGAGCAAGGCCGGGAAATCGCCCGCACCGAGTTGCTGGTGCTGGCCTGTGGCCATCGCCTGCCCGAGCTGCTGCGCGGCCTGGACACCGAACTGGCCGGCCTGCTGCAGCCGCAGCGCGGCCAGGTGAGCTGGCTGGACGCCGGCGCACCGGGTGCGCGACCGCGCCTGCCGGTGGCCGGCGGCGGCTATGTGCTGGAGCTGCCCGATGGCCGCCTGGTCTGCGGCGCCACCAGCAGCCTGGACGACCCTGAGCCCGCGCTGCGCGAGGCCGACCACGCCCACAACCTGGAGGTCTGGCGCCGGCTCTGTGGCCTGCCCGCGGGCACCAGCGCCCCGCTGCAAGGCCGGGTGGCCTGGCGCTTGCTGGCGCCGGACAAGCTGCCCCTGATCGGCGGCCTGCCCAGCGGCGCGCCGCGCCATCGCGCCACCCAGGCCGCGCACTGGCCGCGCCACCCGGGCCTGGTGCTGTGCGGCGCGCTGGCCTCACGCGGCATCAGCTGGGCGCAGCTGGCGGGCGAACTGGCGGCGGCCCTGGCCTTGGGCCTTCCCGCACCGGTAGAGCGCGGCCTGATCGACGCCGTGGATCCGGCGCGCTTTGCCGTGCGCCGGGTGCGTCAGGCCTGAGCCATGCGCTCCAGCGCCGCCACGTCCAGCAGCTCGATCTCGCCATAGTGGCGGCGCAGCAGCCCCAGCGCCTCCAACTCGCCCAGGGCCTTGTTGATGGACTGGCGGCTCACGCCCAGCATCAGCGCCAGGTGCTCCTGGGCCAGGCGCAGGCGCGGCTGGGGCTCGCGGCTGCCATAGGCCTGGGCCTGCAGCAGCAGGCGCTTGGCCAGGCGCGCCGCCAGCGGCAGCAGGGCAATGTCTTCCAGTGCCTCGAACATCAGGCGCAGCTTGGCGCAGGCCAGCTGCGCCACTTCACGCCAGAGCCGGGGTTGGGCATCCAGCGCCGGGCCGAGACGGGCGGCGGGCACGCGCCACACGCGCGCCGCTCCTTCTGCCACGGCGTCGTGGGTGCGCGCCTGGCCGTCAATCAAGGCGATTTCGCCAAACCATTGCACCGGTTCCACTCGCGCCAACAGCGCCTCGCGGCCATCGGCGCGCAGGCTGCCCACACGCAGCGCGCCTTCCAGCACGCAGCAGAGGTCGGCCTCGGCGTCTCCCCGCCGGAACAGCAGCTGACCTGCACCGAGGGCCTGCTCATGGCCGTGGGCCAGCAGCAACTGCTGCAGGGCCGGGCTGCAGCGGGCGAACCAGGCATCGCGGCCAAGGGTTTCAACCAGCGCCATTTGTCGGAATCCGGACAGTCATGATCAGGCGCGAAACCTAGCATGCAAGTCTCTTGATCCGGAGCAAGACCATGGCCTCGCCCTTCCGCCCTGCGCTCGACCTGCTGGCGATGTACGCCGCCTACCACCGCGACCGCCGCAACATCGCCACCCATTTCATCGGCATCCCCTTGATCGTCTACGCCTTGGCCATCCTGCTGGCGCGGCCGGGCTTCGAGCTGGCGGGGCTGGCGCTGACACCCATCCACCTGGTGTGGCTGCTCAGCGCGCTCTGGTACCTGACGCGTGGCGAACTCGTGCTCGGCGCGGTCACCAGCATCGTCAACCTGCTGCTCACCGCCCTGGCCCTGCCCGTGGCCACATTGGCCACGGCGCAGTGGCTGGGCTGGGGGATCGGGCTCTTCGTCGTCGGCTGGGTGATCCAGTTCATCGGCCACAAGTACGAAGGGCGCAAGCCGGCCTTTGTGGACGATCTGGTGGGTCTGCTGGTCGGGCCGATGTTCGTCGTCGCCGAAGCCCTGTTTGCGCTGGGCTGGGGCAAGCCCCTGCTGGCCGCCATCGAGGCCCAGGTGGGCCCGACGCGCAGCGGGCCGGCCGCCGTGCAGGCCGGATGAGCGCGCCCGTCTGGGTGCTCGGCGCCGGTGCCATCGGCCTCTTCGTGGGCGGGCGTTTGGCGGCGGCCGGCGCCGATGTGCATTTCATCGGCCGCGCCCGGCTGCGCGACGAAGTCAACGCGGCCGGCGGCCTGCTTCTCACCGATCTGGAAGGCCCCGAGCGCCGGCTGGCCCAGCTGCAGTGGCATGAGGCGGCGCCCGCTGGCGTACCGGGTCTGGTGCTGCTGTGCGTGAAATCCGGCGCCACCGCGTCCGCCCTCTCAGGCCTGCCGCTGCCGGCCGGCACGCCGGTGCTCTCGCTGCAGAACGGCGTGGACAACGCCCGCCTGGCGCAGCAGGCGGCACCGCAGGCGCGCGTGCTGGCGGGCATGGTGCCCTTCAACGTGGCCCACGTCGGGCCTGGCCATTGGCACCGCGGCAGCAGCGGCCAGCTGGCGGCGCAGGAAGACCCGGCGCTGCAACCCTGGCTGGCGCTGTTCGAGCGCGCCGCCCTGCCCTTGCAGCTGCACCGCGACATGGCCGCCGTGCAATGGGCCAAGCTGCTGCTGAACCTGAACAACCCGGTCAACGCCCTCTCCGGCCTGCCGCTGCGCGCGCAGCTGTTGGACGCCGACTGGCGCGCCTGCACGGCCGCGCTGATGGCCGAAGCCCTCCAGGTGCTGCGCGCGGCGGGCATCCGTCCGGCCCGACTGACGCCCCTGCCGCCAGGCTGGATCCCGGCCCTGATGCGCCTGCCCACCGCCCTGTTCGAACGCCTGGCCGCGCGCATGCTGCGCATCGACGCCCAGGCGCGTTCCAGCATGGCCGACGACCTCGCTGCCGGTCGCCCGACGGAGA
>JBDHSJ010000381.1:0-3271 GCA_039808065.1 Burkholderiaceae bacterium | reverse complement strand
GCACAGCGGCTGGCCTTCGGCGATGGCGCGCCACAAGCGGCGCGAATTGAGCGGTTCGAACCGATGGCGGTAGTCGGGCAGGCGGGCAATCAGTTCGGCCATCACCCGGTCGATCTGCCCCTCACCCAGGTCAGCCGGGCGGGCCGGTGGCTGGCCCTTGGCATAAATGAACAGCGGCGGCCAGTCGGTCACAAACCAGTTGATTTCCGTCTGCGCCTGGGCTCCCGGCGGCAGCCAGCCCATCAGGACCAGCGCTGCGGTGCTAAGGGCGCAAGACCGTCGACTCATTGCCATGCTCAGCCGGGACAGAGGAGAACTCGATCATGCCCGACGGTGCTCAGCGCACCGTCACCCGCCGATGCTCGAAGCGGCCTGCTTCGTCCACCACCGTGAGCCGGTGAACGCCCGGCCCGAGCTCGATCTGCACGCCCTGCCCGACCGGGCTGTGCGCCACCAGCCGGTCGTCCAACAGCCAGTGCAAGGCACCGCCCTGCCCCAGCGTGCGCAGGGCCAGCTTCACAGTCGTCTGGCCAGGAGTGGGGCGCAGGCGGGCGCCGTCGTCCAGGCCTTCGAGCTGCCAGGCGCGTGCCTGGGCGCGGGCGCAAGGGGGTGCAGGCGGGGGCTGCTGTTCGGCGCTGAGCCAGGGCGCCAGCCCCAGCGGCCAGCGCAGCCACACGCCGCAGGGCAATTCCTGGCGCAGCGGGCTGGGGTCCAGGCGGTCGGGCAAGGTGGGCGGGGCGCTGTGCTGCAGCAGGAAGGCGCTGCGGCGCTCCAGGCAGTCGGTCGGTGCGGTGGCGCGGGCCAGGCCGCCGAGGGGCCAGCAGATCGGCGCCTGGCCCACCGTGGCGGGCGGCGCGGGGCGCGGGCCCTGGTCCTCGGGCAGCACGGCCAGCAGCTCGTGCAACAGCGGCGCGGCGGTGTTGGCGCCGAAGTGGCCGGGGTTGGGCGTGCCGTCGGGCCGGCCCACCCACACGCCCACGGTGAAGCGCTGGGTCACCCCGACGGCCCAGGCATCACGAAAGCCGAAGCTGGTGCCCGTCTTCCAGGCCAGACGGCGCGGCTGCTCTTGAAACGGGCGTCCCGGCTGGCCGCCGGTTTCCAGGATCTCGCGCACGATGAAGGCCGCGCCCTCGCTCATCAAGCGCGTCTCGCGGCGGGGCGCCTGCGGGTGCAGGCGCGGCTGACCGGCCAGGCCGCCTCGCGCCAGGGCGCGGTAGGCACCCACCAGCTCTTCCAGCGTGGTGCCGGCGCCGCCCAGGATCAGGCTGAGGTTGGCCTGGGCCTGACGGCTGGGCAGGCGCAGCCGCAGGCCGGCGCTGCGCAGATGGCTGGCAAAGCGCTCGGGGCCCAGGCGCTCCAGCAGGTCCACCGCCGGCACATTGAGCGAGCGGCGCAGTGCCTCGGCCGCACTCACCGGGCCGGCGAAATCGGCCTGAAAGTTCCCCGGCGCGTAGCCGCCGAAGCTCTGCGGCGCGTCCACCAGCAGGCTTTCGGAATGAATCAAACCCTCATCCAGCGCCAGGGCGTACAGGAAGGGCTTGAGCGTGCTGCCAGGCGAGCGCACGCCGCGCACCATGTCCACATGGGCGGCGCGGCTGGGGTCGCTGAAATCGGCGCTGCCGGCGTAAGCCAGCACCTCCAGGCTGTCGTTGTCGAGCACCAATGCGGCCATCGAGACCTTGGCGGGCAGGCCCGCCACGCGGTCGGCCAGCAGGCGTTCCACGCCGGTCTGCAACTCCGGGTCCAGGGTGCTGAGCACGCGGCCGGCGCGGCGTTCTGCCAGCGGCGCCTGGCGGCGCAGGCGCTCGGCTGCCAGCGGGGCCAGCCAGCGGGCGCGCAAGGGGGCGGCGGCCACCTGCTCCTGGCGGGCCTCGGCCACGGTCTGTGCGTCCCAGATGCCCTGCTCCTGCAAGCGTGCCAGCACGCGGTCGCGGGCGGCCTGGGCACTGGCCGCCGCGCGGTCCGGCCGCAGGCGGGTGGGCGCGCGCGGCAAGGCCGCCAGCAGGGCGGCTTCGGCATGGCTGAGTGTGCGGCTGGGCCGGCCCAGGTAGAGGCGGCTGGCCATCTCCACGCCCTCGACGATGCCACCCATCGGTGCGTGGTTCAGGTACAGGGTCAGGATCTCGCGCTTGGACAGGCGCAGCTCCAGCTGCAGTGCGCGCACGATCTGCAGCGCCTTGGTGCGCAGGCTGCGCGCGCCCAACCGCGGCTCCAGGATGCGCGCCACCTGCATGCTCAGCGTGGAGCCGCCGGAGACGATGCGCCCGGCACGTGCCCACTGCCAGCCTGCCCGCACCAGCGCCCAGGGGTTGACGCCCGGGTGCCAGTAGAAGGACTGGTCCTCATACCCCAGCAGGGCCTGCAGATAGAGCGGCGAGACCTCCTCCGGCTGCACCGGATGGCGCCAGGCGCCATCGCGGCTGGGCCAGGCGCGCAGCGGGCTGGCGTCGCGCGCCAGCACCACCAGGCCCTGGCCGGCCCCGCCCTGCTCCTTGGGCAGCGGGGGCGGAAACAGCAGGTCCAACGCCAGCAGAAGGGCCAGCAGGGCGGCCAGCGCCAGCTCCCACCGGCGCGCGCGCGTCATGGCAGCTTCATGCCTGGGTCAGCTCGTCCCAGCGGTGGCGCGCCAGACGCAGCAGCAGCAAGGCAGCCACCAGGGTCACGCCCAGGGTCACATAGCCCAGGAGGTTCTGCATGGCCTCGGTGCCCAGGCCCGTCCAGCGGCCCAGCGGGGCCGGAAAGTTGCGCGCGTAGATCAGCATCAGGCCCAGTGCCACCCAGGGCGCCACACGCAGCGCGGCCTCGCGCGCCAGCAGCGCGCAGGCCGCCAGCAGCACCAGGGCCGCCGCCACGAAACCCACGGTGAAGAAGGTGTTGACGATGCCCTGCGCCGCCCCCAGGTGGCTGCCGGCAAAGTGGAAGGCCCACCAAGCCAGACAAATCGCCGTCAAGCCCCAGCAGACCCAGCGTGCGCGGCGGGCTGCTGAATCAGGTCCTTCCTCGCCGGCCTTGGGCGGGCGGATCCACAGCAGCACCACGAGGTTCAGCAGGCCCACCGCGGCATCGATGTAGAGCGTCTTGGGATAGCCCACGGCCTCGGCCGCAGCGCCCTGCCAGGTGGCGCTGTAGGCGATGGCCAGATTGGCCAGTGCCATGTAGGCGGTGAACTGGGTGGCTGCCACCTTGGGGTTGGTGACGTCCATCATGATGGCCGAGCGGGTGCCGTACATCAGGCCCAGGAAGAAGTTGTAGACCAGCGTGGTGGCCCACA
>JBDHSJ010000380.1:0-3276 GCA_039808065.1 Burkholderiaceae bacterium | reverse complement strand
GTAATGGCCGCGCCGCGAGACATACCCGATCACCATCACGGCCAGCCAGGGGCCCGTGAAGGCGCCGATGAGCGCCGCAAAGGCGGCCACGCTCTCCACCAGGTTGAGCACGAAGCGGCCGACAAAGATGACCACCACCGACAGCAGGCCCACCAACAGCGTGGCGCGGGCGCGGTTGAGGTGGCGCGGGAACAGATTGGAGACGTCCAGCCCGGTGCCGTACAGCGCCGTGGTGCCGGTGGCCACGCCGCCGAGGATGGCGATCCCGCACAGCGGCAGCAGGAACCAGCCGGGCGAGCTGGCGATCAGCCCGCCGATGTAGTCGCTGGACGCGACGTACTGCGGCGCCTTGGCGGCCATGATGGCGGCGGTGCACAGGCCAAACAGCAGCGGCAACAAGGTGGCTGCCTGCGCCAGCAGCACCGCGGCCATCAGCCGCCACCACGGGGTGCGTTCGGGGATGTAGCGCCCCCAGTCGCCCAGCGTGGCGGCAAAGGACAGCGGGTTACTGGCCGCCACGGTGGCCGAGGCCACGAAGGCCGCCCACCAGCCGGCGTCGCCTGGCTGCAGGTGGCCGGCGTAGCCCAGATCGAGCTGCGGGCCGAAGGCGTAGAGCGCCATCAGGAACAGCAGGCTGGCCGCCCCTACCGCCACGCGGTTGAACCACAGCATCAGCTTGAAGCCATAGATGCAGATGCCGACCACCATGCCGGCGAAGAACGCGTAGGCCGCGCCCAGCGTCAGCGGCGTGACCGGCAGCCCGGCCAGGGCGTGGGCACCGCCCACCAGCGCGTCGCCCGAGCTCCACACCGCCAGCGAGAAAAAGACGATGGCCGTGAGCAGCAGCTGGCAGGAGCCGATCAGGCGCCCGTAGACCCCGAAATGCGCGCTCGACGACACCGGGTCGTTGGTGCCGTTGCGCGGCCCGAACAGGCTCATGGGCGCCAGCGCGCAACTGCCCGCCAGCAGGCCCAGCAGCAGCGCGCACAGTCCGTCCCGCCATGACAGCCCGACGAAGACCGGAAAGCTGCCCAGCACCGCGGTGGAAAAGGTGTTGCAGCCGCCGAACAACAGACGGAACAAGTCCGCCGGCCGCGCGTGGCGCTCCGCCGCCGGGATCTGCTCGGCGCCGTGGGTCTCGAAGGCGATGCCCTGGCTCACAGCACCCGGCTCGCTGGGCGCGTGGGCGGGGCCATGGGGTTCAGGGCAGCGGATCGATGCATGGGGCGAAAGGGTCGTTGGCAGGGGTCGTTGGCAGGGGTCGGCGGCGACAGGCTGCGAATGGTGTCGTCGGCGCGAGCAAACGGCGGTCGCATTCCGACAGCTGTGCTTTCCAGCGCCGAGGCACCCCGAGCCGCGTAATGCCGGATGAAGTGCAGGCGCACCGTCGGCGAACATGGCGGCATGCCTCGCAATTCCCTGAACCCGCTGGAGGTGCTGCTGCGCCTGCAGCAGACCGGCAGCCTGGCGCAGGCCGCCAGCCGCCTTGACTTCACCCCCTCGGCCCTGTCCAAGGTCATTCGTGGCCTGGAGGCGGAGCTGGGCCGCGCGCTGGTCGAGCACTCGGCGCGCCCGCTGCGCCTGACGGATGCGGGCCGCATCTACGCCGAAGTGGCGCGCGAGACCCAGGAGCGGCTGCGCAGCGCGGCCGACCAAATTGCCGAGCTCAGCGGGCGGGTGGACGGACGCCTGCGAATCACCTCATCGGTGCTGATCGGCCATGCGGTGCTGGCCGGCTACGTGGTGCGCTTTCGCCAGCGCTTTCCTGACGTGCAGGTGGATGTGGAGCTGAGCGATGTGGACCTGGACCCGATCCGCGACGGCTTTGACCTCGCGCTGCGGCACGACCAGGGCGCCGTGGCCGGGCTGATCGGCCGGCCGCTGGGCAGCAACCGCGTGCACCTCGTGGGGGCGCCGGCCTACTTCGAGCGCTACGGCCGGCCCAAAACACCGCTGGAGCTGGAGCAGCATGTGTGCCTGGGCTTTCGCTGCAGCCCGCTGGATTCGCGCTGGCGCTTCCTGCGCGACGACGAGGTGCACACCATCGTGCCGCGCGGGCCGGTGATGGCCAACAGCGACGAGTTCCTGCTGGCCAGCCTGCGCGCCGGCGAAGGCCTGCTGCCCTGCTTCGACTGGCTGGTGGGCAAGGAGCTGAAGGCCGGCCAGTTGTTGACCTGCCTGGAGGACTGGCGCTTTGAGAGCGACGCCTACGGCGCGCCCGAGCTCTGGGCCGTCTACCCGCAGGGTCATCGCGGGCGCCGCAAGCTCACGCTGTTCGTCGACGGCCTGGTGGAGCATCTGGCGGACTGCCGCGCCGGACGCTGAAGGCGACACCACAGCAGGACAGCACTGCTTGCCAAATCGGACTGCCTGACCCGTTCGAATCGCGCTTCCTTTCCAGGGCACGGTGCCCGCAGGAGACGACGATGAGAGCCCAGCATGGCACCTGAGTGCCCCGGACCCACCGGCTTGCAGCGCCGTGCGCTGGCCGGTTTGATCGCCATGCCCCTGCTGCCTTCCAACGCCCTTGGCCGGCCTGGCGCGCACGACGCGCTGGACCGCGCGCTGGCGGCGCTGGTGAGCGACGCACGCCACCCGCTGGCCAGCCTCTCGGTGCTGGTGCGGCGGCACGGCCGGGTGGTGTACGAGGCCCAGTTCGGGCACCGCCACTTCGCGCCCGAACTGCCGGTCACGCGCGACACGCTGTTCCGCGTCGCGTCGATCACCAAGCTCGTGGTGGCCGTCGCCGTCATGCGCCTGGTGGAGCAGGGCCGGCTGGATCTCGACCAGCGCCTGGACGAGCTGCTGGGCTACCCGCTGCACCAGCCGCTGACGGTGCGGCTGCTGCTGGGCCACCGCAGCGGCTTGACCGACCGCGGCGACGACTACACCGACCCCCGCACCGATCTGCGCGCCCTGTTGGGCAAGCCCGGCCCCTCGTGGAACGGGCACGCGCCGGGCGCCTGGTTCGAGTACGCAAACCTGAACTTCGCCGTGCTCGGCGCGGTGATGGAGCGCGCCGCCGGTGAGCGCTTCGACCGGCTGATGCAACGCCTGGTGCTGGACCCGCTGGGCCTGCAGGGTGGCTTTGACCCCGCCCGCCTGCCGGTGGCGCACCTGGCCCAGGTGGCCACGCTGTACCGCAAGGCGCCCTCGGACGAAGGCCCCTGGCGCCCCGACGGCCCCTGGCACGCGCAGACCGACGACTTCGTGGCCCAGCCACCGAGCCCGCTGCTGGCCGATGGCCAGGCCTACGAACTGGGCAGCCGGGGCGCC
>JBDHSJ010000379.1:0-3277 GCA_039808065.1 Burkholderiaceae bacterium | reverse complement strand
AGCGCCGGCCAAAGCCGGTCGCTGATCGCCACCGGGTCCTCGGGTGACTTCCAGTCAATCTCCTTCCAGGACCGCCAGTCCACGTTGGCCGGGCAGTTCAGCTTGTTGGCCTCGGCGGCGGAGCGCAACTCCGCCGGCGCGTCCCGGAACGCCCAAACACGAATGTGATCGCCTGCGTCGCTCAAGTTTCGCCTCCTCGCGGCTGGGCTGGCTCTGGGTCATGGGGAATGCTTGCCTTCCCGTCCAAAGCGGCGAGGCGGCTACCCAGCTCATCATTCGCCGCAGTCCCGGTTGGGACCAACGCGACTGCCAATCCTGAAGCGCCAAGCAGATCCAAGAGGGCACTCGCGGTGATGTCCTCGCCACGCTCCAGACGATGCAGGATGTCGCGACTGCGGCCGGCGCGCCGGGCGACGACAGTGGCTGCCAGCTTATTGGCTGTGCGGTGCCTGCGCAGCGCCTTTGCGATGTCCATCAGGGTGAGCAAGTTGTCCATTTTCTCGGACACATTACCTGGCCACGACAGATCTGTCCAGATTGTCGGACACCGCAAGCTCGAAGTTCACCCCGCGTCGCGGTGGTCCTGGCCCTCCTGCTTAGTTGATTGGGGAGCGGTGTTGAGGCTCTCGGTTTACCGACTTCGCCCCAGCTTGTGCGTTTTGCCTGTTTTCGCGCTACCTCGATAATAAAGATTATCAGGGTATAGAGTGATTTGACGAACGTCCTCCCCTCGGTCTCGAACACGGTCGCCTCGTCCAGGGTTGCGCCGACCTCGTAGTAGGCGTGCAGCTCGCACAGGCGCTCGAACTGGCTTGGAGCGGCTTCTGCGGCGAGCCGCAGTTCTTCGAAGCATTGGCTTTGGGAGGCATCCTGGATGAAGCGCACGCGGTGGTCGGGCGCCGAACCGCCGCACAAGGTCAGGTGCGTGCGCATGTCCACGCGCCGGGCCAGGTCAAAGATCGCTTCGCTGGCGACGATGCGCCCCGCCCCGAACGGGTAGGTCTCGTAGTGGTGGGCAGCCTCTTTGTCGCGGTGCCACGGTACGTCGAACATCGCCGAGATGATGCGGCCCTGCTCTTTCGCTTGCTTGATTTGGCGAAGCATTCGCATGCCACTTCTGATGGCGTCTGCGTCGACGTTTGCACGCGCGCAGGTGCGGCGCAGGGTGTCGACGAAGCTCTGGGGGTGCGAGCCGATGATCACGCTGATGGGGCGCTGGTAGCGCTTCCCGACGGCGATCAGCAGGCTGGTGTAAACAGAAAAGTGTGCCGTCAGAAGGAGGCTGTCTTCACTCAGCTGCTCGGGCATTTCAGAGAGGTCGAACCGGTCTTCCCGATACACCTCATCGGCTTTTGATTGGGCAGAGAGGCGCGAGCAGTTCTGCGCCCAATCGCGCGTGGCCGCCAGGGCCTGCTCAACCGGTAGCCCAATGCGGCGGGCGTTGAAGTACGCGAACGAGGTGCGGACGGAATCCATGTTGCGGTCCTGATCAGTCACGGGGCGGCGAAGGTGGTTGGCCCAGCCGGATCGGGGACGGAGGCACCTTATTCGCCACCCAGCCGCCCCTTGAAAGCAAAGGGCCCTGCACGCAGGGCCCTTCGCCGTGTCCTCACCCAGCCCCAGGGGGGCGCCCCTTACAGCAGGATCCTGAATCTCCCCAGGGCTAAAGCCCGGGGGTTCTAGGCCCGTCTCCAGCGGCTCTCCCCGGCTCTCGTCTTGCGACTACAGCATCCGGGGCATCACCACTGGCTGGGGCCCTTTGCCGTGCGACCCGTTCTGGCGTCGGCAGGCCTGAGCCCGCCGGCGCGGTGGCGAGCACGCTCGCCACGCTCACAGGTTGAGTTCTCCACCACCCCGCACGGCCGAGCAGCGATTGCGCAGCCGGCCACATCGCATCGATGTGGCACGGGTGGAGGGCATCCTGCTCGCCCGCAGTGACGCAGGAGGCCAGGAATGCGGAGTACAGATCGCGCTGGACCACACCCGAGCCGTCGCCCAGCACGTGCCAGCGTTCGCTGAGCTTCTTCTTCGTGCAGGTGCGGCTTGAATGGTCGTACTGCGACAGCTTCAGGCTCCAGGTGTCGAGGTCGCGAAGCTCGCCGCCGGCTCTTGCAGCCTTGCGGCGCAGCAGCGCCATCAACGAGCCCGCGGCCCGTACCTTGGTCGACCTTCCAAAGCTCCTCTGGAATCCAGAGTAGCTCAGCCTCTCGGCCTGCAGCACCTTGCCGCAGGCCAGGATCCGGTTGGCCAGCCGGCCGTGGCTGCGCTTGCGCCGTGCTTCAAGCACCCGCTCGGTCTCGGCCAGTTGAGCGCGCAGGGCCTGGTAGGCGTTGGATCGCACGGCAACCCTGGCGCCGCGCTTCCAGGTGCCGTCCGGGTTGAAGCACTCAGGGTTCGTGGCTCTGCGCGAGCGGTCCATGGCGCGCTGAAGCCGTCGAGCTTCGCGCCAGGGCTGCTCGACCTCAGGAGCCAGCGGCACCAGCGCCGCACCGCGCTGGCTGTAGACGGCCACGGTGGATGGTCCGATGTCCAAGCCCACCACGGCCTCGCCGGCCTGGTACTTGAGAGGCGCCTGGCCTTCTTGCGCCAGCTGCACGAACCAGCGCCGCCGGCCCTGCACCAGGCGCCACACCACCCGTGCGTACTTGGTGCGGGCCTTTAGGGCTTGCTCCAGCCAAGGATCGCGCCCGTCGGGCGGCATCAGGGCGGGCAGCCGAAGGTTGCCCCACTCCAGGCAGCCGGCGCCGGCGTTCCAGCTGACGCTGGATCCGGCGCTCTTGCCTTCCAGCGAGTGCAGGGGCCGGCCCTGGCCTTTGAAGCGCGGGCGACCGCGCTGGCCGAAGGCGTACAGCTCGGTGCAGGCAAAGGCCCGCTCGGCAATGCGTTGGCACTCGTGAGCGCCCATCCGGGGATCCGTGCGCGGCCGTGCCTCGTTCCATCCCGCTTCGTTCTTGCACTGGGTGCCGAAGGCGGAGAGAGAGGCGCTGGTGAAGCCGTGGGCATGCCGGCAGGCTGCGAAGGCTGCGTGGCGCTCTTTGTTGGGCTTCTTGCCCGAGCGCTTTGGCAGGGCGCAGGCCTGGCCGTAGGCCCTGGACTGGCGCATCCGGTCCAGGCGGCGCAGGGCTTCACCCAGGCAGGCGTTGTAGAGCTGACGCGCCAGCTCCAGCCGCACCAGCATCTCGCGCTCGTCGCGCGCGGCCACCACCAGGGGCAGCTCGGCGATGAAGGTGGGGGTGCTGGGGCGGGGCATCAGGATCTGGCTGAGAAGGGCTGGAAC
>JBDHSJ010000378.1:0-3285 GCA_039808065.1 Burkholderiaceae bacterium | reverse complement strand
GGCGCCGCTGGCCCTGGTGTGCGGCAACAGCTTCATCCTCAAGCCCAGCCCGCTGGCGCCCAGTGCGGCGCTGTGGATCGCCGAGGCGCTGCGCGATTCCGGCCTGCCGCCCGGCGTCTTCCAGGTGCTGCAGGGTGGGGCCGAAACCGTCAACGGCCTGCTCTGCCACCCCGAGGTGGCGGGCCTGAGCTTCGTGGGGCGCAGCAGCGTGGCGCGCGAGCTCTATGCGCGCGGTGCCGAGCTGGGCAAGCGCGTGCAGGCGCTGGGCAGTGCCAAGAACCATCTGGTGGTGCTGCCCGATGCCGATCTGGACGCCGCCTGCGAGGCCCTGGTGGGCGCGGCCTTTGGCTCGGCCGGGCAGCGCTGCATGGCGGTGTCGGTGGCCCTGCTGGTGGGCCACACGGCCGATGCGCTGATTCCGCGCCTGATGGACCGGACGCGCAATCTGCGCGTCGGGCCGGGCTGGCAGGAGGGCGTGCAGCTCGGCCCGCTGAGCAGTGCCGAGGCGCGTGCACGGGTGGAGCGCCTGATCGCCTGCGGCGCCGAGGACGGCGCCCGTCTGCTGGTGGACGGCCGCGGCCTGCGCGTGCCCGGGCATGAGGGCGGCTTCTTCGTCGGCGCCACGCTGATCGACGAGGTGCAGCCCTGGATGCGCATCTACCAGGAAGAGGTGTTCGGGCCGGTGCTGCTGTGCCTGCGCGTGCCCGATCTGGAGGCCGCACAGGCCCTCATCGCCGCCCACCCCATGGCCCAGGCCGCGGTGCTCTACACGCGCAGCGGTGCGGCGGCACGCGCCTTTGCGCAGCAGGTGCCGGTGGGGGCGGTGGGCATCAATGTGCCGCTGCCCCTGCCCCTGGCCTGGATGGGCTTTGGTGGCTGGAAGGGCAGCCTTTACGGCGAGCCCAACGCCTACGGGCCCGAGGCCCTGCACTTCTACACGCGCCAGAAGGCGGTGCTGCAACGCTGGGAGCCGGCGCCGGTGGGCGCGGCCTTCGTGTTCCCTGGAGCGCGCTGACCCGCTTGGCGTCGGCCGCCGGGGCTATCCTGGCTCCTCCTTCTTTTTGTGGAGTGCGCGTTGCGGCGCCGAGCCCTGTTGCCGATCCTGGCCCTGCCACTGTCCGCCGCGGCGCAGGCCCCGCTGCAGGTGGTGTTTGGCGTCTCGCGCCCGCCCTTTGTGGACGAGCGCAGCCGCAGCGGCATCGCGCTGGAGCTGTTTGCCGAGGCCGCGCAGCGCCTGGGCTGGCGCTACGAGGTGCTGCACGCCCCCAACAAACGCATGCTCAGCCTGCTGCGCCAGGGCCTGGTGGATGTGGCGGTGGAAGTGCCGCAGGGCGAGCCGGCCTTGCACTACTCGCAGGCCTTTCTGAGCTACCGCAACGTGCTGCTGCTGCCTGCTGGCGCAACGGCGGTGCAGGATTGGTCCGACCTGGCCGGCCTGCGCGTGTGCGCCTGGCAGCTGGCCGAGCAGGCGCTGGGCGCGCGCTTTGCGGCGGCCCGCCCGCAATTCGCCCAGTACGAGGAGTTTTCCGACCAGCGCAACCAGGTGCGTTTGTGGTTGCGCGGTCGTTGCGAGGTGCTCGTGATCGACCGCGACCTGCTGCTCTGGCATCTGCGTGAACTGGCGAGCAGCGAGCCGCAGATCGCCCAGCCGCCGCGCGGCAGCCTGCGCACCGTGCCGGTGCCCGGCATGGGCGCGCTGGACTGGTACGTGGGCTTTCGCGACCCCGCCCTGCGCGACCGCTTTGACGCCGCCTTGGCCGCCCTGCGCGCCGATGGCAGTTACCAGCGCATCGTCAACCGCCATCTGCTGGACAGCCCGCCATGACACCGAGCTGCACCCGTCGCCACGGCCTGGCTGCATTGATGGCCGCCGGCCTCACTGGCACTGGCGCCCGCGCCGAAGCCAACGAGCGCGTGCTGGTGCCCAATGACGTGCTGCAGGATTTCGAGCGCTTTCTGGCCGGCCGCGACCCGCTGCAGCTGCAGCAGTTCGGCGGCGCGCATGCGCGCCGCGACGTGGCGGAGCTCGTGCTGCTGCTGCAGGCCCTGGCGCTGGGCGGTGTGCGCAGCACGCCGCAGCGCGTGGGCATGCCCAGCGTGCCGCGCCTGGTGCGCGAACTGGCCCAGGCCCAGGGCCTGTGCAGCGGCACCACCTACTGGCGCGCAGACCTGCCCGAGCCGGCCGACTTCCTGCTCAGCCGCACCCTGGTGGCGGATGGTGAATTCGTGGCCGGCATCTACACCCGGCCGGCCCGCGCCGATGTGCTGGCCACCCAGAGCCGGGAGCAACTGCGCCGCCTGCGCTTCGTCTCCAACCGCCACTGGCGAGTCGACTGGGCCACGCTGCAGGGCCTGGGTATTGAGCAGCTGGCCCATGCCGACACCTGGGAGGCCATGCCGCGCATGCTGGCCGCCGGCCGGGCGGATGCGGTGCTGGCGCCCTTCCAGCCCACGCCCGATCTCTCGCTCGAAGTGGAAGGCGTGCGCCTGGTGCCGGTGCCGGGCATCAAGATCGGCCTGCGCGGCACGCGGCATTACCTGGTTTCGCGCCGCCACCCGCTGGGTGAGGTCTGGCTGGCGGCCCTGGATGCCGGTCTGCAGCAGCTGCAGACCCAGGGCCTGGTGCAGCGGGCCTACCAGCAATCGGGCTTCCTCCACCCGGCGGTGGCGGGTTGGAAGCGGATCTAGAACGGCAAGGCCAGCGAAAGTTCCAGCAGCTGCGCCGCCTGACCGCGTTGGTCGGCATCGGTCACCAGCCAGGCCCGCAGGCCCTGGCCTTCGGGCCGCACGGCCAGCCCCTCGACCTTGAGCGCACCCGGCAGCCGGCCCAGCAGCGCCAGCCGGCCGGTGGGCGCCAGCCAGCCCAGCACCGAGCCAGCCACGGCGCCATCGGCCACGGGGTTGTCGCTGTCCTCGGCCGCGGCGCTGAAGAGCAGGCGGCCATCGGGCAGGGCGCAGAGGTCGGTCAGGCCGAGCGGCACGCCGTCCAGCGCGCCCAACTCGCAGTCCAGCACCTGTTCGGGTGGGCCGGGCGGGGCCGCACCCTGCAGCCAGGCCAGCAGGGTCTCCAGCGGCCAGCCCAGCAGGCGGTTGCGCTGGCCGCCCGGCTGGCCGCGCTGGGCCAGCCAGAAGCGGCCACCGGCCACGCAGGCCCCCTCGATGTTCAGCACCGGATGATCGCGCTGCAGCAGGCCGTACAGGCCGCGGGCATCGAAGGCCCGCGGCGGGCCGCTGGGCAGCCCGCCGGCATCCAGCGCCTGCAGCGCCCAGGCACAGCGCGCGACC
>JBDHSJ010000377.1:0-3300 GCA_039808065.1 Burkholderiaceae bacterium | reverse complement strand
AGCAGGATCTTCATGGTGCGTCCACCAGGTGCTGGCTCACCGTGCGGCCATCGGCCGGTGCCAGCTGGGCGGGTTCAATCGCCTGCTTCCAGGCCGGCACGGCATCGCGCGCCTCGGGCCGCACCGGCACCAGATCGGCCACCGGCTTGCCATGGCGCAGGATGCGCACGGTCTGGCCTTGCTCGACCAGATCCAGCGCGGCGGCCACATGGGCGCGGAACTCGCTGAGGGGCAGGGTGTGCATGGTTTTGTACAAAAACGCTGTTTTGTACATTTTGCCAGCCGGCCCCGAGGAAATGCCAGGACAGGGGTGAGGGGTGGCGTGCTGGAATCGACGCGCCAGCCCATGCTGCAAGGAGAGTTCCGATGTCGATTTCCATGTGCCAAGCCACCAGCCCGCGCTTCATCAACGGGCTCGTCAACCTCAGCAACATCCTGAAGAAGGCGGCCGAGCATGCGGCCGCGCACAAGATCGACCCCAACGCGCTGCTGCAAGCGCGGCTCTACCCGGACATGTTCCCGCTGACCCGCCAGGTGCAGATCGCCTGCGACCAGGCCAAGGGCGCAGTGGCCCGCCTCTCTGGCCAGGAGCCACCCAAGCATGAGGACACCGAGCAGAGCTTCGAAGACCTGCAGGCGCGCATCAAGAAGACCATTGCCTTCATCGAGTCCGTGCCCCTGCAGGCCCTGGACGGCAGCGAGAGCCGCGGCATCCACCTCAAGGTGGCCGGCAAGGAGCTGACCTTCGTGGGCAGCCAATACCTGATGGGCTGGGCCTGGCCCAACTTCCACTTCCACAGCAGCATGGCCTACGCCCTCCTGCGCCACAACGGCGTGCCACTGGGCAAGATGGACTATTTGGGAGAGGTCTGAGCAGCAGGCAGTAGGCGGGCCACTGGCCCGCGCCGCCTCCCGTGGGGCTTGCGACATTTCCATGATTATGGAATCATGGAAAAATGAACGATGAGCAAGTCATCAAGGCCCTGGCCGCGCTCGCCCACCCGGTGCGGCTGACGGTCTTTCGCGCCCTGGTGGCGGCCGGGCCGCAAGGCCTGGTGCCGGGTGTGATGCAAGAGGGCCTGGGCGTTCCGGCGCCCACGCTGTCCTTCCACTTGAAAGAGCTCAGCGCTGCCGGCCTGATCGCCAGCCAGCGCGAGGGCCGCAGCCTGATCTACCGCCCCGAGTTCGAACGCATGGCGGCTGTGCTCAGCTACCTGCTGGCGAACTGCTGCCAGGGGGGCAGCGCCTGCCTGCCGCCTTTGCCCAGCTGCCTGAAGGTGCCCGCGCCATGAAAACCTATCTGCTGTACCCCGTGGCGGCCTTTGGGGGCCTCGCCGCCTGGGCGCTCGGGTATGGGCTGGGTGTGCCGCTGGAAGCCGTGGTGCTGGGCTGGAGCCTGGCCATGCTGGCCTGGGGCGTCTGGCTGGAGCGCCGCCGCCCGTTCGAGCCGGACTGGCAGCACGCCCCCCCCGGCGAGGCCTGCACCGACCGCTGCAGCGCCCTGGTGCTGGTGGGGGCGGTGGATCCCCTCCTCAAGGCTGCGCTGCCGCTGGCGGTCCTGGCCGTGTGGTCTGAGGCGCCGGGTTGGCAGGCCCCCCTGGTGCTGCAGGCCGTGCTCGCCCTGCTGTGGATGGAGCTGGCCAAGTACGCCAGCCACCGCCTGCACCACGAGTGGGGCCCGCTATGGCGTTTGCACGCCCTGCACCACAGCAGCGAGCGCCTGTACTGGCTGAACAATTTCCGCTTCCACCCGCTGAACTACGCCCTCAACCAGGCGCTGGCCCTGGGGCCGCTGCTGTGGCTGGGCGTGGCGAACGAAGCCATCAGCCTGGCCCTGGCCTTCAGCCAGCCGGTGCTGGTGCTGCAGCACCTGAATGCCGATGTGCGCAGCGGCTTCTGGAACCGCGTCTTCAGCACCAACGAGGCGCACCGCTGGCACCACAGCGCCCGCCCTGAAGAGGCCAATGCCAATTACGGCGCGGCGCTGCTGATCTGGGACCAGCTGTTCGGCACCTACCGCTGGCCCGAACCCGGCCAACGCCCTGCGCGCATCGGCCTGTTCGGCAACGGCGGCGGCTACCCCGTTCGCGCGCCCTATCTGAAGCAACTGCTCGGCGGCTGCTGCCCCTGAACCCATGCACCACATCCTGATCCTCTGCACCCACAACTCGGCGCGCAGCGCGCTGGCCGAGGCCATGCTGAACCACTGGGCCCAGCGCCTGGGCCGGCCTTTTCAGGCGCACAGCGCTGGCAGCGCCCCGAGTGGCCGCACCAACCCCCATGCACTGAGCGTGCTGCAGCGCGCCGGCGTCGATGTGAGCCGCTTGCGCAGCAAGAGCTGGGATGAATTTGCCCGCGCGGATGCGCCGCGCCTGGATGCGGTGATCACCGTCTGCGACAGCGCGGCCGCCGAGACCTGCCCGATCTGGCCCGGCGCGCCCGTTCAGGTGCACTGGGGTTACCCGGACCCTTCGAACGCGCCTGAGGACCAGCGCGAGCAGGCCTTCGATCTGACCCGCCAGGCCCTGGGCTACCGGATGCTGCAGCTGCTGGCCCTGCCGTGGAACACGCTGGACGCCGCGCAGCGCCGTGCCGCACTGAACGAGATCGCGGCGCGATGAGCGGCGCGTCCACACGCACCCGGCTGCTGGCCGAGTGCCTGGGCACGGCCGGTCTGCTGGCGGTGGTGGTTGGTTCGGGGGTGATGGCCGAGCGGCTGGCCGGCGGCAATGTCGCCGTCGCCCTGGTGGCCAATACAGGCGCCACGGTGCTGGGCCTGTGGGTGCTGATCGAACTGCTGGGCCCGCTCAGCAGCGCCCACTTCAACCCGGCAGTGACGCTCACGCTCAAGGCCCTGCGCCGCTTTGACGGCCCGGTGGCCGGCTACATCGGCGCCCAGTTGCTGGGCGCGGCGCTGGGGGTGCTGGCGGTGCACGCCATGTTCGAGTTGCCGCTGCTGCAGCTCTCGGCCAAGCCGAGGGACGGCGCTGCGCAATGGTTCTCAGAGGGCCTGGCCACGCTGTGCCTGCTGGCGGTGGTGCTGCGCGCGCCGCCGGCCAAGGCGCCGGCGCTGGTGGCCGCCACGGTCGGGGCGGGCTATTGGTTCACCGCCTCGACCTTCTTCGCTAACCCGGCCGCCGTGTTCGGGCGCATGCTCAGCAACAGCTTTGCCGGCATTGCCCCGGCCAGCGCGCCGGGCTTTGTGGCCGCCCAGCTGGCGGCCGTCCTTCTGGTCTGGGCCCTGTGGCCCAGGCGCTGATCAGGCCAGCAGCTGAACGGCGGTGGCGATCGTCAGGATCA
>JBDHSJ010000376.1:0-3311 GCA_039808065.1 Burkholderiaceae bacterium | reverse complement strand
TGGGTCGGCATGGTCATCTGCGTACCCACCTACACCATGGCCAGCTCGATGCTGGACCAGGGCTTCAGCTGGCAGCAGGCTTTTCTGTTGGTGTTCATCGCCAACTGCATCGTGCTGGCGCCCATGCTCTTGATCGGCCACGCCGGCGCTAAGTACGGCATCCCATTCCCGGTGCTGGCGCGCGCCAGCTTTGGCGTCAAGGGCGCCAATCTGCCCGCGGTGCTGCGCGGCCTGGTGGCCTGCGGCTGGTTCTCGATCAACTGCTACTTCGGCGGGCTGGCCCTGCATGGGCTCTTGAACACATTGGGCGTGGGCCTGGCCGGGCCGGCGGCTGGCGACACCATCTCGACATCGCAGTTCGCCTGCTTCATGGCCTTCTGGGCCTTGCACCTGGTGTTCATCTGGCGCGGGCTGGAATCGGTGCGCGTGCTCGAAGTGGTGGCCGCGCCGCTGATGATCGTGGCCTCGATCGCGCTGGTGGTCTGGGCCTTCATGAATGTGTCGCCGAGCCAGATCTTCAGCCTGCCGGCCAAGGTGGTGGAGGGCGGGCCCAAGACCTGGGCGGCGCTCACCGGCCTGGTGGGTTTCTGGGCCACGCTGGCGCTCAACATCCCCGACTTCACGCGCTTCGCCAAGAGCCAGCGCGAGCAGATCACCGGCCAGGCCATCGGCCTGCCGCTGCCGATGGCGCTGTTCTCGCTCGTCGGCGTGATCGGCTTCTCGGTCAGCCAGATCCTCTACGGCAAGGCCCAGCTCTTCCCCGATGGGCTGCTGACGCAAATGGGCCCGTTGGCCGCCGGCATCGGCCTGGTGGTGATCCTGCTGGCGAACCTGACGACCAATGTGGCCGCCAACCTCGTTTCGCCCAGCTACGACTTCTCGCAACTGGCGCCAGACAAGATCAGCTTTCGCATGGGCGGGCTGATTGCCGCCGGCATCGGCCTGCTCTTCATGCCCTGGAAGCTGCTGGCCACTTCGGGTGGCTATCTGTTCACCTGGCTGGGCGGCTACGGCACCCTGCTCGGTGCCATCGCCGGCATCCTGCTGGTGGACTACTACGGGGTGCGCAAGGCCACGCTGAAGGTGGACGACCTGTACCGCCGCGGCGGCGCCTTCGAGTATTCGAACGGCTGGAACTGGAAGGCCGTGATGGCCTTCGCGCTCGGTGTGCTGCCCTGCCTGCCGGGGTACCTGGCGGTGTCGGGCGTGACTGCCAAAGACAGCATTCCGCCGCTGCTGCTCGGCCTGTTCGACTTCGGCTGGTTCTTCAGCCTGGCCGTCGCCGGCCTGGTGTATTTCTTAACCGCGAAGCGGGAGAACTGAGATGAGTGCTTTGCTGATCCGCGGCGCCACCGTCGTCAACGCCGACCGTGAGTTCGCCGCCGATGTGCTATGTGTGGATGGCGTCATCGCCGCCGTGGGCGAGCGCGCCGCGCGCGAGGCGCCGGCCGGCTGCCAGACACTGGACGGCAGCGGCCAATACCTGATGCCCGGCGGCATCGACCCGCACACGCACATGCAGCTGCCCTTCATGGGCACGGTGACGATGGACGACTTCTTCACCGGGACGGCGGCAGGGCTGGCGGGGGGCACCACGTCGATCATCGACTTCGTCATCCCCAACCCCCAGCAGCCGCTGCTGGAGGCCTACCGCCAGTGGCGCAGCTGGGCCGAAAAATCGGCCGGCGACTACGGCTTCCACGTGGCCGTGACCTGGTGGGACGAGAGCGTGCGCCGCGACATGGGCACGCTGGTGCAAGAAGAAGGCGTGAACAGCTTCAAGCACTTCATGGCCTACAAGAACGCCATCATGTGCGACGACGAAACGCTGGTGAACAGCTTCCGCCGCGCGCTGGAGCTGGGCGCCATGCCGACCGTGCACGCCGAGAACGGCGAACTGGTCTACCTGCTGCAGCAGGAGGTGGCCAAGATGGGCATCACGGGGCCCGAGGGCCACCCGCTGTCGCGCCCGCCGATGGTCGAGGGCGAAGCCGCGAACCGCGCCATCGCCATCGCCGAGGTGCTGGGGGTGCCGATCTACATCGTGCATGTCAGCTGCATTGAATCCGCCGAGGCCATTGCGCGCGCCCGCGCCCGCGGCCATCGCGTCTACGGCGAGGTGCTCGCCGGCCACTTGCTGATCGACGACTCGGTCTACCGCGATCCCGACTTCGCCCGCGCCGCCGCGCATGTGATGAGCCCGCCCTTCCGCCCCAAGGTGCACCAGGACTTCCTGTGGCGCGGCCTGCAGTCCGGCAACCTGCACACCACCGCCACCGACCACTGCACCTTCTGCGCGCAGCAAAAGGCCGCCGGCCTGGAGAACTTCGCCAAGATCCCGAACGGCTGCGGCGGCATTGAGGAGCGGCTGGCGGTGATCTGGGACGCCGGCGTCAACACTGGGCGGCTGACGCCCTCCGAGTTCGTCGCCATCACCAGCGCCAACACGGCCAAGCTCTTCAACCTCTACCCGCGCAAGGGCGCGGTGGCGGAGGGCGCCGACGCCGACCTGGTGCTGTGGGACCCGCAGGGCACAAAAACGATTTCGGCCAAAACCCAGCACTCCAAAGGCGACTTCAACATCTTCGAGGGCCGCACGGTCAAGGGCATCCCCAGCCACACCATCAGCCAGGGCCGCGTCGTTTACGCGAACGGCGATCTGCGCGCCGTGGCCGGCGCCGGCCGCTATATCAAGCGCCCGGCCTTCGGCGCAAACTTCGAGGCCCAGATCAAGCGCACGCAGGACCTCGCTCCCAGCGCCGTGATGCGATGAGCACGCCCGCGCAAACCGTCGTCCCCCAACTGCGCATGACCGATGCGGCGCGCAGCCGCCGCTTCTATGTCGACCAGCTCGGGTTCAGCGTCGACTGGGAGCACCAGTTCGAGCCCGGCCTGCCGCTGTTCCTGCAGATCACCCGCGCCGGCCAGACCCTGTTCCTGACCGCCCACGCCGGCGATTGCGAGCCGGGCGGCGCGGTGTACTTCTGGGTGCCCGATGTCGACGCCTGCTACACCGCCTTCAGCGCCCGCGGCGTGCGCCCCGTCAAGCCGATTGGCGACACCGACTACGGCGTGCGCGAGTTCCTGATCCACGACCCCGACGGCAACCGCCTGCGCTTCGGCACCCTGATTCCCGACTAGGAGGTCCCTATGGACACCGCCACCACCCCGCGCATCGAATCGCTGCGCATCAACGGCCAGCGCCTGTGGGACTCGCTGATGGAGCTGGCGCAGATTGGCGCCACGCCCAAGGGCGGCGTCTGCCGCCTCACGCTCACCGACCTGGACAAGCAAGGCCGCGACCTGGTGCT
>JBDHSJ010000375.1:0-3315 GCA_039808065.1 Burkholderiaceae bacterium | reverse complement strand
GCGAAGAAATTTTTGAAAAACTCTTCAAACTCAGCGCCAACTTCTCACAAAGACCGCTTTACTGATCTTTTATTCCCAGCCGCCTCAAACATCAGCAGCCGAGCCAGAGATTGTTGCAAAATTTCGAATTGCCTGTCAACACTTGGATCGAAAATTTCTTCGCAACCCAAACTCGACTTCATCGCCAACCGATCTCCATCAGGACTTGCCCGAGGACATTTCGATCAGCGAAGCCCGCCACTATAGCAAGAATATTGAGGGCGGTGCAAGCCTTTCCGACAAGCGGAGCGTCGCGCATTCGCCTTGGTGCCCCAACACCAGTTCGGGTAGCCCGTTGACCGGCGAGGCTGAGTCCTTCGAGCGGCGCACCATCGCCACGGAGATCAAGAGCAAGGCGCGTACGGTCAGAGTGCCGCCCCCATGGGGCAAACAACACCGTGTTGGGCGATTGCAGGTGGCGTGCGAGCCGGAGAGCGCCCAAGCACGCAGGGAGGCCCTGCGCTGAGGGGTCATCCGTCCGGCTGAGTAGCTGACAGCCCTACTTGGCGTAGTCCATCACCACCTTCCAACGACCATCTTGGATCTGTGACAGCCGGGAGGCGTCACTGCCAAGGCGTTTGGTGGGTGAGTAGCTGGCAGGCGCAGAACCAAACAGGTCCGCCGGGAAGCTCATCGTGTCCATGGCCTTGATGAAGCTGTCGGTCGTGAGCGCCGGGCCAGCCTTCTGCGCGGCGCGGATCAGCCCGTCAATGATCATGTAGCCATAGGCCGAGAAGACCGTCGGATCCTCATTGAACTTGGTCTTGTATTTGGTCGCCCAGAAGCGCAGGGGCTGCGAGGCCTCGTCGAGATAGGGATGCTGCGTAGCCATCGCGGCATAAAAGCCGTCCATGGCCTTGCCACCTAGGCGATGGATCAGATCGGTATAGGCCGCGCTGGAGCCCAGAAAGGTGGGGTTGAAACCGGTCTTGCGAGACTCGCCAATCGTCCCGATGGTTTCGCGGACGATCGTGCCCAACACCACCAACTCACAGCCGGCCGCCTTCAGCTTCGCAACTTGCGAGGAGAACTCGGTGGCCCCACGCTTGAAGCTGGTCTTCTCGGTCAACTCGGCGCCCATGCCCTTGAGTCCGGCCTCTGCCCCTTTCAGGACCTCCATGCCGAAATCGTCATCCTGGTAGTGGACGCAGATCTTCTTGGCGCCCTTTTCCTTGGCCAGCAGCGGCAGCATCACGCGGATCTGCTCGTAATAGGGCACTGCGAAGGAGTACTTGAGCTTGTGGAACGGCTCGTACATCTCGCGCGCGGCCGTCAGCGGCCAGAAGTTGATGACATTGCGCTCGAACTGCACGGGCATCGCCGCCAAGTTGTGGGCGGTGCCCACATGTCCGGCCATGATGAAAATCTTGTCCTGATTGACGAGCTTCTGCGCGGCCAGCACGGCGCGCTTGGGGTCGTAGCCAGAGTCTTCAAACTTGAGCACGATGCGCCGGCCATGCACGCCGCCTTGCTCATTCAGCTCTTCGGCGCGCAGCAGCATGCCATTGCGGGCCTGTTTGCCGTAGCCGGCCAGCGGCCCAGAAAAATCCTGGATCGAACCCACCACGATCTCGGTCTTGCTGACGCCCTGCTGCTGGGCCAGCGCCGGGGCGGCCAGCAGGGCACCCAGCATCAGGGGGAGCAAGGACTGGGCAGGCTTCTTCATGCGGGTCTCCTGGTGATTCAGCGCTAGACAGCGCGGTACATGGACTCGATCAGTTCGGCGTATTTCTTCTGTACAAAGCTGCGCTTGAGCTTCATCGTGGGCGTCAGCTCTTCGTCTTCCGCGCTCAATTGGGTCTCCAGCACACGGAAGGCCTTGATCTGCTCAACACGCGCGAAATCCTGGTTGACCCGGTCCACTTCGGACTGGATCAATGCCAGGACCTGCGGCGCCCGGGCCAGGCTGGCGTAGTTTGAGAAGGGCACGTCGTGCTCCTGCGCGAATCGTTCGACGTTGTCCTGGTCGATCATGATCAAGGCGGTCAGGTAGGCGCGGCGATCGCCGATCACCACGGCGTCGGTGATGTACGGGGAAAACTTCAGCTGGTTCTCGATCTCGCTCGGGGTGATGTTCTTGCCACCAGCCGTGATGATGATGTCTTTCATGCGGTCGGTGATGCGGTAATGCCCTTGCTCATCCAAACGACCGACATCGCCCGTGTGGAGCCAGCCCTCGGCATCGATGACCTCGGCCGTCTTCTCGGGCTGGTTCAGATAGCCGCGGAACAGATGCGGGCCGCGCGTCAGCATCTCACCCGTGGCGGGATCGATGCGCATTTCCACCCCGGGGGCCGGCGGTCCGATGGTGCCGGGGCGGATGTCACCCGGCAGGGTGAGCGTGCCGTGGGCACAGGTTTCGGTCATGCCCCAGCCCTCCAGCATCGGCAGGCCCAGGGCCAGGTACCAGCGGATCAGATCCGGCGAAATCGGTGCGGCACCGCTGACCAGCACCCGGGCGCGCTGGATGCCGATCATGCGGCGCACATTGCCAAGCACCAGCCAACGCGCCAGCAGGAAGCGCAGCTTCAGCCCGATGGGTACGCTCTGGCGGGCCAGCACCTGCTGCGCGACCGCCTGACCGGCACCGATGGCCCAGCGGTAGGCACGCTGCTGCAAGGGACTGGCTTCCGCCACAGCGATGCTGATGGCGGAATAGAACTTTTCCCAGACCCGCGGCACGGCGAACAACACGTGAGGAGAGACCTCACGCAGGTTCTCGGCAAAGGTGTCCGGGCTCTCCACGAAATTCAGCGTGGCGCCGCTCAGCAGGGCCGAGTAGGCACCAATCAGCCGCTCGGCGATGTGGCAGAGCGGTAGGAAGCAGACGCGTTCGTCACTGTCGAACTGCGGCAGATTGGCGCACGCCGAGCGCACGGCGCTCACCAGGCCGCTGTGCACATGCATGGCCCCCTTGGGCTTGCCGGTGGTGCCGCTGGTGTAGACAAGGATGGCCAGATCCTCGGGCTGGACGGCAGCCAGGCGCTCGTCAAAGCGCTGCGGCAGGGCGTGAGCACGGCCCCGCGCGCGCAGTTCGTCCAGGCTGAGCACCATGGGGTCGCGGAATTCTTCCAGGCCTTGCGTGTCGAAGACCACGATCCAGCGCAGCCGCGGTAGTTGCTCCCGCACCTCCAACACCTTGTCCAGCTGTTCGTCGTCTTCGACAAAGATCAGCTCGGTGGCCGAATCAGCGCACAGGTATTGCACTTGCGAGGGCGCATCGGTCGGATAGATGCCGTTGGCCACGCAGCCGGCGCTCTGGATGGCCAGATCGGC
>JBDHSJ010000374.1:0-3317 GCA_039808065.1 Burkholderiaceae bacterium | reverse complement strand
GCAGCGCCGGCAAGGGCTCGGCCTCGATGACCTCGGCCGCCCGCGCCGCCGCTCGGCGGGCCTGGTCGCGGCTGCGTGCCACCACCACGAACACCGGCTGGCCGCGATAGCGCAGCGTGCCATCGGCCAGGATGGGGTCGTCCTGCACCAGCGGGCCGCAATCGTTGCGGCCGGGGAGGTCGGCGGCGGCGAACACATCCACCACACCGGGCAGGCCGCGCAGGCGCTCCAGATGCAGGGTCGTCAATCGGCCGTGGGCTACTTGGGAGAGCCCGAGCGCGGCGTGCAGGGTGCCGGTGCGCTCGGGGATGTCGTCGGTGTACGGCGCGGCGCCCGCCACATGCAGGTGGGCGGATTCATGCGGGCGGGATGCGCCCACCACGGGCGCCGCGTGCAGCGGCAATTCGGCCAGCTTGTTCATCGGGGGGCCCACACACTCAATTCCTCGGCTGCCAGCGGGGCCTCTGCACGGGTTTCCAGCCAGCCGCGGCGCAGCAGGTTCTGCGCCACCTGCAGACGGTAGTCCTTCGAGGCGCGCATGTCACTCAAGGGGCGGAAGTCCTGCGCCAGTGCGGCCTGGGCGGCCTGCAGCGCGGCTTCATCCCAGGCCTGGCCACGCAGCGCGACCTCGGCTTGCGGCGCGCGCTGCACAGTGGCGGCCAGGCCGCCCCAGGCCAGGCGCACATCGGCCACGCGGCCGGCCTCCAGGCGCAGCGCGAAGGCCCCGAACACGGCCGAGATGTCCGAGTCGAAGCGCTTGCTGATCTTGTAGGCGCTCAGCGTCCAGGCCGGGTCGACCGGGACCACCAGGGCCTGCAGGAACTCGCCTGGTTCGAGGCGGTTCTGCATGTAGCCGGTATAGAACTCGCGCAGCGGCAGGCGGCGCACGCGTTCGCCCTGGCGCAGTTCCAGTTCGGCGTCCAGGGCCATCAGCACCGGGGCGGCGTCGCCAATCGGCGAGCCATTGGCCACGTTACCGCCCAGGGTGCCCACCGAGCGAATGGGCGGCGAGGCAAAGCGCAGCCCGATTTCCCGCAGTGCAGGCCAGGTCTCGCTGAGCGCGGCCCAGGCCGCTTCCAGCGAGGCACCGGCACCGATGCGCAGCGCCGCGTCGCTGCGCTCGATGCGCTGCAACTCGGCCACCCGGCCGAGGTAAATGATCTCGCCCAAGGAGCGGAACTGCTTCGTGACCCACAGACCCACATCGGTGCTGCCGGCCAGCAGACGCGCCTGGGGCTTGGCCAGGCGCAGGGCGGCCAGTTCGTCCAGGCTGCGCGGGCTGTGAAAGCCATGGGCCGTGTGCAGCGGCGGGTCGGCTTGAAGTTCGCGCAAGGCGGCCTCGATGGGTGCGCGGTCCAGGCGCGGCGCGGTTTGCGCAAAGCAGCGCTCGCCGGCATCCAGGATGGGACGGTAGCCGGTGCAGCGGCACAGATTGCCGCTGATCACGTCGGCCAGCTGCTGGCGGCTGGGTGGGCTTTTCAGCTCCTCCCACAGCTGCCAGATCGACATCACGAAACCCGGGGTGCAGAAGCCGCATTGCGAGCCATGGCAATCCACCAGGGCCTGCTGCACCGGGTGCAGCTGCTCGGGGCCGCCTACGTCTTCCACCGTGAACAAGGCCTTGCCATCCAGCGTGGGCAGGAACTGGATGCAGCTGTTCACCGGCTTGAGCTGGAGCCGACCCTGCGCATCCAGTTCGCCCAGCACCACGGTGCAGGCGCCGCAGTCGCCCTCGGCACAGCCTTCCTTGGTGCCGGTGCAGCGCAGGTCTTCCCGCAGCCATTCCAGCACCGTGCGGGTGCTCGCAGGCGCATCGACCGTTTGGATGGAACCGCGGTGCCAGAAGCGCAGCGGGCGGTGGGTGGAATCACTCAAGCGGGGCTCCTGCGGCCAGCCAGCGGGCCAGCAGCGCGCGCTCGGCCTCGGTCATCTGGGTGGCGTTGTTCAAGGGCATCGTGCGGGCCAGCACCACCTGCTGGTGGATGGCCTGGGCATGCTGCGCCAACAAGGCGGGCTGGTGCAAGGCCACGCCCTTTTGCGCGCCTTGCTCGCCGTGGCAGGCCAGGCAGCGCTGGGCAATGACGGCCTGCACCTCGGCCAGGCGTGGCACGCCGCCGGTCACTTTGGGCTGCGGTGCCGGCGCCAGGGCCACGGCCAGGCCAATCAGCAAGGCCGTGCCGATGGCCGCGTATTCCCAGGGCGCGCGCACGCCCTGCACCAGGGCCTTGTGGCGGGCCACGAAGCTGTGCCGGATCAGGGCCCCGGCCAGCATCAGCACCACCAGCACCAGCCAGTTGTGCACGCCCTGGTAGAGCATGGAGTAATGGTTGCTCAGCATGGCCACCAGCACCGGCAGGGTGAAGTAGGTGTTGTGCACGCTGCGCTGCTTGCCGCGCTGGCCGTGGATGGGATCCACCGGTTGGCCGGCTTTCATCTGCGCGATCACCTTGCGCTGGCCCGGAATGATCCACACCAGCACGTTCGCGCTCATGACCGTGGCCAGCATGGCCCCCACGATGACGAAGGCCGCCCGACCGGCAAACAGCTGGCAGGCCGCCCAGCTGGCGCCCACCACCACAGCCAACACGGCCAGACCCACGGCGGCATCGCCGCCCACCTTGCCCTGGCGCTCTCCCAGCAGGCGGCACAGGGCGTTGTAGACAAACCAGAACGCGAACACGAAGCCCAGCGCCGCCGCCACGGCCGCGCCGCTGGACGACCAGGCGTGGATGCGCGGGTCGATCAGGAAGCTGCCGGCGTTGAACAGGTAAAGCACCGTGAAGAGCGCAAACCCGGTCAGCCAGGTCGAGTAGCTTTCCCAGAAGAACCAGTGCAGCTTCTCGGGCAGGGCTTTGGGCGCCACCAGGTACTTCTGCGGGTGATAGAAGCCGCCGCCATGTACAGCCCAGAGTTCGCCATCCACGCCCTTGGCCTGTAGATCGGGCGCGCTCGGCTTGGTCAGGCTGGAATCCAGGAACACGAAGTAGAAGGACGAGCCGATCCATGCGATCGCGGTAATGACATGGGCCCAGCGCAGCAGAAGGTTGGCCCAGTCCAGCACGTAGCTCCAGTCCATCAGCTGCCCCGGTAGGTGGAGTACGACCAGGGGCTGACCAACAGGGGCACGTGGTACTTGGCCTGCACGTCCGCAATACCGAAGTCCAGGTTCACCACATCGATGAAGGGCGGTTCGGGAAGCGCCACGCCGCGGGCGCGGAAGTAGTCCGCCACCTCGAAGCACAGGCGCCAGCGCCCCGCCCGCAGCGCCGCGCCGCTGAGCAGCGGGCCATCCCCGCGGCCGTCGGCGTTCAGGTGGA
>JBDHSJ010000373.1:0-3330 GCA_039808065.1 Burkholderiaceae bacterium | reverse complement strand
GCGTCGACCGCCGCGTGCTCAGCCGCGAGGAGGTGCTGAAGGTCGAACCGGCGCTGGCCACTTTCGGCCCGCGGATCTTTGGCGGCACCTACACGCCCAGCGACGAATCGGGCGACGCGCTCGTCTTCACGCAGAAGCTGGCGCAGAAGTGCTTCGAGCGCGGCGCCGAGAAGCGCTTCAACACCCACATCCTGGCGCTGGAAAAGCAGGGCCAGGCCATCAGCGGCGTGCGCGTCAAAAACGCCATGGGCCAGACCGAGACGATCACGGGTGACGCGTACGTGGTGGCGCTGGCCAGCTACGCGCCGGCCCTGGTCAATCCGGTGGCCGACTGCCTGAACATCTACCCGGCCAAGGGCTACTCGGCCACGCTGCGGCTGAAGAAGCCCGAGCAGGCCAGCACGGTGAGCCTGCTGGACGACACGCGCAAGATCGCCATCAGTCGCCTGGGCGACCGCATCCGCATCGCCGGCACGGCCGAGCTGGTGGGCCTGGACACCAGCCTGAACTCCGCCACCAGCCGCACCCGCTGTGAGGCCCTGGTCAAGCGCTACGAAGAGCTCTTCCCGGGTGTGGCCGATCTGAGCGAGCCCAACTACTGGACCGGCCTGCGCCCCAGCACGCCCACCAACATCCCCTACATCGGGCGCAGCAAGAAGCTGAGCAATCTGTGGCTCAACTGCGGCCATGGCACCCTGGGCTGGACCCATGGCGCGGGCAGCGGCCACGCGCTGGCCGAACTGATCAGCGGCCGTCGGCCGCCGACCGAGTTCCACTTCTACGGGGTGTGAGCAGATGCCCGTGCCCAGCCAGCTGCTGCGCGTCGTGTTTGCGGCCAGTGCCCTGGCCTGCTCGTTGATCGTGATGCTCTTCCTGCGCGGTCGCGCCCCGCAGGACGATCTGAACTGGGGCCTGCTGCTGCTGGGCACCGTCGGTCTGGCGGCTGGGGTCTGCGCGCTGGCCTTTCGTGGCGGGCGCATGCGGGTGCAGGGCGTGGCCTGGGCGTCGCTGCTGCACAGCTTTCTGTGGCAGCTGCTGGGCGCCTATCTGGTCTGCGCCACCCTGCTGACGTTGCTCGGCTGGGTCTTGGTGGTCTGGGTCACCCGCTCGCCGCTGAACGCCGCCGCCCTGGCCCTGCTGGCCGGCGCCTGGCTCTCGCTCTGGCTGGCGCCGGGGGTGGCGGCGTGGCGCACGGCGCGGCGCCTGCAGTCACCCGCGCCGGTGGCCCTCGCATGATGGAGGTGGGGCTGGTGCGCGAGGAGCGGGCGGGTGAGGCCGAGGCCATTGGCGCCCTGATCACCGCCGCTTTCCTGGGTCACCCGCACAGTGCCGGCACCGAGGCCGCCATCGTGCGGGCGCTGCGCGCCGCCGGGGCGCTGGCGCTCAGCCTGGTGGCGGCGTGTGAGGAGCGCCTGATCGGCCACATCGCCTTTTCACCCATCACGGTCGACGGCTGCGCGGGTGCCTGGTTTGGCCTGGGTCCGCTGGCGGTGGCGCCGCCCTACCAGCGCCAGGGTGTGGGCGCGGCACTTGTGCGCCAGGGCCTGCAGCAGTTGCGCCAGCGCGGCGCTGCCGGCTGCGTGGTGCTGGGCGATCCGGCCTATTACGGGCGCTTCGGCTTTCGCACCCCAACCGGGCTGGTCTACCCCGGTCCGCCGCCCGAGCTGTTCATGGCCCTGGCCTGGCAGGGGCCGGCGCCGCAAGGGGTGGTGGCTTATCACCCGGGCTTTGAGGCGCGCGACTGAAGCACCGCCACGCTTCGTCGCGCAACGAAGTGTGCGGGTCGCCGCCGGCCCGACAGTGGCGCCTCACGAAAGGAGCGCCGCATGGCCATCACCTGCTTCATCCGCTACGAGATCGAGCCCTTCCGCAAGGACGACTTCCGCCGCTACGCCCAGGCCTGGCTGCACATCATTCCGCGCTTGGGCGGGCAGCTGCTGGGTTACTGGCTGCCGCACGAGGGCACGAGCACCGAGGCCTGGGGCCTCATCGGCTTCGATTCCCTGGCCGACTACGAGGCCTACCGGGCGCGCCTGAAGGCCGATCCCGAGGCCATCGCCAATTTCGCGTTCGCGGCGCGTGAGCGCTTCATCCGCGCCGAGTGGCGCACCTTCCCTGAACCGGTGCAGCCGTGATCGCGGTGATCTTCGAGGTCGAGCCCGCAGCCGGCGCGCAGGCCGACTACCTGGCGCGCGCCGCCGCGCTGCGCAGCGAGCTCGAACGCGTGCCCGGATTCCTGTCGATCGAGCGCTTCGAGAGCCTCAGCCAGCCGGGCAAGCTGCTCTCACTGAGCTTCTGGCAGGACGAAGCCGCCGTGCAGGCCTGGCGCGAACACGGCGAGCACCGCCTGGCCCAGGCCGCCGGCCGCGCCGGCTTGTTTGCCGCCTGCCGGCTGCGCGTGGCCACCGTGCTGCGCGATTACGGCCTGCATGATCGGGCCCAGGTTCCTGCTTCCACACCATGCAACTCGCCGCCCTCGCCAGCCTGATCGCCGACCCCAGCCGCGCCGCCATGCTCAGCCATCTGCTCAGTGGCGAGCTGGCCAGCGCGAGCGAACTGGCGCGTGCAGCCGGCGTGGGCGCGGCCACCGCCAGCGCGCATTTGCGCAAGCTGCTCGATGCCGGCTGGCTGGTCTGCGAACCGCGCGGCCGCCACCGCTACTACCGCCTGGCCGATGCCGACGTGGCCCAGGCCCTGCAGGCGCTGCAGCTGGTGGCCGAACGCGGCAGCGCCGAGCGCGCCTGGGGCCACCAGGCCGAGCTGCGCTACGCGCGGCGCTGCTATGGCCACCTGGCCGGGCGTCTGGGCGTGTGCCTGGCGCAGCGCTGCCAGGAGCTCGGCTGGCTGCAACCTGTGGAGGGCGGCCTGGGCCTGAGCGAACGGGGGCTGGCCGGCATCCAGGCCCTGGGCATGGATGCCCAGCCTTGGCAGCGCCGCAGCCTGCGCGCGGCCGTGGCCCATCCCTGCCTGGACTGGAGTGAACGCCGCGACCACCTTGCGGGACCCTGGCCGCGCGCGCTGCTGCAGCATGCGCTGGCGCAAGGCTGGGTCCGCGCGGGCGCCCAGCCGCGCGTGTTGCAGCTCAGCCCGCCGGGTCTGCAGGCGCTGGGGGCCGTGCTGGGGCCGCTGCCCACGAACTGAGCCCGGTCGGGCGCGGTAGCGTTGACCCCCCGCGCCGCGGCTCCCAAGGACTCTTCATGCGCCTGGAAAAAGTCTTCGCCATCAAGATCGCCAGCCTGTACCCCCTCTATGTCAAGAAGGCGGTCTCGAAACAGCGCTCGCAAGAAGAGGTCGATCAGGTGATCTGCTGGCTGACGGGCTACAGCCCGG
>JBDHSJ010000372.1:0-3331 GCA_039808065.1 Burkholderiaceae bacterium | reverse complement strand
TGGCCGTGGGTCCGGCTGCGCCGCCCTGGCTGCGCCTGGCCACGCGCCAGGTGGCGGCGCGCCCGGCCCTGGCCGTGGCGCAGGTGGCCGCCCTGGGCCTGGGCCTGCTGGCCCTGGCTCTGCTGGTGCTGCTGCGCACCGATCTGCTGGAGAGCTGGCGCCTGGCCACGCCGGCCAAGGGGCCGGACCGCTTTGTCGTCAACCTGCAGCCCGACCAGGCCGAGCCCTTCAAGGCCCAGTTGGCCGCTGCCGGCGTGCAGCCGCTGGATTGGTACCCGATGTTCCGGGGCCGCCTGATCGCCATCAACGGCCAGGCCGTGCACGAACTCAAGCTCGGCAGCGACCGTGCGCGCCGCCTGGTGGAGCGCGAGTTCAACCTCAGCCACATGAGCGCCATGCCGGCCCACAACCTGGCGCTTGAGGGCCGCTGGGGCGAGGGCCTCAGCGTGGAGGACGGCCTGATGAAGGAACTGGGCCTGAAGCTGGGTGACCGGCTGGCCTTTGAGGTGGCCGGGCAGCGCCACGAGCTGGCAGTGACGCAGCGTCGCCAGGTGGACTGGTCGTCGATGCGGGTGAACTTCTTCGTCATCTTCCAGCGTCCGCAGACCTCCCAGCAGCCCGAGCTGCCGAGCACCTGGATCGCCACCTACCGCGCACCCACCGACAAAGCCCTGGACCGCCAACTCGCCGCGCGCTTTCCGAATGCCACGCTGATTGATGTCTCGGCCCAGATCAGCCAGGTGCAAGGGGTGCTGGAGCAGGTGGCCAATGCGGTGCAACTGCTGTTCCTCTTCACGCTGGCGGCCGGCCTGGTGGTGCTGGTAGGCGCCCTGACGGCCACCCGCGAGGCGCGGCTGCGTGATGTGGCGCTGATGCGCGCCCTGGGCGCCAGCGGCGCGCTGCTGGCGCGCGTGCAGCGCGCCGAGCTGCTCGGCTTGGGCCTGCTCTCCGGCGTGCTGGCCGGCGGCCTGGCGCTGGGCATCGGGGCGCTGCTTGCCGTGCAGGTGTTCGAGTTCAGCTGGCGCCCGCAGCCCTGGGTGCCGCTGGGCACGGCCGTGGCAGGCGCCCTGCTGGCGGGGGCTGCCGGCTACTGGGGACTGCGCGGCGTGCTGCGCCGGCCGGTGGTTCAGACGCTTCGCTCCGCCACGCAGGAATAGCGCGTCGGGTCCAGAAAAAAGGCCGCCCGGGGGCGGCCTTGCGCGGCTTCGTGCGGGGGGCTAGAACGACTCCCATTCGCCGTCGGCCGCAGCGGGCGCAGGGGCGGGGGCCGGCCTGGGCGGGGTCGGCCGGGCGGCTGGCTTCGGGGTGCCGCTGGCTTTGGCGGCAGGGGCGGGTTTGCTGCCAGCCGCGCTGGAAGTCGCGGCGGGGCGCGCCGCGCTGGCGGGCCGATGGCCCATGCCGCCCGAGCGCGCCGGCGCGTCGATTTCACCGACCTTGAACACCGAAATGATCTCGGACAGGCGATGCGCCTGATCGCGCAGGCTTTCGGCCGCGGCGGCGGATTCCTCGACCAGCGCGGCGTTCTGCTGCGTGGCTTGGTCAAGCTGGCCCATCGTGACGTTGACGCCGCCGATGCCTTGGCTCTGCTCGCCCGCGGCCGCGGAGATCTCGCCAATGATGTCGGAGACGCGCTGCACGCCGGCCACGATCTCGCCCATCGATTCGCCGGCTTCCTGCACTAGGCGCGAGCCGGCCTCGACGCGTTCGACGCTGGCGCTGATCAGGCTTTTGATTTCCTTGGCCGCTTCGGCGCTGCGCCCGGCCAAGGTGCGCACCTCGCCGGCCACCACGGCAAAGCCGCGGCCCTGCTCACCCGCGCGGGCGGCTTCGACGGCGGCGTTCAGCGCCAGGATGTTGGTCTGGAACGCGATGCCGTCGATGACGCCAATGATGTCGCTGATCTTGCGCGAGCTGGCGCTGATCTCGTCCATGGTATTGACGACTTGACCCACCACCTCACCGCCCTTGGTGGCAGCCCCGGAGGCCGAGCTGGCCAGCTGGTTGGCGGTGGTGGCGGCCTCGGCGGTATGGCGCACTGCCGCGGTCAGCGCATCCATCGAAGAAGTGGCCTGCTGCAGATTGGACGCCGTTTGCTCCGTGCGCTGCGAGAGGTCTTGCGCTCCCGAGGCGATCTCGCTCGAGGCCACGCTGATCGAGCCGGTTGCCTGGTGCACATCGCGCAGGATGCCCTGCAGCTTCTCGGCAAAGTCGTTGAAGGCGCGGGCGATGCCGGCCACTTCGTCCTCGCCCTGCGCGGGCAGGCGGCGGGTCAGGTCGCCGCCGCCGGCACTGATCTCGTTCATGGCATCTTGCACGCGCTTCAGGCCGGCCGTCAGCGCGGCCACCACGCCCGTGATCAACGCCGCCGCCAGACCGACCATCAGCACGGTGACCAGCACCGCCTTGCGCAGCAGGGAGCTCAGTGCGGCCAAGGCCTCGCCGGCATCGCTGACAACGATCAGCGACCAGTCCGAGCCCGCCACGGGCGCGGCGCGCAGCAGCACCGATTGCTCGCCGATGCGGGTTTCCAGCCAGTCCGACTTGTCACTGCCCAGGGCCTTGATGGCGGCTGGGGTGAGCGCCGGCGAGAGCTCGGTAGCGGGCTTGAGCACGTACTTGGTATTGGCGTGCGCCATCACCCGGCCGTCGGCCGCCACCAGAAAGGCGAAGCCCGAGGGGGTGGGCTTGATGGCCTTGAGGATGTTGACGACTTCGGTCAGGTAGACGTCGCTGGCCACGACCGCTTTGACGTTGCCGCCGTCCTTGACGGCCAGAGCAAAGGTGACGACCGACTGCTGGGTGCTGGCGTCCAGATAGGGCTCGGTGAGCACCACCGCGTCGCTGCCAGAGGCCTGCTTGTACCAAGGGCGTCCGGTAGGGTCATAACCGTCCGGCAGCTGCTGGTCCTTGCTCTGTAGCATGCGTTTGTCGGCGTGGCCGATGTAGGCCATGTCCAAGCCACCCGAAAGTGCCGCCTGTGCCAACGGCGCGCGCGGATTCTCCAGCTCCACCGCGGGGCGCAGCGATTTCAAGATGGCCGCCTGAAAGCCCATCCACCCGGCAATCGATTGCGCCTGGCCACGCGCCACCTCGGCCAGCTGCGCATTGGCTTGACCACGCACGTGGGCGCGGGTATCGAAGTAGCTGGCGGCGGTGGCCACCAGCAACGCCAGCAGCACCACGCCACTGCACAGTGCAATCAGTCGTTGCTTGATCGTCTTCAACATGGGCGAGCGCTCCGGTGGCCGTTCAGAAGGTTTCCCAATCACCATCACTGGCCGGGGCGGGCGCCGGGCGGCTGGCGGCCTGGGGCGTCGGCGCGGCCTTGGCG
>JBDHSJ010000371.1:0-3338 GCA_039808065.1 Burkholderiaceae bacterium | reverse complement strand
GCAGCAGGTCGGGGCGCTTGACGATGGCGCGGGCGATCGCCACCCGCTGCTGCTCGCCGCCCGAGAGCTGGGCCGGAAAGTGGTGGGCGCGCGGCGCCAGGCCGACCCGCGCAATCGCGTCGTCCACCGGCATCGGGTGGGCGCTGATGTCGGTGACCAGGGCGACGTTCTCGCGCACGGTCAGGCTGGGGATCAGGTTGTAGAACTGGAACACGAAGCCGACGTGCTCGCGGCGGTAGCGAGTCAGCTCGGCCTCGCTGGCACCGCTGAGGCGGTGATCGCAAAAGTGCAGCTCGCCGCTGCTGGGTGTGTCCAGCCCGCCCAAGATGTTGAGCAGCGTGGACTTGCCGCTGCCCGAGGCCCCGAGCAGCACGATGAACTCGCCGCGCTGCACCGCCAGGTCGACGCCGCGCAGCGCGTGCACGGCGGCATCGCCCTCGCCATAGGTCTTGCTCAGCTGGCTGGCCAGAAAAACGGTATCAGCGGCTTGTGCGCTCTCGCCCATGCCGCAAGCTTCGCCGCAAGGCCGCCGGGCGGCCTTGCGTGGCGTCAAAGACGGCCGAGCACCCGCCCCGCCACGCCCACCTCGGCCCACAGCGGGCCGGCGCTGGCGAACACCAGGGCATCCAGCCAGCGTGCCATGGGCACACCCTCCAGGCCCTCGGCGGCCAGGTCCAGCACCAGCCAGTCGGCGCGCGCGCCCTGCTGCAGACCCCATTGGGCAAAGCCGGCCGCGCGGCCGCTGCCGGCCAGCATGGCGTCGAAGAGGCGCGCGGCGCTGCTGGGCTGGCGGCCGGGTTGGCTGGCCACATTGCGCTGGCGCTTGACGAGGCGCTGGCCGTACTCCAGCCAGCGCAGCTCCTCGCGCCACTCGCGGCCGACCTCGGAATCGCTTCCCACGGTCAGCGGCACGCCGGCGTCCAGGTAGCCGGTCAGCGGGGCCAGGCCATCGCCCAGATTGGCCTCGGTGGTCGGGCAGATCACCACGCCGGCACCCTGGCGCGCCAGCAGCTCCACCTCGAAAGGCTCGGCATGCGTGGCATGCACCAGCTGCCAGCGCGCGTCCAGGCCCTGCTGCTGGCACAGCCATTCGATCGGACGCAGGCCGGTGTGGGCCAGGCAGTCGCGCACCTCGCCGGTTTGCTCGGCGACGTGGATGTGGATGGGCAGGTCCTGCTCACCGATCTGATGCAGCAGCTGGGTGATGTCCTCGGCATGGGCGGCGCGCAGCGAGTGCAGGGCCACGCCGGCATTCACCGTGGCGCTGCGCTGGCTGTTGATGCGCTGCTGGGCCTTGAAGACCCAATCGGCATCGGTCTTGAAGCGGCGCTGGGTGTCCTTCAGGCCTTTCACGCCGAAGCCCTGGTGGGCATAGAGCACCGGCAGCATGGTGATGCCGATGCCCACCTCCTGCGCCGCCCCGATCAGGGCCCAGGCCATGGTCAGCTCGTCGTCGTAGGGCTGGCCGTCGGGGTGGTGCTGCAGGTAGTGGAACTCGCAGACCTGCGTGTAGCCGCCGCGCAGCAGCTCGCGGTACAGACGCGTGGCCACCTGCTTGAGCTGTTCGGGGCTGATGCTGAGCGCCACGGCATACATGGCCTCGCGCCAGCTCCAGAAGTCGTCGCTTTCGCTGTCGCGCGTTTCGGCACCGCCGGCCATGGCGCGTTGGAAGGCGTGACTGTGGGCGTCTACCAGCGGGGGGATGACCGGGCCCTTCAGTGCTCTTGCGTCTTGTGGCTGAGGAACGTTGGGAGTGATCGACTGCCAGCGGCCGGCGCTGTCGATTTCGAGCAGGACGCATTCTTGCCAGCGGCCTTGGAGCCAGGCGGCGGGGGTCCAAAGTTTTGTCTCGTTCTGCATGTCTGCTTGCCTCGTTCGGTTCGGCTCGAAACAGCCCGCCGGGATTCCGCCCCGGCAGGCGGGTCACTTTCTTTGCTGCGCCAAAGAAAGTGACCAAAGAAAGGCGCTGAATGCACGCACGCCGCCTAGGGCGGCGCGCGACTGCACGTCCGGTTCACATGGCTCCCACACCCCTCCAGGGACTGCGAAAACCTGCCCGCTAAGCTGGCCGGAGTACCGGCCGACTAGACCACCGCAAACCATCACGGGCTCTCTGCGATGACGGGACCCCCAACCAGCAGAGAAAGGGGTCTGATGCGCATTGGGGGTCGGTTCTTCGGAGCGCCAAGGGTGATGGTTTGCGGTGCCAGGGACGACCGGTACTCCGGGCGCCTTCGTTGTCCTGACCGTCGGAGTCAGATGGGGGCTCGTGTCAGTGTGAGCCCAAGCACCGCCATCACAGTTCGCCCCTAGGGCGACTGTGTGGGTTGGCGCCTTTCTTTGCCCCGCGTTTCTTTGGCAAGACAAAGAAATGCGGGTCGGGGTGCAGGGGGTGAAGCCCCCTGCGGGCTCCCGCAACCAGCTCATCACCGCACCGAGGCGAGGTAGGCCTTCAACAAACTCTCCAGCAAGGGAGACAGCTCCGCGGCACACTCCACCAAGTAGGGCCGCGGCGCCGGCTCGCGCTTGTCTTCCAGCATGTAGATCGCCTGCACCATCTCCATCTGCAGCGCATGCACGCCATGCTCGGGCTGGCCGTAATGCCGCGTGATGTGCCCGCCCTTGAAGCGCCCGTCCACCACCTGCGAGTAACGCGTCTGCGCACCCAGCACCTCGGCCACTTTGGCGAGGATGGGCGCCGCGCAGGCCGCGCCGCTGGCGCTGCCCAGGTTCAGGTCCGGCAGCCGGCCCTCGAACAGCCAGGGCAGCTCGGACTCGATCGAGTGGCCATCCCAAAGCAGGGCCACGCCATGCTCGGCCTTCAAGCGCTCCAGCTCGCCGGCAAGCGCTTGGTGGTAGGGCCGCCAATACAGCTGCAGGCGGCGCTGGCGCTCGGCCGCGTCGGGCTCTCGGCCGGGGTGATACAGCGGCTGGCCCTCGAAGTCGCGCGTCGGGCACAGCTCGGTGTTGCTGGCGCCGGGGTACATGGGCGCATCGTTGTCCGGGCGATTCAGGTCGATCACATAGCGTGAGTAGCGCGGCACCAGCAAGCTGGCGCCAAGGCGCTCGGCAATGGGGCGGTACAGGCGCTCCAGATGCCAGTCGGTGTCGGCGCTGGTGCGCGCCTTGTCCACGTAGTTCGGGCAGAGCTCGGAGGGGATCTCGAAGCCCACATGGGGCAGGCTGATGAGGAGCGGCACGGAGCCGCGGGTCAGGTTGAAGCTCATGCGGGCAACTCCTGGTCGGCCACGCCGCCAAAGATCCGGTTCAAGAGGGGCCGCCCGCCCAGCCAGTAGCTGAGCTCGCGCGGGTGGTCCACGCCCCAGACGCAGAAGTCG
>JBDHSJ010000370.1:0-3350 GCA_039808065.1 Burkholderiaceae bacterium | reverse complement strand
CTTCGCGCTCGGCCTCGGCACGGGCGGCCGTTTCAGCCGCGTCGGTGGGTTGGCGCTGGGCGCGCTGGCGGGCCTCCTCTTCGGCGGCCAGGGCGGCGTACTGGCGCTCCAGCTCGGCGATGTCGGCTTCGGTGTCGGCATCGTGCGCGGCTTCGGCCTCGTCGGGCATCGCCATGGAGGGCGGGGGCACCACTTCGGGGCCAAGCAGGTCTTTGACCTCCTCCAGCTCCTCGCGCTTCGGGCGTTTGGCGCGCACAGCGGCGCGCCAGCGCGTCCACCCGAGCCATCCCAGGACGATGGCGATGGCCAGGGCCAGGATCGAGATCAGGGTTTCGTTCATGTTGAAAAAGGCCGCGCCGCCCGGCGGGAGCGCGGCTTGAATCTGCGGGGATGCGGCAGCTTAGCCGTGAAGTAGGGAGTAACCCAAGGCCATGGCGCAGCGCGGGCGCCTCTGGGCCGGCCCGCCGTTACGGATTGCTCAGGCCGGCGGCGCCAGTTCCTGCTCCAGGCAGGGCAGGGGCACGGTGCCCAGGGCGAGCAGGCGGTCGTGGAAGGCGCGCAGGTCGAAAGCCGACCCCTGCGCCTGCTCCCAGCGGCGGCGCAGGCGCCGGATGACGATCTCGCCCATCTTGTACGAGAGCGCCTGGCCGGGCCAGCCGATGTAGCGGTCCACCTCGGTGCCGATCTCGTGCTCGCTCAACGCCGTGTGCTGGCGCAGCAGCTGGCAGGCCTGTTCGCGGCTCCAGCCCAGGGCGTGCAGACCGGTGTCGGCCACCAGGCGGCAGGCGCGCCACATCTCGTAGCTGGCGCGGCCGAATTCCTCGAAAGGCGTGCGGTACAGGCCCATCTCGGAGCCCAGGTATTCGGCGTACAGGGCCCAGCCCTCGCTGTGGGCGGAGAGGTCGCCGGCGCGGCGGAACGGTTTGAGCGCGGGGTTCTCGGCTTCCAGCGCGAACTGCAGGTGGTGGCCGGGCACGGCCTCGTGCAGGGTCAGGGCCGGCAGGGAGTACAGCGAGCGTGCCGCCAGGTTGTGGGTGTTGACCCAGTACAGCGCCGCCTGGCCGCTGCCGGGCGCGGCGGGCACATAGCGGCCAGTCGTATAGAAGGGCGCCATCTCGGCCGGCACGGGCTCCACACCGAAGGGCTGGCGCGGCAGATGGCCGAAGTAGCGCGGCAGCACGCTGTCCACGCGCTTGGCGATCCAGCTGGCCTGGGCCAGCAGCTCGTCGCCGCTGCGCGGATAGAACTGCGGGTCGCTGCGCAGCCAGGCCAGGAAATCGGTCCACTCGCCCTGGTGGCCACATTCGCGCTGCAGGCGGCGCATGTCGGTGGCGATGCGCTCGACCTCGGCCAGGCCGATGTCATGCACCTGCTGCGGGCTTAAGGGAAGGGTGGTGAACTGGCGCACGCGGGCGGCGTAGAAGGCCTCGCCGCCGGGCAGATCGCGCGCCGCGGTGCTGGAGCGGGCCTGCGGCAGGTAGTCCTCGCGCAGATAGCGCAGCAGGCGGCGATAGGCGGGCAGCAGGCGCTGCTCGATCACGGCCACGGCCTCGCGCTGCAGCCCTTCCTGGCCCTGCAGGCGCTCGCGCAGGGCGGCATAGAAGGGCGTGTCTTCGGCCTTGCTGCAGGCGGCCACACGCGCCACCGGCTCTTCGCGGCCGGCCATGATGAGGGCCGGCGGCATCAGGCCGCGCTGGCGGCCCTCTTCCATCAGCTCGATGTAGTCCTCGAAGAATTGCGGAATGGCGGCCAGGCGCTGCAGATGGGCCTGCAGCTGCGCGGGCGTGTCCAGTGGCTGGTCGCGCCAGAGCTCGGGCAGGTAGCTGTAGAAGGCCGAATCGCCGTCGATGGGCATCAGCAGGCCGCCCAGTTCGTACTCGCTGATCAGGCCGTCGAGCTGATGGGCGTAAACCGCGGCCTCGACGCGCGTGCTGGCGTTCAACGCCTTCGGGTCGATGGCCTGCAGGGCCTGGCGGGTGGCCTGCCAGCGCGCCAGCCGGGCGGCACGGCTGGCGGCGTCCATGCGCTCCAGGCGGTGGTCTTCGCTGCGCCGGCCCACCCAGCTGGCCAAGCGCGGGAACTCGCGCAGGCGCCAGGCCCATTCATCGGCCAGCAGGGCTTCTAAGGCGGCGTCGGCGGTGGAGCTCATGGGCGGATCGGGGCATTGGCAGAGCCGCGCATGCTAGCCGGCACCCCGGCAATCTGGATCCAATATCCGCGAAGCCGGGGTCGCGCGCGACGACTCAGCGCGCCGGCCGCTCCGGGCCCTGGCGCCCCTCGGCGCGGGCGTTCAGGTAGGCGTAGAGGTCCATCACATGGGCCTGCACCACCGGATCGCCCTGCCAGGCGGGCATGCTGAGGGCGCCCGAGCGGCGCTCCAGCACCTCGTCCACCAGGGACTCGCGCGGAGCGCCGGAGCCCTCGGGCAGCAGGTCCTTGCTGTAGCGGCGCAGCACCAGGTCGACGAAGCGCTGCGGCCCCAGGTCACGCACGCGCAACAGCAGATTGGGTGCGCCACCAGCGCCATCGGCCCATTCCCCATGGCAGCTGGCGCAGCGCTGCTGGTAGACGCGCCAACCGCCATACAGCGAACCGGCCGCCTGCGCCTGCTGGCGTGCCTGCTCCTTGGCGGGCTGGGTGTTCTCGAACTCGACACGCGGGGCGCTGCAGGCCAGCAGGCCGAGGCCGGCCGCCAGCAGGGCGGCAAGGCTGCGAGGGTTCGGGCGATGGGACATGGCGCTCTCCGGACTGGGACCAAGGCTGCAAGCATGCGCCAGCCGGCACGTCGCCGGCTTGATCTGGCGCAGCCGCAGGCGTCGGGAAGCTTGACAGCGAGGCCCCCCAGGGCGTGCAAGTCCTTGTCAGGCTTGCGTGGCGCATTGTTTGCTTGGCTACTGCCATTCCGCCCTCAGGAGCTCTCATGACCGCAAGCCGCACCCTCTGGTCGAAGCTGACCCATCACACCCGCCGCGCCCTGGCATTGCCTGCCCTGGCCCTGGCCAGCGCCACCCTGGTGCTGCCGCAGTCCGCCCAGGCGCTGACGGTGATGCTGAACTTCACCGGCAGCTCGACAACCGACATGTGGGGCGTCACCACCGAGTCGGAAAGCTTCGCCTCCTGGGGCTTCAACATGTCGCTGAGCCAGATGCGCAGCGCCGCGCTGGCGGCCGTGATCGACGACTTCCACGGTTTTCCCAATCTGGGTGGCGATGCCAACAGCCCGCTGCCTGTGGGCAAGCAGCTGAACATCGACTTCGAGATCTCCTTCGGCCTGACCGCCCCGACCAGTGGCGACAGCGACTACTACTTCATGAACATCGGCAACGCAGTCCCGAACCAGGGCTTCCTGG
>JBDHSJ010000369.1:0-3359 GCA_039808065.1 Burkholderiaceae bacterium | reverse complement strand
TCGACGCGGTCGCTGCCGCTGCCGGGCACCAGCACGTCGTCACCCTCGCGGCCCTCCAGCTCATCGTCGCCGGCGCCGCCTTCGAGCCGGTTGGCCAGGCTGTTGCCGATCAGCACGTCGTCGGCGCCGCCGCCGATGGCGTTTTCGATCCAGGCGCTGTAGGCGATGCCGATGTTGTTCGTCATCGAATTGCCCGAGGAATAGGCCCCCGGCGTCAGGTCGATGCGGCTGGGCGTGCTCCAGCCCGAGAGGTCCAGGGTGTCGGTACCGGCGCTGTCGTAAATCGTCAGGATCGGGTTGGCATTGCGCGTGAAGTCGAAGATCTGCGCCATCGCGCCATCGACATTGCTACGGAAGCCATAGGTGGTGTTGCCGGCGCGGGTGTCGGTGGGCGTGCCGTACATCTGCTGGATGGCGGCCACATCGTTCACCATCGGCGTCTGCGGGTCGTGGACCTGGCCGCGGCTGTCGCTCCAGTCGGCCTGCGCGATGTCGGGCGAATACTGCGAGGCCGCGTAGCGCGGGCCGAAGTAGGACATCACCGACAGCACGATGCTGTCCTGATAGGACGAGGGCGACCAGTTGCCGTTGCCGTTGTAGTCGCCCATATGGTCGAGACCCAGCGCGTGGCCGATCTCATGGACGAAGGTCAGAAAGCCGTAGGCCCCGAGCACGGGATCGGTGAGGTCGCTCTCCGTGGCGTTGAACCAGATGCTGCCGTTGGTGGGGTAGTAGGCATGGGCATAACCGATGCCCGTGCTCGTGTAACCGAACTCCAGCGCCGTCGAACCCGCACTGCCGAGCTGGAAATTGGCAGGAATCAGGTCATCCCAGGTGTTCAGGGCCAGGCGCATCAGCGTCTGCTGGCTGCCATTGGTCGGCCGGAAGCCCGGTCCCTCTTCGTCGGCGTACAGGCCGGAGACGCTGGTGGGGAAGGAATAGGTGATGGTCGAACCGGTCCACTTACGCCCGCTGTTGAGCTGGGCGATGACTTGGGCCAGGGTCCACTGTGCGATGGCCATGGAAAGCTCCCTTGAGAAAACTGACCCGCATTGGAACCCGACTTGGGCGCGCTGGCATGGCCCAGAGGAGCCAGCACCACCCCGGGCGCTGGGCGACACTCGACCTCCCATGCACGTCACACGCCGCTACCAGCACTGCGCCGCCTGCGGGGCGGCCGTGCACTACCGCATCCCGCCCGAGGACAACCGCGAACGCGCGATCTGTACCGACTGCGGCCAGATCCACTACGAGAACCCGACCAATGTGGTGGGCACCCTGCCCCTGGCGCCGGATGGCCGGGTGCTGCTGTGCCGGCGCGCCATCGAACCCCAGCGTGGGCTGTGGACGCTGCCGGCCGGCTTCATGGAGCTGGGGGAATCGGTGGCCGAGGGGGCGCTGCGCGAAACGCTGGAAGAGGCCGGCGCGCGCGTCGAACTGCTCGGCCTGATGAGTCTGCTGAACGTGACGCGCATCGGCCAGGTGCATTTGTTCTACCGCGCCCGGCTGCTGGATCTCGATTTCGCCCCCGGTCCTGAATCCCTGGACGTGGCGCTGTTCCACTTCGGCGAGATCCCCTGGGAGCAGCTGGCCTTCCGCACGGTGCGCGCCACGCTGGAGCACCAGCGCGCCGGCCGCACCGAACTGCTGATCGCCGACATCGCCTGAGCGCCCAACGTCGCCTCATGCCGGCATCCGGTCGGTATCAGAGCGGCCGCAGCTTGCCCCTGTAGCGCTCCTTCAGCGGCTCGCCCTTCAGCGGCGGGAACTCGATGGCGTCATCCGGAATGGCGGTATCGGGCAGCTGGTCGAGCAGGTGGCGGATCAGCTTGAGGCGGCCGCGGCGCTGATCGTTGAAGTCCACCAGGGTCCAGGGCGCGTGGGCGCGGTGGCTGGCTTTCAGCATGGTCTCGCGCGCGGCGGTGTAGGCGGCGTATTTGTCGCGCGCCTGCAGGTCGATGGGGCTGAGCTTCCAGCGCTTCATCGGGTCGGCCAGGCGCTCGGCAAAACGCTGCTCCTGCTGGGCCTGGTCCACGCACAGCCAGTACTTGAAGAGCAGGATGCCGTCGTCCACCAGCAGCTGCTCGAAGCGGGGCACCTGATCCAGGAAGGCCTCGGCCTGCTCGGGCGAGCAAAAGCCCATCACCGGCTCCACGCCGGCGCGGTTGTACCAACTGCGGTCCATCAGCACGATCTCGCCGGCCGCCGGCAGATGCGGCACATAGCGCTGGAAGTACCACTGGCTGCGCTCGCGCTCGCTGGGCTTGCCCAGGGCCACCACATGGCACTGACGCGGGTTCAGGGTGTCCGAGATCGCCGCGATCACCCCACCCTTGCCGGCGGTATCACGCCCCTCGATCAGCACCAGCACGCGCTTGCCCGTCTGCTGCACCCAGCGCGCCATCTGGTTCAGTTCCAGCTGCAAGGGGGCGAGCTTTTCCAGGTACTCGCCCTTGCCGATGCGGTCCTTGCCTTTAGAGCTCTTCATCGTGGCACTCCGGCCAAGTCAATTCCGCAAGTGTGCAGGGGTCAAAGACGAAGTGAAAACCAAAGCAAAAAGAATCCCAGAGTGGAAACCAGCAGGAAGGCCAAGCCGAACCAAATTGCCCTTGGGCCTGAAGGTTCGGGCTGAATCAAGACGCCCAGGGCTGAGCCCGCCAAGGCCGTGCACAACAGGCCATACCCCGAGACCGCCAACAAGCGACTGAACCAAGACCGCTGGCGCGGTTCCTCCAGGGGGAAGACGCAATCCCCTCGCAACTCCAGTCTGCGCAACGCTCCAGACTCTCTGCTGTACCAGCGGAAGGGCTCCCTGTAGACACGAATCGAACGGCCAGGAGGCACGTAAGCCGCGCCATGGCCCATTGGATCCAGTGCCCCATCGAGCGCTTCACGACACGGGATCTCAACTTGGCGTACGCCCTGCCCAGTAGCAATCTCAAGCTTGCGCGAAGCCTCGCGTCGCCCTTTGCACCTGCCGTACTCCAAGAGCGTGCCCTCCGTGAGGTCAAGGTGACCTGTTGGCGTGGGGCCGATTACCCACTCGCGAAGCTCGTCCAGCAGACTCCCGGCAAAGGGGAGGGACAACAGCAAGAGGGCAGCCGCCAGCAACAAGAATCTCCATTCAAGCCTCATTGGTTCAGCTCACGCCGATTGGATTGACGGGTAGTCCGTGTAGCCCTCCGCACCGCCGCCGTAGAAGCTGCGATGGTCCGGCTCATTCCAGGCGGCTCCCTGGCGGATGCGTGCAGGCAGATCCGGGTTGGCGATGAACGGCCGCCCGAAGGCCACCGCATCGATCAGCCCGGCCTCGATGCGCGCGACCGCCTCGTCCACCTGGTAGTTGCCGGCCCCGACGA
>JBDHSJ010000368.1:0-3374 GCA_039808065.1 Burkholderiaceae bacterium | reverse complement strand
GCAGGGCGGCACGCAGGTCGATGCGGGCCTCGTCGCGCTGGGCGCTCACGGCCGCGCGCACATCGGCAAGCAGCTGCTGCGCCACCGCGCGCGCCTTGCCCAGGGCCGGCGTGGCGGCGCCGGCGTCGCCGCGCGCGGCCAGGGCCTCGCCCAGCTGCAGCTGCAGGTTCAGCGCGGCCAGGTGGTGGCCCATCAGGTCGTGCAGCTCGCGGGCGATGACCAAGCGCTCGGAGTAGCGCAGCTGCTCGTCGTGCAGGCGCTCCGCGCTCAGGCGTTCGGCCAGCATGGCCTGCAGCCAGCGGCGCTTCTCGGCCTGCGAGGCGGTCAGCCGGCCCAGGCCATAGGCCAGGCCGTGCAGGGCCAGCATGGACATCGCCGTCATCGTGACGCCGTAGAGCAGGCCCTGGTGCAGCTGCTCGTCGCGCTGGCCGGCATTGGGCAGCCAGAGGTAGTTCGCCAGGGCCAGCAGCACCTGCAGGGCGGCAAAGATCAGCGCGGCACGGGCGCGCAGCAGCACCGCGGCCATGGCGGTGACGAGAAAGGGCAGGCCGGGCGTGACGGCAAAGGCCAGCACATCCAGCAGCACCAGCCAGCGCAGCGCATGGCGCGGCGGGTTGTCCATGTGCTGCGGGCGGGCCAGACGCCACAGCAACCAGCCGAAGGCCCCCAGCAGCATCAGCGAGAGGATCAGCGGCGTGGGGTTGCGCGGCGCACCGCCCAGCGCGGCCCAGGCCTGCGCGATCAGCCCGTCGTAGGGTTCGGTGGCCGCCCCGGCCAGCGTGGCCACGGCCGAGTACAGCTCCAGCGCACAGATCACCAGCGCCGCCATGCGCAACGCCACGGCCGGCTCGGTGAAGCGGTCGATCCAGGGGCGGCGCGGGGCGGGGCTCAAGGGCGGGGGATTCTCAAAAAAGCCGGCGAGCTTAGGGGCGGGCCGGCTGGACACCATTCGTCACAAGCGCTCAAGCAGCCAGTGGCGCGGCGTGGGCGATCACCCCGCCGCCCAGGCAGACCTCGCCGTCGTACAGCACCGCGCTCTGGCCCGGCGTCACCGCCCATTGCGGCTGCTCGAAGTCGAGCGCAAAGCCGGCCGTGGTGGGCTCGAAGCGGCAGGCGGCGTCGGCCTGGCGGTAGCGGGTCTTGGCGCCGTAGACCCCGGGGGCGGGGGCGCGGCCGGCGATCCAGCTGCTGTCGTCCGCCACCAGGGCGGGTGACTGCAGCAGCACATGGTCGTGCCCCTGCACCACCACCAGGCGGTTGCGCTCCAGGTCCTTGCGCGCCACGAACCAGGGTTCGTGTTCGCCGCCGCCGCGCGGGGCGCCCTTTTCCTTCACGCCGCCAATGCCCAGGCCCTGGCGCTGGCCCAGGGTGTAGAAGGAGAGGCCCACATGCTGGCCGAGCTTGCGGCCGCGCTCGTCGACGATGTCGCCCGGCGCCTGGCTCAGATAGCGGTTCAAGAACTCGCGAAACGGCCGCTCACCGATGAAACAGATGCCAGTCGAATCCTTTTTCTTGGCGTTCGGCAGGCCCCACTCGGTGGCCAGGCGGCGCACCTCGGTCTTGGGCAGCTCGCCCACCGGGAACAGCACCTTGCTCAGCTGCGCCTGGGTCAGGCGGTGCAGGAAGTAGCTCTGGTCCTTCAGCGGGTCCAAGCCTTTGAGCAGTTGCGACTCCCCGCTGGGCAGGGTGCGGCGGCGTGCGTAATGGCCGGTCGCAATGGCGTCCGCCCCCAGGCGCATCGCATGGTCCAGAAAGGCCTTGAACTTGATCTCGGCGTTGCAGAGGATGTCCGGGTTGGGCGTGCGGCCGGCCTGGTATTCGGCCAGGAAGCTGGCGAAGACGCGGTCCTTGTACTCGGCGGCGAAGTTCACATGCTCGATCTCGATGCCGATCACCTCGGCCACGGCGGCGGCATCGACGAAGTCGATGTTCGAGGAGCAGTACTCGGAGTCGTCGTCGTCTTCCCAGTTCTTCATGAAGATGCCGATGACCTCATGCCCCTGGCGTTTCAGCAGGGCGGCGGAGACGGCGGAATCGACGCCGCCGGACAGGCCGACGACGATGCGTTGTTTCGGTGTGGCGGAAGACATGGTCTTGCGATTGTCGTTAGGCTGCCGGCTTTTCCCCGCACGGAGCCCGAGACATGCGCCACAGCCTTGCCGCCTTCGCCCTTGCCCTGCCGCTCTTGGGCAGCACCCTCGCCCACGCCGCCCCGCCGCAAGCCGGTGGCCAGGCGCCGGGCTGGTACCGGATGAAGCTGGGCAATTTCGAGGTCACTTCGCTCTACGACGGCTTCTTCGGCCTGCCGGTGGACAAGCTGCTGCAGACCGACGACCCGACCCTGGTGGCGCGCCGCCTGCAGCACCACTACCTCGGTCTGCCGCTGGAGACCTCGGTCAACGCCTTTCTGGTGCACACCGGCGAAAAGCTGGTGTTGATCGACACCGGCCATGCCGGCCAGGGCGGCGAGGCCACCGGCCGCGTGCTGGCCCATCTGAAGGCCAGCGGTTACAGCCCGGAGCAGGTGGATGAGGTCTACATCACCCACTTCCATGGCGACCATCTGAATGGCCTGATCGACAAGGACGGCAAGCCGGCTTACCCGAATGCCGTGGTACGCGCCGACCAGCGTGAATCCGGCTTCTGGCTGAGCGACCCAGCGCAGGCCCCGCAGGCCGCCCGCGGTGCCATGGCCAACGCCCAGCGCGTGCTCAAGCCCTACCTGGACGCCGGCCGCTTCAAGCCCTTCGACGGCGCCACCGAGCTCGTCAAGGGCGTGCGCGCGGTGCCGGCCTATGGCCACACGCCCGGCCACAGCATCTATGTGGTGGAGAGCGGCGCCGACAAGATGGTGCTCTGGGGTGACCTGATGCATGTGGCGGCCGTGCAGTTCGCCCACCCCGAGGTGACGATCGCCTTCGACAGCGACCCCAAGTCGGCACGCCCGCAGCGCGAAGGCCAATACAAGGCCGCGGCCGAGGGTGGCTACTACGTCGGCGTCACGCATGTGAGCTTCCCGGGCATCGGCAAGCTGCGCGCCGACGGCAAGGGCTATGAGTGGATTCCGGTGAACTACCCGCGACCGTGAACATCGAGCTGCGCGAGATCACGGCCGCGACGGTGATCGCCATCATCAAACTGCAGGTGGCTCCGGCCCAGCAGGGTTTTGTGGCGCCCAACTCGGTCTCGCTCGCGCAGGCCTTGTTCCACCCCGAGGCCTGGTACCGCGCCATCTACGTGGACGGCGAGCCGGCCGGCTTCGTGATGCTGGAAGACCGCAGCGGCCTGCCCGATGCGCAGCCCAAGGATCGCGAGGAAGCCGGCCTGTGGCGCCTGATGGTGGACGCCCGCTACCAGGGCATGGGGGTGGGCCG
>JBDHSJ010000367.1:0-3385 GCA_039808065.1 Burkholderiaceae bacterium | reverse complement strand
TGCCAGTGGCGCAGGCGGGTCAGCACCTCGCGCTCGCCGCGGCCCAGCTCCACGGCCACGGCCTGGAAGGGATGGGCGCAGAGCGGCAGGCCGCCTTCCAGGCGCTGCGCGAGCGCGGGGTCGGTGCAGGGGCCATCGGGGGCGCTGCAGCAGCACACCGGGCAGGGCGGCGCGGGCAGGTTCAACCAGCGCAGGGCCGGGCCCCAGGCCTGTTGCAGCGGCTCGCGCTGAGCCTGCAGGCTGGCAGCGCTGCGCGCCTGCAGCTCGAAGTGCAGGGTGCACAGCGCGGTGCCGGGCACGGGCTCGGCCTGCTCCACCCAGGTGCAGCCCGGCAGGGCGGCCAGGCGGCGCAGGGCGGCGGCTTCATCGGCCTGCGGCAGGCGCAAGCGGGCGCGCAGGCGCCAGGCGCTCAGGCGCTCGGCCCAGTGCACGCGCGGGCCCTGCAGCGCGCCCTGGCGCTGCAGCTGCTGGCATTGGCTGAGCAGCTCGCGCAGGCTCGCACCGGTCTGGCGCGCCAGTTCCTGGAAGGGCGAGGCCTGCAGCGGGAAGCCCTGCCGCCAGCCTTGTTGAAGGGCCTGCCCGAGGCCCGCGCAGACACTGCTCATGGTGGCCCCGATGCTGACCAGCACGAGGCCGCGCGGCCTTGACCCGCTTCAAACTTTTTTGAGCAAAAGGCGGGGTGTTGATGCAGCGCAAGACTGGCCCGCGTGGCGCGCGAAATTGAAGCGCTTCAAGGCCTGGGCGGGCGGCGACGCGCAGGCTGCGGGTTATCACCAAACACCCGAAGACCATGCGATTCGCCCTCACTCCCTTGGCCCTGCTGCTTGCCAGCGCGCCCCTGCTGGCGCAGACCCTCACGCTGCCCGTCGTCGTGGTCAGCGCCACCCGCCACGCCCTGCCCCTGGCCGAGGCACCAGCCGCGATGACGGTGCTGGGCAGCGAGCAGCTGGCCGAGAGCGGCACCGAAAACCTGCTGCAGGCCCTGCGCGCCGAACCGGGCGTGAGCAGCTTCGGCCGCCCGATCGGCGGCCGCAAGGCCCTGGCCCTGCGCGGCATGGACCCGCGCCACACCCTGATCCTGGTCGACGGCAAGCGCATTGCCGCCAGCGACGGCCTGGTCGGCGCCTCGGACTTCCAGCTCGACTGGACCGGCGCGCAGGACATCGAGCGGGTCGAGGTGGTGCGCGGGCCGATGTCGGTGCTGTACGGCGCCGAGGCCCTGGGTGGGGTCATCAACGTCATCACCAAGCCCCTGCCCGCGCAGCTGCAGGCGCAGGGCCTGCTGGAAGGGCGCGAGGGCGCACGCGGCGGCTCCGGCCACCGTGCCCAGGCCAGCCTGCGCCTGCCCTTGTTCGAAGGCCTGCGCGCCGGGCTCTCCTTCAGTGACAGCCGCCGCGAAGCCAGCCCGAGCGCCGACGACCCGCGCCTCACGGCCGTGGAAGGCCGCCACCCGCGCGAGGCCGCGCTGCGCCTGGAGGCCGAGCTGGCGAAGGGCCAGCGCATCCTGCTGGATGCCCGCCACCAGGACGAAGAACGCTGGCTGGATGCGCGCGAACGCAGCGGCCAGCGCCGTTACCACCAGAGCCTGCACTGGCTGGCGCGCCGCCACGCCGCGCTGGCCTGGGAAGCAGACTGGGGCGGCTGGGACAGCCAGCTGCGCGCCTACGGCACCGAGCTGGGCGTGCGCAACCTCAAGACCAACGGCGTGGCCTCGCTGCGCCCCAACACCCTGAACGACCGCGTGCTCGAAGGCCAGCTGCATGGCGCCTTGGCCGGCAGCCAGCAGCTCACCACCGGCTTCGAGCTGCGCCGCGAGCAACTGGACAACGCCGGCCTGCCCGGTGGCCAGGCCGAGGCCGAACACCGCGCGCTGTTCGCGCAATGGGAAGCCGAGCCGCTGCAGGCGCTCAAGCTCACCGCCGGCCTGCGCACCGACCACCACGAGCGCTTCGGCAGCGAGTTGAGCCCGCGCGTGTACGCCGTCTGGCGCGCCGCGCCCGAGTGGGTCGTCAAGGGCGGCTACGGCCATGGCTTCAAGGCGCCCACGCTCAAGCAGATCGACCCCAGCTACCGCGAGGACGAGGGCCCCAACACCTATCTGGGTCGGGCCGATCTGCGCCCCGAGACCAATGACAACTGGGAGCTCGGCCTGGCCTGGGATGGCGCGGGCTTCGGCGCCTCCGCCATGGCCTTTCGCAATCGCATCCAGGATCTGATCTCGCCGCGTCTGATCAGTGGCACGGCAGCGCGCGGCACCTACCAGTTCGAGAACCTGGACCGTGCCCGCCTGCAAGGTCTGGAGGCCGCGCTGGCCTGGCGCGCCGGCGCCTGGCAGCTGCAGCTGCACCAGACCTGGCTGAGTGCCCGAGACGGCGCCGGCAACTGGCTCGACAAGCGCGCCCGCCGCATGGCCGGCCTGCGTGCCGACTACCGCGCCGCTCAGTGGAGCGCCGGCCTGGCCTGGGAGAACCAGACCGGCCTGCACCTGGCCAGCAGCGTGGCCGGCCAGCCGCCGCAGCGCGTGGCGCCGGTGAACCTCGTCCATCTGCACGCCAGCTGGCAGCTGCACCCCATGCTGCGCCTGCGCGCCGGCCTGGACAACGCCACCAACGTGCGCCTGGCCGCCAAGTCCCCGCTGTTCAGCTACGAAGAGCTGCCGCGCACCTGGCGCCTGGGGCTGGAGGCGCGCTGGTAGCGCACCGGGGCGGACAATCCCCCCATGAGTTGGTACCCCCTGCTGCGCCATGCGCATATCGGCCTGGCGCTGCTGAGCGTGGCCCTGTTCACCCTGCGTGGCCTGGGCGTGCTGGCCGGCGCGCGCTGGCCCATGGCCGGCGCGGTGCGCGCCGCCAGCGTGCTGTTCGACACCCTGCTGCTGGCCGCCGGCGTGACGCTGGCCGTGCTGCTGCAAGTCAGTCAGGCCTGGCTGCCGGTCAAGCTGGGCCTGCTGGTGCTGTACATCGTGCTGGGCAGCCTGGCGCTGAAGCGCGCGCCCACGCGTGCAGCCAAGGCGGCCTGCTTCGTGGCCGCGCTGCTGTGCGTGGGCCTGCTCGTCAGCGTGGCGCGCAGCCACCATCCGCTGGGAGTCTTCGCGCCATGAGCAACAGCCTGTTCCCCTCGCCCAGCGCGGGCTTCGACGAACCCTTCGAGATGCTGCACGCCTGCCACGAGCGGGTGGAGCGCATGCTGCATCTGCTGGAACGCCTGGCCGCGCATCTGGCCCAGGTCGGCCCCGACACCCAGGCCCAGCAGGCCGCGGCCGACGTGCTGCGCTATTTCGAGATCGCCGCGCCGCACCACCACGAGGACGAAGAGCGCCATGTGCTGCCACGGCTGCGCGCCCAAGGGCTGGCCGAGCTGGCCGACCGCATCGCCGCCGACCACC
>JBDHSJ010000366.1:0-3386 GCA_039808065.1 Burkholderiaceae bacterium | reverse complement strand
GGCCCAGGCGCTGGCCGAGCAGGACTTTGCGCACTACCTGGCCCTGCGCGCCGGCCAGGAGCCGGCCATCGCCACGCAGACGGTGGACTGCCCGCAATGCGGCGCGCGCTGCGAGTTCCCGTCCATGGTGGTGGCCATGCCCTGCGCCTTCTGCGCCGCGCCGCTGCAGGCCGCGCAGGCTCATGGCGAGCGGCAGATCCGCCCGCACGCGCTGCTGCCCTTTCAGCTGGACGACGGCGCCGCCCGCCAGGCCTTTGCGCGCTGGGTGGGCAGCCGCTGGTTCGCACCGAATGCGCTGAAGGCCCTGGTACGTTCGCCGGATGGCGGGCGGGGCGTCTACCTGCCGGCATGGACGTTCGACGCGCACAGCCATTCCGCCTACCGCGGCGAGCGCGGCACCCACCGCCAGGTGCGCGAAACCCGCCAGAACGCCCAGGGCCAGAGCGAGACCGTCACCCGCACCGTGACCGACTGGACGCCGGCGGCAGGCACACTCGATCTGCAGTTCGACGACGAACTCATCCCGGCCAGCGCCAGCCTGCCCGCTGCCGGCGCGCCGGCCCTGGCCATGCCCGATCTGGCCGCGCTGCGCGTGGTGGATGCGGACTACCAGGCCGGCTTCCAAACCGAGGCCTATGCCCTCGGCCTGGAGCCCGCCTTCGCGCAGGCCAGAACGCGGTTCGAAGCGCGCATCCGCAGCGCGGTCGAGCGCGAGATCGGCGGCGACGAGCAGCGCATCCACAGCCTGCACAGCCAGTTCGACGCGATCCGCTTCCGCCTCATCCTGCTGCCGGCCTGGATCTACAGCTACCGCTTCCAGGGCAAGGTCTGGCAGGTGGTGGTGAACGGGCATTCCGGCGCAGTGGCGGGCGAGCGGCCCTGGTCGGCCTGGAAAATTGCGCTCACCGTGGCCGGCGTGGCGCTGGGCGCCGCCCTGCTGTGGTGGTTGAGCCAGGGCGGTAGCGTGTCGTGAGCCTTGCGGTGCGCTGAACCGCACCCGCGGCAGCGCACGCTTGGCAGCCTGGGGGAGGGCGGCGCAGCATGCCGGGCATGAACACACCCATCGCCCCTGCAAGCCCCGCGCTCCCCCGCCCCGCCAGCCACTGGCCACTGGTCCTCGCCGTTTGGCTGCTGCTCTACCTGCTGGCGCTGGGCCTGGGCGAGCTGCCCGGCCTGCAGGCGCTGGGCCAGGCGGCCCCCATGGGCAGCGCCACGCACGTCCACCCCTATGCCGACACGCGCAGCTGGATGGGCCTGCCCTTTGCGGCCGACACGCTCAGCAACCTGCCCTTCGTGCTGCTGGCCCTTCTGGGTGCCTGGCGCCTGCGCGGCCACCCCCTGCAGGGCATCGGGCGCCATGCGGCCGGGGTGTTCTGCGCCGGCCTGCTGCTCACCGGCCTGGGGTCAGCCGCCTTCCACCTGGCACCGAGCCCGGCCAGCCTGGTGCTGGACCGCCTGGGCATGGCGGTGGCCTTCGCCGGGCTGCTGGGCCTGGCCAGTGCGGCGCGCCTGGGCGAGGCCGCGGGCCGCTGGCTGCTGCCCAGCTACCTGCCGCTGGCGCTGCTGGCAGCCGCCCTGCCGGGCCTGAACGGCAATGTCTGGCCCTGGGCAGTGGCGCAGTACGGCGGCGTGCTGTGGCTGCTGGGCCTGTGCCTGCGACCGCATCCGCCGGGCGCGCTGCGCCTGGGCCTGGGCTGGGTGCTGCTGGGCTATGCGCTGGCCAAGCTGTGTGAGGGTCTGGACGCGGCGATCTTTGCCGCCAGCGCGGAATGGGTCAGCGGGCACACGCTCAAGCACCTGGCCGCCGCCGCAGCCTGCTGGCCGGTGCTCGCCGCTCTGCGCAACAAGGTGTGACTCATTTGTCGCCGCGAACACGCTGATCAACCAATCCTCACCCGCGTTCGCAAAGTCTTACCGCCCACCCCCGGGCAAGCCCGATAGGCTAGATCGCATATTGGATCCAATATATCGGCTCCAGCAGATGCACTGGCGCGGTGCGTTGGACTGCTGGTGTGCGGCCCCTCCGCTTCGCGACGGTGGGGCGGCAGCGCCGAGGCACACGACCCCGGCGTTCCCCCAATCAGACCGACGGAGACACCCGATGCGTACCCCTGCCCTTTCCGGGCTGGGCCTGGCCCTGGCTTGCTGCCTGAGCCTGGCCCATGCCGCCCCTCGCCCCAGCGACACCTTGCCGCGCCCGCACAGCCACCAGGCCGTCAGCCCCCAGGATCGCGCTCCGCTGCCCAGCACCCGAGAGCACTTGCGGGACGATGCCGGCCAGAGCCTCAAGCGCCGACTGGCCGCACGCGCCGCCGCGGCGGCTTGCGACACCAGCCTCTACACCACGCGCAGCGGCACGGCACTGGTGGAGGCGGTGCGCGCCAGCAGCACCGACTGCATCAACCAGCTCTTCACCTTGAGCGGCGCAGACGCGCAGAAGGCCTTCAACGAAACGCAGATGCGCAGCGTGGCCGAAGGCCTGCGCGTGCAGGCGCTCAGCTACGCAGGCAACAACAACGGCGCCATCCAGCAGCTGCTTCTGTACCTGCGCGCCGGCTACTACGTGCAGTACTACGCCCCCGATGTGGTGGGCAGCTACGGCAGCGGCCTGAAGACGGCGCTGCGCGGCGCGCTGGACGCGCTGTTCGGCAATGCCGCGATCCGCCAGGTGAGTGACGCCAACGGCGGCGTGCTGGCCGAGGCCGTGACCCTGATCGACTCGGCCACCGAGAACGCCCGCTACCTGTGGGTGGTGCGCCAGCTGCTGGACGGCTACACGAGCAGCTGGAACGCCTTCTGGGGCATGAAGAACGCCGTCAACAACGCCTACACGGTGCTGTTCCGCGGCCACCAGAACGACGACTTCCAGGCCCTGGTGCAGACCGACAGCAGCGTGCTGCAGTCGCTCTCGGGCTTCGTCAACCGCAACTGGAGCCAGCTCGGCGGCGCCGAGGGCTACCTGGTGACGAACGGCGCGCGCGAGCTTGCGCGCTTCCTGCAGTACGGCACGCTGAAGGGCGTGGTGCGCCCGCTGGTGCAGACCCTGGTGCAGCGCAGCAGCGTCACCGGCGTCACCGCCCCGGTGTGGATCGGCCTGGCCGACATGGTGGACTACCACGACCCCGGCCGCTGCACCGACTACGGCCTGTGCGACTGGCGCGCCCGTGCCGAGGCCGCCGCGCTGCCGCAGCGCCAGGTCTGCAGCCCCACGCTGACTTTGCGCGCGCAGTCGATGAGCGCGGCCGAGCTCAACGCCACCTGCACCTCGGTGGTCAACCAGGAAAGCTACTTCCACGCCAAGCTGCAGACCAACAAGCAGCCGGTGGCCAATGACCTGAACAGCGCGCTGGAGCTGGTGGTCTTCAACAGCAGCGCCGACTACGAGA
>JBDHSJ010000365.1:0-3399 GCA_039808065.1 Burkholderiaceae bacterium | reverse complement strand
ATCGCCAGCAGCAGCGAGGTCAGGATGCGCGCATTGCCGTCCGCTTCGAAGGTGGTGACCCAGATGCCGCTGCCGGCTCCGGGCATGCCGAAAAAAGCCCCCCAAGCCACGCAGGCACCGAGCAGCGCGCAGGCTGCGCAAAGATGCGTCAGCAGACGGCGCGCCCAGGGCCCGGGCAGGCCATGGGCCAGGACGGGAGCGAGCAGCAGCAGGCTGTACTGCCCGATCTGATTGACGATCTGCTTGGGCGGAGCCGGGCTCCAGGCGGTGGAAACCAGGCAGCCCAGCCAGAACAGCAGCGCGGCCTGCAGCGGCCGGTCTTGCCGCAATAGCTGCAGCAGGCCGGCCGCACCCAGGCGCCAGACGGACCAGCCCAGCAGGATCAGCAGCAGCGGGTACTTGAGCCCGATGGGCAGGAACAGCACCCAGGCCGCCAGGCCGGCTGCCACGCCGCTGAGCAGGTCCTGCCTCATGCCAGCCGGCGCGAGAACAGTCCGACGCCGCTGCCGCGCAGCAGCGCCCCCAGCTTGGCCAGCTTCTGCGGCTCCGCCACCAGGATGCCCACAGCCTCGTAGCCCAGGCGCAGCAGGCACAGCCAGCTGAAACCGGGTTCGCGCCACAGGCTGCGCCGCGCCAGCCAGACGGTATTGCGGGCGATCAAGTAGCGGCGTGCCGGCGAATGCCCCCCCGCCTGCAACTGCACGCCAAAGAGTTTGTAGGCGCGCCGCTCGCCGATGCGGTGGCCGAAGCTGTGGCCACCATGCAGCAGCACCTTCAGGCCAGCGCGGTGGGCGCGCAGGCAGTACTCGGTGTCCACATGGTCGATACGCAGTCCTTCGTCATAAGGCCCGAGGCGCTGCAGTGCGGCCAGGCGCCAGACCGACATCGAATTGATGACGAAGGCCACCCCATGCAAGCCCTCGGCCTCGCGCGGCAGGTAGCGCAGGCGCCAGCGGCTCTCAAACTGCAGGTGCTTGCCACGCAGCCCGGTGGCGCGGTCGCGGTAGGCCGGGGCTATCGCCGCTACGCGCTCGTCCGCCAGCAGGGCCTGTACCGCCGGGTCGGCCAGAAACGGCGCCAGGGTCTCGACCTCGGAGTCTTCGTCAACGAAGACCACCTGCCGAATGTCCGAGCGCTGCGCTTGCAGGGTCTCGATGGCGCGGTTGTAGGCGCCGGCCAGGCCACCGCGGTTGGCATTGGCGATGCGCAGCAGCTTCGCGTGTTCGGGCAGCGCGGGCAGGGCAGGGTGGCCGTCCGGGGCGTTGTCCACCAGCACCACGACGCCCACCTGGGCGAGAAGGCGCTCGACGATGGCCCTGGGCTGGCTTTCCCGGTGGTAAACGACGAGGACCGCGGCGGTCGCGCCGGCCACCGGATCGCTCACCGGCTCAGAGGCGGTTGATCAGCGCGGCCAGCGTGATGCCGATGTTGCCGAGCCGGGTCTGGCGGTGGATGCCGGTGCGGCGCAGCCCCGCCAGGCGCGCGCCGACCCAGCGCTTGCGCACGGCGATGAACTCGTCCAGCACCTGCTGGTTCTCGGGCGTCATCAAGTGGCGTACCCGCTCCAGTGCGACCAGGTTGCGGTCGACCCAGCTGCGGAAACGCCCCTGCAGCAGCTGCTTGATGCGCTTGAGCTGCGCACTGGGGCTGATGTTGGAGCCGAACTGGTTGCCGCCATGCTGGCGGTAGCGCACCGTGGGGTGCTCGTCGTAATGCACCTGGCCGCCGCAGCTGCTCACCAGCATGTAGGCCCACCAGTCGTGCGTCACGGCCTCGACGTTTTCACCCGCCGTGCGCAGCAGCTCGCGCGCAGCGCGGTTGAACACCATGGTGTTGCCGCCGGCAATGCTCTGCACCAGCGCGTTCTTGAAGCTGGGCGGGCGCTGGAACAGGGGCGAGTAGCCGATGTGCTGGTTGCGGGCATCCACCAGCAGGGTGCGCGAGCCGTACAGCGCCGGGATGTGGTCCGGCACGGTCTTCAGCCAGGCCACCGCGCGCTCCAGCTTGTCCGATTCCCAGATGTCGTCCTGGTCGGCGTAGGCGAAGTAGTCGGCCTCGATGTCGGCCCGGCAGGTCAGCGAGAGGAAATTGGCCGTCGAACCCTCGGCCGGGCCGGCATGGATGGAGATGCGGTCCTCGCCCCAGTGCGACTGGTAGTACTCGAGGATGTCGTGGGTGTAGTCGTTCGAGCCGTCGTCCGAAGCCCAGATCGACCAGCTCGGGTGGCTCTGGGTGGCGATGGAGTTGAGCTGCTCGGCCAGGAAATGCTGGGCCTGCATGGTGCACAACAGCACCGCGACCTTGGGGGCCGGGGGGTGCTGGCGGTGCAACAGGGATTTGAGCGAGACGAGCGGGATGACGCGCCGAAACTCCTCCCAGGGGGAGAGCAATTCCGCGACGGTCTGGCGTCGCGCGGCGGCATCGGCTCGTTGCGCCAACTCAGGCGCCCGCGTTTTTTCTACTTGCCCTGACATGGCGCGGGAGTTTAGCGGCAGGGCTGCGGGCCGATGTGATGGCCAACACAAACCGACGATTCTCTGAGTCTGGTTACGGCTTGATACCCCGGGCCTGCGGGGCGGCCGGCCAAAAGTCACGTCGTTTGCAGATGAATCAGCGCAGCAGCTCGGCGTAAGCCGCAAACACAAGACGCTCGTCGAATTGCTGTTCCATCAGGGTACGGCCGGCCCGGCCCAGTGCCTGGAGCTCCTCGGGCGGGCTGTGGATGGCCTGGCGCAGGGCCTGCGTCAGGGCCTCGGCGTTGCACGGCGCACACAGCCAGCCGTTCAATCCGGGCCGCACCACGTCGCGACAGCCCGGCACATCGGTGGCGATCAGGGGTTTGGCCATGGCGGCGGCTTCGAGCAGGCTGCGCGGCACGCCTTCGCGGTAGGAGGGCAGGACCACGCAGTCGGCGCGGGCCAGTTCGGGGCGCACATCGTCAATCTGCTCGATGTGCTGCACCCAGCCGGCCTGCAGCCAGGCCTGCAATTCGGCGGCTGGAACCGCTGTGGGATTGGGTGAGCGCGAGGAGCCCAGCAGCACGAACTCGCAGTCCGGCTGTTCCTGCTTCAGGGTGCGGGCGGCGGCGATAAATTCGTGCACGCCCTTGTCGCGCAGCAGGCGCGCCACCATCAGGAAGCGCCGCGCCGGCCCGCTGCGCGGCGCGTGCTGGAAGCGCTGCAGGTCCACACCCGAACCGGGCAGGCGCTGGGTGCGGTCCATCGCCACCAGGCCCAGGTTCACGAAGACCTGACGGTCATCCTCGTTTTGAAACAGCACGCATCCGGCCTTGGCGAAGGCCAGGCGGTACAGGGGCTTGACGAGTTGCGTCAATCGGCCGGGTTCGATGAACAGCCGGCCGAGGCCCGAGACATTGGGCAGAAAGCGTGCGCCGCGCGG
>JBDHSJ010000364.1:0-3406 GCA_039808065.1 Burkholderiaceae bacterium | reverse complement strand
GGGTGACGGCCTGTCCGTCGCGCTGCAGGCCCTGCACGGCCACACCGGTTTCGATGGCGATGCCGCGCGCCTGGGCACCGGCCCAGGCCGCGGCGCGCAGGCGCTGGTTGGGCACCAGCCAGCCCAGGGCTTCGTGGCCCGGCGATTCAAAGGGCAGCACGCGCGGGCTGCCGGCGCTGCGCACACTGGCGGCGCGCAGAGGCACGGGCTCACCCTGGCTGCAAACGCGCGCCCACAAGCCCAGACCTTCCAGGATGCGGCGTGCGCGGTGCGTGAGGGCAATCTCGCGGCCATCGTCAGCCGGGTCGGCCAATGCCGCGGCGGGCTGCTGCTCCAGCACGCGCGGGCGCCAACCCTGGTCATGCAAGGCGCAGGCCAGCGCCAGGCCGGCCGGACCGCCGCCCACGATGAGGAGGTCGGCGTCAAAGGCAGCGGGCTCGGACATGGTGCAGGCGGCTCAACAGAAGGGCCGCCAGCCTAGGGCGACGGCCGCACCCCGGCCTTGACCGAAATCACCGCCTGTGCCGATTTCGTGCCCCGGCGCGCCGGACCCGTGCAAGACAGAACTGTCACCGCTGCGCAGACTGCCGGCCGCGCTTTCCCGGCTTGCGCAGTACCGGGCTGCTCGCGTTTTCCACGCCCGCCGTGGCCATCCCAACCCGGAGTTCCCGATGCCTTCTCACCCCTCCGCCTGGCGCCTGCCGGCGGCCCTGCTGTGCGCCGGCCTGCTGAGCCAGCCCGCGCTGGCCGCCCTGCCCCGCCCCGAAGACCCCACCACCCTGCGCCGCGCGCAGGCCGAAAGCCTGCAGGTGCAGGCCCCCACCCAGCCCGGCCAGGTGCGCCAGGGCGAGCACGTGGCGCGCCAGGGCCTGCACCCTTCACAGCTGCCTCTGCGCCGCGCCGAAGACCTGTTGCCGCGCCGTGAGCGCATCGGCGAGCTGCCGCAAGCGCTGCCGGCCGACAGCAGTCTGCGCAAGCGCCAGCAATCCGCCCGGCTTCTGGCCGATGGCGCCCCGGCCCAGGCCGCGCAAAGCTGCCAGGCCGCGGACTTCCGCGGCAAGAGCGGCACGAACCTGATCGCCTTTATCGACCAGGCCGCGCTGAGCGGCTGCATGTACCAGCTCTACACCGGCAGCGCGGCCGATCACCGCACGGTGTTCAGCCCCGACAACGTGGTGACGGTGGCCAACACCCTGCGCCTGCGCGCGCTGAACTACACCGGCACCGACAGCGACCAGGTCAAGAACCTGCTCTCCTACATCCGCACGGCCGGTTACTGGTGGTACCTAAGCGAGACCGGCAACAGCAGCACCGGTGTGCCCGGCGCCACGCGCAGCATGATGAATGCCACGCTGGGCGCAATGAAGCAGCTGGCCGCCGCGCCGCGCTTCTTTGATTCCAACGAGACCAATGCCTATGTCGTGGCCGAGGTCTTCAAGACCGTGCCGGCCGGCTTTGCCGCCGCGCTGGCACCGGCCGCGGCGCGCTGGATCGAGCAGTTCCAGCCCCAGCACGCCCAGGCCGGCTACTGGCACAACGACGCCCTGCTGGCCGCCATGAACACCCTGTTCTACGGCGACGGCCAGACCGCCTACATCACCGCGGTGCGCAACGACCTGCGCTACGCCCGCGCGCTGGACGGCTTCCTGACCCGCAACCGCGCGCTGCTGGGCACGGACAACGACTACCACCTGCGCAATGCCGTGGGCGAGATGCTGCGCTTCCTGCGCCACCCGGCGCTGAAGGACGGCGTGCGCCTGATGGGCGTGGCCCAGATGGCGCAGTTCCAGCCCAGCAACGATCAGGCCATCGATGTGTGGCTGCGCGCCGCCGACATGGTGGACGCCTATGACGCGCCCTACTGCGCCTCCTACGGCACCTGCAATGCGGCGCAGACCCTGGAGCAGCAGAAGCTGCCGATCCGCCACGCCTGCAATGCGCACTACGTGATCCGCGCCCAGGCCATGACGCCGGCCCAGCTGCAGGCCAGCTGCGAGTCGGTGATCCAGCAGGCCGGCGAATTCCACGCCGTCTTCAACACCCTGGGCCGCCCGGTGCCCAACGACAACAACCAGACCCTGGAGCTGGTGGTGTTCGACAGCTCGGAGCAGTACAAGCGCTTCTCGGGCCACATCTTCGGCAACAACACCGACAACGGCGGCATCTACCTGGAAGGCAGCCCCTGGGTGGCGGGCAACCAGGCGCGCTTCATCGCGCACCGCGCCGAGTGGCTCTCCGGCTTCGAGATCTGGAATCTGAACCACGAGTTTGTGCACTACCTGGACGGCCGCTTCAACATGGGCGGCGGCTTCAACGACTACCCGCTCACCGCCAGCGTGAACCGCGCCTCGTCGGTCTGGTGGATCGAAGGCCTGGCCGAATACATCTCCTTCGCCCATCTGCGCCGCTTCAATGCCGACGCCACCTCGCGCGCCCAGACCGCCCCGCTGGCGCTCAGCGAAGTCATGCGCAACAGCTATGACAGCGGCAGCGCACGCGTCTACAACTGGGGCTACCTGGCCGCCCGCTACATGGTGGAGCGTCAGCCGCAGCTGGTGGACGCCTTCCTGCCCCGTACCCGCGTGGCCGACTACGCCGGCTACAGCCAGCAGATCCTGGGCCTGGGCACGCAGTTGGATGCCGACTTCTCGCGCTGGCTGAGCGAGTGCGTGGGCGGCGGCCAGCTGCAGTCCAGCGGCTGCCTGTCGCAGCGCCCGGGCACCCTGCCCCTGGTGGACGCGAATGCCGTGGGGCCCTGCCGCGCGGCATCCGAGTCCGAGCTGGGCAATGGCTGCGCCCGCGCGGTGCCCGGCAATGGCAGCGCGCGCTACTACTACCTGCGCGGCACCGGTTGGAACCAGGTGCTGTTCCGCCTGGCCGATGTGGCCGGCGGTGGCGCCGACATCTACGCCAAGGCCGGTGGCTGGGCCACCGCCCAGGATCACCAGGTGCGTGGCGAAGTGCAGGCCGGCGGCGCCGTGCAGCTGAACGTCCCCACCAACGGCCAAGGCTGGATCTACGTGACCGTGGTGCCGCGCGCCGGCTTTGCCGGCGCCACCCTGCGCGGCATGTACAGCGCCCTGCCCTTCGGCCAATAAGAACCCCCGCGCGTGCCGCCACGGCGGCGCGCGCCCTCAGGAGCACTCCATGAAATTTCGTCCCCTTCTCTCGCTGCTGGGCCTGAGCCTGGCCCTGGCCGGCCCCGCCCGCGCCGACCTGACCCTGCTGGGCGCGCCCGCCTGGCAGGCCCAGTACGCCCATGCCGGCCATGACTCCTTGGCCGATCTGCCCGCCGACACCGTGCTGAACGGCCCGCTGCAGCGCCAGGCCGGCCGCCATGGCTACCAGCTCGACAGCACCCAGCACGCCCTGTACGGCTTTGCCGATGGCCAGGGCGGCCTCAAGC
>JBDHSJ010000363.1:0-3413 GCA_039808065.1 Burkholderiaceae bacterium | reverse complement strand
CTCAGCGGGCCGCGCCAGCAGCGCCACCGCCCGGCACGCCCGCGCCCAGCCTGCTCATCAAGAACTCCACCGCCACCCGCACCTTGGGCACCTGGTAGCGCGCCTGCAGGTAGAGCAGGTAGATGCCGGCCTCACCGCCACGGCTCACGGACACCGGCTGCTCCAGCTCCAGCGCCACCAGTTCACCGCGCAGCAGGTAAGGCCGCAGCCCCCACTCGGGCAGCAGCACCAGGCCGCGGTGCTGGCAGGCCATGGCGATGAGGCTGGCGCCGTCGTTGCTGATGAAGGCGGGCGGCACGGTGAGCTCGCGCCAGCCTTCTTCGTCCCGGCCCTGCCAGTGGATCAGCGCGTGGGGGCCTCGGTACAGCAGGGCCTTGTGGGCCTGCAGATCGGCCAGGGTGCGCGGCCGGCCGAGCCGCTCCAGGTACTGCGGCGAGGCGGCGAGCAGGAAGCGGTTGTCGTCCAGGCGCCGCGCCACCACGCGGTCCTGCGGTTGGCGGCCGCCGCGAATCGCCAGGTCGATCTGGTCGCGGCCCAGCTCCACCAGGGCGTCGCTGAGGTGGACGTCGAGCACGATGTCGGGGTATTGCGCGCTGAATTCCTGCAGGGCCGGCATCAGCAGCAGCTGGCCGTAGCTGGGCATGGCGCTGATGCGCAAGGTGCCGCTGAGCGTGCGGCTGCGCCGGCCCACCAGCTCGGCGGCGTCGTCCAGCTGGGCCAGGCCGGCGCGCACCGGCTCCAGATAGAGCGCGCCGATCTCGGTGAGCCGCACGGTGCGGGTGGTGCGGTGCAGCAGCTCCACCCCCAGTTCGGCCTCCAGATCGGCGATGCGGCGCGAAATGGATGAGGCCGGCACGCCGAAGGCGCGCGCGGCGCCCGAAAAACTCAGGGTGTCGGCCACCTTGAGCAGGTATTGCAGGGCGCGCAGCTTGTCCATGAGCATCCGCTTTTGTCGTTTCAGCAAAAGATTTTGCTGACTGCGACGGATTCCACCAGGACTGGGTTCTCCCTAGCATGCCGGCCATTGCAACCCCAGACGCCCGCACGGCGGCCCCCACATGACCCCAATGCTCAAAGCCCAGTACAGCGAACGCGGCCCGGTGCCGCAGGCCGTGATCCAGGCCGTGCCCTTCGAACGCCCGGTGCTGCAGCCCGGCCAGGCCCTGGTGGCGGTGCTGGCCGCGCCCATCAACCCCAGCGATGTGCTGATGCTGACCGGCCAGTACGGCCAGCTGCCGCCGCTGCCCGCCGTGGGCGGCAGCGAAGGCGTGGGCCGGGTGCTGGAGCTGGGCCCCGACACCCAGGGCCCCGGCATCGGCATTGGCCAGACCGTGCTGCTGCCGGTCGGCATCGGCACCTGGGCCACCCATGTGGTGGCGCCGGCCGCCCGCCTGATTCCGCTGCCGAACGAGGCTGACCCGCGCCAGCTGGCCATGCTGACGGTGAACCCGCCCACGGCCTCGCTGCTGCTGAGCGAGTTCGCCGACCTGCAGCCGGGCGACTGGGTGATCCAGAACGGCGCCAACTCGGGCGTGGGCAGCTATGTGGTGCAGCTGGCCAAGCTGCGCGGCCTGAAGACGGTGAACCTGGTGCGGCGTGAATCGGCCGTGGCCGGCGTGCAGGCCCTGGGTGGGGATGTGGTGCTGGTGGATGGCGAGCAGCTGGCCGAGCGGGTGAAGGCCGCCACCGGGGGTGCGGCCGTCAAACTGGGCATCGACGCCGTGGGCGGCCAGGCCACGATGCGCATGGCCGCCGCGCTGGCCGAGGGTGGCACGGTCGTCAACTACGGGGCACTGAGCGGCGAGCCTTGCATCGTCACGCCGCGCGAGCTGGTGTTCCGCGATGTCACGCTCAAGGGCTTCTGGCTGGCGCGCTGGTTCCGCGTCACCCCGCAGGACCAGCAATTCAAGCTGCTGAGCGAGCTGGCCGGGCGGATTGCCGCCGGCCAGCTGCACACGCCCATCCAGGCCGGCTACGAGGTGGCGCAGATCCAGGAAGCCGTGGCCGCTGCCGCGGCCGGGGAGCGTCAGGGCAAGATCCTGATCACGCCCACGCACGCCTGACGCTCAGGCGGATCCCATGCGGCCGCGGGCATGTGCCAGCGGCCCCTGGGCCGGCACCAGCGGCGCCGCCCGCCCCAGCGCAAAGGGCGGCATGTTCACGTAGATGGACTCCACCTGGCCAGGCCGCACGCAGTAGGTCTCGTGCCAGATTCCCACGGTGCCGACCGTGCCGCTGCGGCCCACGCGGCGGTTGAAATCCGCCCAGGCCGGCAGATGGGCGGCCTCGCGGTCCTTGGCATAGGCCAGCAGTTCGTCGAGGCTGCGCCAGTACTGCAGCATCACGGTGGTGCGACCGCCCCACAGCTCGCCGTGCAGGTAGCCGCGCTCGGGCTGCGCGGCCAGCTCCTTCAACATGCGCGGCATGGCACGCGCCACCGGCAGCCAGTGGTCAACCCGCCAGAGCTGGTTGATGCGCATGCCGATCAGGAAGAGCACGAAGTCGCGTTCGGGGCGCGCGGTGTGGCGTCCGGGCAGGATGGCGGCGCTCATGCCAGCACCTCACGCTGCGGCAGCGCCGGCCAGCCCTTCCAAAGGCCTTGGCGTGCCAGGTCTGCCAGGCTGGCCTGCAGGGCCCACGCCAGCGGCGTGTGCACCAGGCGCTCGCCCAGGTGCTGGCGCAGAGCGCTGCCGTCCAGCGCGTGCGGGCGCTCCCACAAGTAGCGCATGGCCAGCACCTCGCGCAGCAGCGGCACCACCGGTGCGGCCAGCTGCCAGGGCCACCAGGCCATGCGCTCCAGCCTTGCGGGCGCGGGCCAGCCCAGGGCCTGCGCGGCCTGGGCCAGGCCGGCCAGCAGCTGCTCGCCGGTGAGGGTGTGGCCCTCGAAGGTCCAGCTCTGGTAGCCCATGGCACCGCGGCGCTCCGCCAGGCCCACGAAGGCCTGGGCCAGGTCCGGCAGGTAGGCCCAGGCATGGGCGCGGTCCAGCGGCCCCGGGTACTGCAGGCGCCCTTGCGGCAAGGGCTTGGCAATGGCCAGATCCAGCCAGCTGCCCAGGCCGGCCCCGAAGAAATCGCCCGCGCGCAGCAGGCGCGCGCGCAAGCGCCCGGCGGCGGCCCGGGCCTGCAGTTCCTGCTCCAGCTGCAGGCGCAGCGCGCCCTTGGCCGTGCTGGGGCGCGCCGGCGTGGCTTCGCTCAGCAGCGCGGGCATCTCTGCACCGTAGCCGTACACATTGCCCGGCACGAGCAGCAGCGCGTCCAGGCGCTCGGCCAGGTCCATGGCCTGGCGCGCCATGGGCAGCAGTTCCTGGCCCCAGCGCGTGTAGGCCGGGTTGGCCGCGTGAAGCACCACGCGGGCACCGGCGGCGGCTTCGGCCAGCGCGGCGGTGTCCGCCAGCGGCAGGGCCAGCGTGGGC
>JBDHSJ010000362.1:0-3414 GCA_039808065.1 Burkholderiaceae bacterium | reverse complement strand
GGCCGCTTCAGCGGCAGGGTGCGGATCGCCGTCGACGGCCCAAAGGGCCCTGACACGGGTCGCGCATCTCTTCTAGGACGCGACCAGGTGAACGAATCGAACTTGAACGGCTCTGCCTCGGTCAGCGCGCCGGAGGCAATCGCGGCCTCATGACGCCACCGGGAGGACACCAGCTCGTCGCGCAGCGCGGCCAGGCAAGCCGTCAATTCGTCATCTGAAAGCCCAACAAGGTCTGAGACCCGCCGAATGACCCGCTTGGCCCTCATGCACCAGCCTCCCTCAGCGCCTGCAAGCGACCCTGCAGGTGAGCAAACACCCTGGGAGCCCGAGCCGGCAGGTCCGCCAGGCCGGTCCCTAGGCCGCCGGAGGGCAGCGCCACCGTGCCACCCCGCTGCACATGCTCAAAGGCTCGCGCCAAGTCGGCATCAATGATCCGCACACACCGCTCGAAATCGGCATCGGACCAAAACGCCGATTCCGCCAGGCTGGGCGCGCACTTGGTGGCCACGCCGCAGGCATTGGGCTCACCTCGGCAGGCCTTCGCCTGCCCAGCCAGGCCCCTGCGCTGCTCGTTGTCCCCGAACACGAACAGCCAATCGGGACGGGCTCTCAGCTCGGCCCGCTCGAATCGATCCACTTCAACCACCGGCATTCAGCCCTCCATCCAGCGAAGTTTCGGGGCAAGGCGCACCCTGCCCCACCAGCCCCCTCACCCGCACCCCGAATCCCGCCAGGTCCTCGTCGTACTCGGCCAGCAGCGCCTCGCTCATCCCGCGCATGCGCAGCTTGGCCACGGCCCAGACCCCATCGTGGGAGGCCTGCCAGACCGCATCCCGGTACTCCAGCTGCCCTTCCATGAGCAGATCCGCGTACTGCAGGGCCAGCGCCTCCAGCACCAGCTCCTCCACTCCGGAGATCGAGCCCCCGAAGTCGGCCGGGTCGAACAGGCTGCGCGGCAACGCCGCGCAGGCCTGCAGGCCCTCGATGGCCGCGTGCTGCCGCTGCAGCCACGCATCCATGTGCCCCACCCGAAACGCCATGTCCCGCCCGGTGCGCCGCTCCGCCCTCGCCTGCATGTCCCAGGCCATCGAGTCGGCCGACGCCACGCGCGGATGCTTGGCCAGCACCGCCAGCGCCTCGCTCTTGACCCCAAACAGGTGCAGTCGCACGTGCTCAGGCAGCCGAGCGTCCACGGCCTCCAGAATGGCCAGGATGCCGGTCGGCCCGTGCACGGGACGCCGACAGACTGAGCCCAGCCCCACCAGGCTGGGCCACCGCGTCAGCGGTAGCCATTCGGCGCACAACGCGTATTCCGCCGGCGTCCACCCCTGCAGCACCGGCATGGGGGCCGGCAGGCCCCGGCGCTCGGCCTCCGCCGTGCAACGCATCAGCATCACGGCTGTGGCCGCGATCCGCAGCAGCCGCAAGGGCCGGTCGGCCGCAATCTCGGGCTCGCAGCAGTAATCCATGGCGGCATGCCAGGCCCACGGGAAGGCGCCGACCAGGTCGTAATAGTCGGACACGGTCCAGCGGTAGTCCCCGTACCGCGCCGCCGCCACAAACCCGGCCGAGTCCAGCGCCGCGTCCAGCCCATCGAGCTGGCCAGGCCTGGGCACCCTGAATCCCTGGAACTCCCCTGCCCTTTCATGGGAACCGGGGAAGGTGCGCGCGAACGCGTTGGCCGAGAACAGCACCGGATAACCCCGCTGCTTGGCTGCGGCCGGCAGGGCGCCGCCGGTCAGCGGCAGACCCACCCGCATCTGCAGCGCCGCGCTCATGCGGCACCCCCTCGCTGCAGCACGCCCTGGCGCGCCACCGCTTCGGCCGCAGCGGCACGGCACTCCGCCTCGCGCTGCCAAAACGCCTGGCTGCGCGCCTCCACCACCCCCGTGTGCACGTCGACCACGTACCGGAAATACAAAGCCGTCAGCGGCCCCCGCCAAGCCGCCCAGGCCGCACGGATCGCCGCGCGTTGCGCCTCGGTGGCCGCAAAGTAGTCGGGGCGTGCCGCCCGCCAGTGCCGCGCGGTCATCGCGCGCACGCGCGCTTCGGACGCCGCCAACAGGGCCTGCCGGCGAGCCGCCAGGGCATCCAGATCCACCGGCGCCGGCTCCGGCAGTTGATCGGCCAGCAGCGGCAGCGCCGCACGGGCCTTAGCCAGCTCGCGCGCCGGCCGCGAAGCGGCAAGCGCCTGCTTGCGCGGGGTCCAGTTCAGGGCCTCGTAACGGGGCAGCGGATGGAATCGCATCGCCAACCCCTCAGGCGTACCAGGTGCAGCGCACCGGCTTGCCGGTCCACAGGCTGGCCGGGTGCTTGAAGCAGACGTTCATAACCCCGCAGCCCTCGGCGCGGCGCAGCAGCTCGGGGGCGCCGTCCTCGAACTGGTCACGACAGGGCGTGCTGTGCCCCGTCATGGCCATGGGCCCATCCGCCTGGATCTCGCCCTTGATCGCACGAATCACCACGGAGCGATCCGACACCACCCGGACCACCTGGAAGAAGTCGACGTTCGTCTGCTCGTAGCCCCAGCAGGCATAGACGATGTCGCCCAGCTTCAGCGTGTGGGTCGCGCTCTTGCGAGCCAGCAGGCGCTCGGCGCGCACAGCGGCCGCGCGCTGCTGCTTCGCCACCCACTCCCCCACGAAGCGATCCCGGAAGGCCTCGCCGCCGAACCGATGATGAAACGCCGGCTTGCCCGCCGTGCCCACGTAGCCCAGCGCACAGGCCTGCCCATCCGCCCGTTTGTAGAGATACACCACCGCATCCGTGCCCGCCACCTGCTGCACCACAGCCCCAGCCGGAACGAAGCGCGCGGCCACGCGCTGCGCAACTGCCCCCAAAACCCCAGCTGCTCCTTGGCGAGTCGCGGAGGGGCTAGGGGAGGAAATCCCCGCTTGGCTTGCGGTGCTGACGGCTTGGCTGTGGGTCGCGTTCATAGATGGCCTTTCTGGGTGGGGTTGAGGGATCTGCACCTCGGGTCGTCGCGACGCCAAAAGAGCGAGCGGACCGGGCAGAGCCAGGGCACGCCCGCAAGCCGCAGCCGAACGCAGAGAGGACCGGGTGAGGACGTGGGCGCAGCCGCACCCTTGCGCTGCCCGGGCCCCGCGAGCTGGCGTCGAACAGCGACGAACCCGCGTGCAATCCCGTCAGCCCGAATGACGAGCGCGGCCTGCGGTTTTCAACCCGCCAACGCCACGGCGCAGCCCCTCCCGGGGTGCGCCCCCTCGCCGGCCAAGCCGGCGCAACTCAATGCAGCGAAGCGACGTGCGTCAGCTGGTCGCGCAGCGCCCCCGCAAGCACCGCGCGCAGCGTTGGGCCAGCGGCCGGACGCGAAGGCCTGCGGGGTGATGGCCCGCGCCTCCGGGGCAGCCGGCCCCGGGTAGAGCGGTCGGCCCTGCCGCCAGGCCATACCGC